>NZ_CP095742.1:4302500-4602500 GCF_023078495.1 Luteibacter aegosomatissinici | reverse complement strand
TTGTTGTATCGGATCTTTACAGCGGCGATGAAGATAGACTGGACTACGAGTTGGATGAATGGGCACTCCTCTCGGAGGTTCTGAAGATACTTGAAGCCTAGACGAGATCTGCCATGAATGGCGCGATGACAAAACGAAGCGCTAATTTGCTAGGCATCAATGTCATTTACCTCAAAGGCATGAAGCGCCACGGCGCCACGGCGTCACCTGCGCCGTGGACGAGCGACGCTCAGACATGGTTGGCGCGCAGTGCGCCTGTTGCAATACGGTCATATGGGCGAACGGGAGAACGGATGGCATTCTGAATGAGCCTCTTCCCGCCGGAGTCCCCGGGTTCGGGGCGGACTACAGGGCGTACTATCAGGAAAAGGTGCAGCGATTCCCGGCTAATATGCCGCGCTGCCCAGAATGTCAGCATCATTGTTTCGATCGATTTATCACAAACGTGCAACCCCCTCGGCTTGAGGACGGGACGGTTTGGTATGCGGATGGATCTCTGGTGCCTATCAATGCACCGGATCGCGACGTGTGGATTATCGACGATCGGGCTCAATAGCGCGGACAATTCGCGGGTGCGGACGACACGTTCTGAAAGCTCGAGTCCTTCCACAGTGACATGGCAGTCATGAGGGCCGAGGCGCGCGAACGCGGGCGCAGGATCTTGCAGCGCGTGAGCCGCAGCCGCTGGTGGCTGCTAGCGCGGAGTGAGGTAGTTTTTGCCCTGTCTGGTGCGCAATCGAGGGCGTGCGTCGCGCGCAAGCCCGCTCCTACAGGGCGGCGGCCATGTCGGCGAGTTTTGCCACTGTGTTGATGTTGCGGGCCGTGCCGGACTTGGCGGCGGGAATCACCAGTTTCGATGACGCCATGCCGTCGTCGTAGCGGACATAAATCTCGCGCTTGCCCAGGCGGATTTCCTCGTTGGCCTGGTGGCGCACTGCTGCCAGGGTGTCCTTTGGCGGTGCCTCGTCGAGGAAGATAGCGACGACGCGGTTGCCTGGTGCGTCGGGAAAGGGATGGGCGGCAAGAACGGCCGCCATCTCCGCGGCGGTGCGGACCATGACACCGACCGGCTTCCCCGCGTAATCGGCCAGCCGGGCTTCGAGCGCGGCCTTAACGGCCTTCTCCTTCAGCGGCGAGGTGAACACCACATTGCCGCTGGCGATATAGGTCTTTACCCCCTCGAACCCCTCCGCTTCGCACATGGCCTTGAGCTCGCTCATGGGCAGCTTGCCGGTGCCACCGACGTTCACGGCACGGAGTAGGGCGATGTACGCGGTCATGGCGGGCTCCGTGGCAGGCTCGGGTGAGTGTATGCCGAACATGGCCGGGTGGTGCGGAGCGGTTGAATCAGCCCCCGCGGCGCCCTACCTTCGAAGGTCTGACCCATTGCCCACCACAGGATGCGTTCCCATGGCCGATCTCTCCGCCTTCCCGATCACCGCCCGTTGGCCAGCGCAGCACCCTGACCGCATCCAGCTGTATTCGCTGCCCACGCCCAATGGGGTGAAGGTCTCGATCATGCTGGAAGAGCTGGGCCTGCCCTATGAAGTCCACCTCGTGGACATCATGAAGAACGAAAGCAAGCTGCCCGAGTTCGAGTCGCTGAACCCGAATGGCAAGATCCCGGCCATGATCGACCCGAATGGCCCGGACGGTAAGCCGATCGGCCTGTTCGAATCCGGCGCGATCCTGCTTTACCTCGCCGAGAAGACCGGCAAATTCCTGCCGAAGGACCCGGCAAAGAAGTGGGACACCATCCAGTGGGTGTTCTTCCAGATGGCCAGCATCGGCCCGATGTTTGGCCAGGTGGGCTTCTTCCACAAGTTCGCCGGGCGCGAATGGGAAGACAAGCGGCCGCTGCAGCGTTACGTGGATGAGGCCAAGCGCTTGCTGGGCGTGCTCGACAAGCAGTTGAAGGGCAAGCAGTGGATCATCGGCGATGACTACACCATTGCCGATATCGCCACGATTGGCTGGGTGAACAATTTGGTGACGTTTTATGGTGCTCGCGAACTGGTTGGGTTCGACCAGTTCGAGAACGTCATTGCGTGGCTGGAGCGTGGTACATCGCGTGCCGGCGTAGAGCGTGGCCTGAAGATTCCCGCGCGGTCGTAATGCGGGCCGCGGCGAAAATGCCCCGCATGTAGGAGCCCACCCTGTGGGCGACGCCGTTCGCGATGCCGCCACACGCCCTGTGGCGGCATCGCGAAAGATGTCGCTCACAGGGTGAGCTCCTACAGTCCTAGCGGTGTGGCTTAGTAATCGTAATTCACACTCAACCGCACATACCGCGGCTGCTGCATCGCCGTCGGCGTGCCGTACAGCGGGTTGGCCAGGTTCGGGCTCGATTCCGAGTTCGGGAAGATCGCCAGCACCTTCTGCTCGTTGGTCACGTTGAACACGTTGAGGTTGAAGGCCAGGCGCGACTGGGCGAAATCCGGGCGGTACGTCGCGCCCAGGTCCAGCTGACGCACCCACGGCAGGCGGCCATGGCTGCCCGGCGGGGATGGCTCGCCGTAGCAGAAGTGGTAGCTGTTGCCGTAGCCCGCCGGATCGGTGCGGTCCTCGCCGAAGTAACCCAGGCAGGGCTTCGGCGCGCCGGAGATCAGGCTGAGATTGGCGCTGACCAGCCATTCCGGGGTGAACTGGTAATAGCCGAAGAACTTGAACTGGTGCTTGTGATCGTTGTTCTGCACGCCGTTCGTGTTCACCATGATGTAGCTGTTGTCCCAGTCCTGGGTGGTCGATACCGCGGTCTGGCCCGTGCCACGCGATTCGCGGAACAGGTCCGAACGAAGCTGCCCTTCCGTGTTGCCGTAGCTGCGCGAGAACGTATAGCTCACCTTGCCGTACCAGCCATCGGCGAACGGGTGCTCGAGGAAGGTCTCCAGCGCGTAGTAGCGGCGCTTCAGTCCTTCAAAGCCGAACTCCTTGTTCGAGAGCGGCACGCTCACGTAATTGCCCGATGTATCGACCAGGTTAAACGTGTTGGCCTTGCCGGGGTTGAACAGCCAGCAGCTCACCGGGTTGCTCTCGGTGGTGACGTTGTAACCAAGCGATTGCGCCTTGGCGAGCACCAGGTCGATATCGCAATAGTCGTCGATCGCATTGCGCAGGATGCGCTGGGTGGCCTTGGCGCCGTAAACCCAATCCGAGCCCAGGGTCTTGGTGAAGCCGAGGATGAACTCATCCTGGTACTCGGATTTCAGGCCCTTCGTCGTTACCGTCTTCGGATCGGGCAGCTGGCCGAAGGTGTTGTTCGCGGCGACCGGTACGGAAATCGCGGTCAGGTTGGTCGGCGTGCCATCGGCGGCAATGCCGCCATACGTGAAGTACTGGGAGGTGGTGAGCGCACCGCCCGCGGCGTTAAGTGCCGGGTTCAGCGGCAGGCCGAGGTAGTAGCGGCCCGCATTCGCGTAGACCTTGAATGTCGCATCGCCATTCACATCCCAGCTGGCACCGAGGCGTGGTGCCCATTGCGGCTTGTGCTGCGTGATGAATGCATCGCTATCCGCATTGAAGTTCTCGAACTGGTCGTTGCGGATACCGAGCGAAAGCAGCCAGCGGTCGGAGACCTGCCACTTGTCTTCGATGTACTGCGCTCGCTGCGTCGAACGCACCGTGGCCAGGCTGCTGTTGATGTTCTGGATGACATAGTAGCCACCCGCGCCATTCGGGAAGCCGCCCGTGGCGGGTACGCCAAGGCCGGTAGAGATCGGCGTGTTCGGGTCGCCCTGACCGTACGTCCACGAGTAACCACCCGGGCCTGAGGTCACCGAGCCCTGGTCAAGCGCCGTGGCGGTCTGGTTATCGATACCCGCGGTGATCGTATGGTCACCAATCTTGTAGGTGATATCGATGCGGGTGTTGGTGGTGCGGTTGCCTTTGCCGGCCGGGATCAGGCTGGACACCGTCTGCGAGTTGCCGCGGGGCGTTCCACCATTCAATGCGGGATTCTGGTTGACGATGCCATCCACGTAGGTGAGCGAGGGATCGTAACCGCCAGGAGAATCATAGGCCGTGGTATGCAGCTTGCCGTACTGGGCACTGATGGTGAGGTCATCGGTGATGTAGCCGGTGTACTTGGCCGTCCACAGGTCGCCCCCGTTCTTCGTGTCGTCATCCGCGCCAATGCGGCCAAGCCGCGTGCGCGACGCGTAGTCGTAATCGTAGACCGTGCCCGACGTCTGGTACTTATCCGAAGCACCCGTCAATTCAAGGATGTGGTTATCGGTGATGTTCCAGTCGACCTTGCCGTACCAGCGCGGTGAGTTGTAGCGGTAATCCACATACGGCTTGGTGCTGGTGTAGCCACTCACCGGATTCACCGTATTGCCCTGCTGGCGCTCGTACTCGGCGGCGACGAACACGAACAGCTTGTCCTTGATCAGCGGGCCGCCGGCGTACGCGCTGACAGTTGTGCTGTCGCTGCCATTCTCGCTATCGGGTGCATACAGGTTGCCAGCGCGCGGCGAGGCCGGTAGCCCGTTCTCGTAATAGCGGTTGCGCTGCGAGGCCCGGGCGAATGCCGGTTCCCACAACACCTGCGCGCCGAAGTGCCATTCGTTGGTACCGCGCTTGCCGACCACGTTGATCACACCGCCGTCGGAACGACCGTACTGTGCGCTGTAGCCGCCGGTGTACACCTCCTGCTGCTCGATCGCACCGTAAGGCAGCGACAGGCCGCCAAAGCCCTGCAAGGGATCGGTCGTGGCGAAGCCGTTCACGTAGTAGGCGTTCTCGGAGGCGGCGGAACCGCCGAAGCTCACGAGCGAGTTGCCCGTGGCGCCCTTGAAGTTACCGCCATTGTTCACGACGCCTGGAGCGAGCAATGCAATCGCTTCCGAGTTGCGGCCCAGGGGGAGTTTGGCAAGCTGCTCGGACGTGACGACGGTGCGCGAATCAATGCTGGAGACGTCGATCTTGGCCAGCGCGGATGCCGACACGGTCATGCCCGTGAGGTCCTGCGCATCCGTGGCCTTGCTGACGAACGAGACTTCGGTACCCGCGCCGACCTTCAGGACAATATTACTTCGGGTATCCACGGTCTGCCCATTCGCCTTCAGGCTGACGGTGTACGAGCCCAGGGGAAGCTGGCCCACGCTGTAGCGGCCACGCTCATCCACGGGTACCTCACGGCTGAGCCCGGTATCGCTGGTAATGACGACGGTCTGGCCCGCCGTGGCAGGGGCCTGGCCAAAGATGCCGCCGGTGGTGGACTGGGCAAAAGCCCCCGGTGCGGCCAGGGCAAGGGCCACGGCAAGCGCGATGCGGTGGGGGCGGGCGGTACGGCTGGACATGGGAAAACGTCTCCTCGGTACGTTTTTGGGCGCACGGCTACCTGCGGGGCCGCGGCACGGCCCCGTCATGGCTTCGATGGACAAACCCCTGGGTGCACTCGACCAGCCCGGCCGGCATAGCCGCGGGCGAGTGGCAGATGGATGCTTCCGTTCGGAATCCCTTGCGTGCTGCGTCGCAGCACGTGCTATCGGTTATAGCGAAGATCCGTAAGGTTGTATAGGGGTTTAGGCGGCCAAATGAAAATCATGCGATCGTGGCCTGCAGGCAAAAAAACGGCCGCAAATGCGGCCGTTTCTACGCTTGCACCACGTTGGGGATTACCAGAAGCGGTATTCCGCCGCGAGGCCCGTCACGCCGACGTTCACGGTGCGCTTGTCGCTGGTGATGTCCTCGGCCTTCAACGCATAGTGGTCGTAGGTGAGGGTGATACCGAAGTTCTCGTTGAAGTCGTAGCCGAAGCCCAGGCCACCGTACACGCCGTTGTCCGTCGACTGGTTGCGCGAATGGTATTCCTCGTTCGCACAACATGCCGACGTAGAGGTGTAGTAGAAATCTTCGTTGTACTTGCTTCGCGAATGCGCGAAGCCCGCCCGTGCCGTGATCGTGAAGCCATGCGGCAGATCCCATTTGCCATTCGCACCGACGAGCAGCACCTCGCCCTTGAACTTGGCGCGGTAATCGACATCGTAGACGCCGGACGTCAGCGCTTGCGAACCCTTCATGTTGCCGAGGTCGGCGTAGCCGACTTCCACACCGAGCGAGAAGGGGCGATCAACGACCCAGCGGTAACCCGCGACGACGCCAACGGCCGTGTCATTGTGATCGCTGAAATACGAATGGCTGATGTCGTAGTGCGACTGGCCGCCATTCACGCCAATAAAGGCGCCCTGCTGCGTGACCGCTGCAGCGGAAAATGAAGCGAGAGAAAGAGCGGCAGCCGCAGCTGCCGAGAGCAGAACCTTTTGCATGGTCGAATCCCTTAGTCCTTGAAGTGCGCCGACCCCGTTGCCGGCGTGCCTTGTGGGCGGCGCTATCTTACGAGGGATTAGGGAAGGCTGCCATGACAGCTGCTTGTGACGCGGGTCACAAACATACTGCCTGGCAGCCGTTGCGCCATCAGAAACGGTATTCGAGGGCGGCGCCGTAGACGCTCACGTCCACGCCACGCTTGTCGCCCAGCACGTCTTCGGCCTTGAGCGAATAGTGGTCGTAGTTCACGGTGATACCGACGTTCGGCGTGAAGTCATAGCCAAAGCCGAGGCCAGCGTAAATACCGTTATCGGTCGAGGAACGGCTTTCGTGGTACGGCTCGTAGCCCGGGATTTCCGGCGACAGGTATTCGTTACCCTTGAACTTCACGCGCGAGTGGGCGACGCCCAGGCGCGCGGTGATGGTGAAGCCATGCGGCAGGTCCCATTTACCGTTGGCACCGACCAGCACGGCCTGGCCCTTCTGCGTGTACTTCACCACATCGCTGTAATAACGGTCGCTGTAGTCGTCCTTCTCGGACATCTTGCCCAGATCGACATAGCCCGCTTCAACACCCAGCGAGAACGGACGGTCAACAACCCAGCGGTAGCCGGCGGTGAAGCCGTAGGCGCTGTCGTGCTTATCGGCCCAGCCGGTGTGGCTGATGTCGTACTGCGCGCCGCCACCATTGACGCTGATGAAGGCGCCATCGTGCGTTGCCGCGGCAGCCGAGAACGAGGCGAACGAAAGTGCAGCCGCAGCAGCGGCCGTGAGAAGAACCTTGTTCATGAGAGTCCCTGTGTCCTGAGTGAATTCGGCCGGCCCCTTTGCCGGCGAGCCCGATGGGCCAGAGAATCTTACGAAAAATTAACGTAGTTATCTACGATTTTTCTCAACCACATTTTCTCGCCCCGGATATCGACCGACCCCGCTCCCGTGACCTCTGGCATAGGGAGACCCCCTCCCGTGACCTTTAGCATCGGAGGCTTGCGCGGACCGCAGGGGACCGCGCGGACCCACTCGCAGGCAGGACGGCCCGGCGACCCACACGCTCCACGGGAGAATCTTTTGAAATCCACCCTTCTTGCTTCCGCGCTGCTGGCCGCCCTGGCCGGTATCGGCGCCACGGCCGCGTTCGCCGCGGATGATGTCCCGGCTATCCAGGACGGCCCGTTCAACGGCACCGTCAAGGTCGTCGTCGATGCCACGGATACCGATCACCGCATCTTCCGCGTCAAGGAAACCGTGCCGGCCCAGCCCGGCAAGCTGACCCTGCTGTTCCCGGAATGGATCCCGGGCCACCACTCGCCGACCGGCCCGATCGACCAGTTCGCCGGCCTTATCGTGAAGGCCAACGGCCAGCGCCTGGAGTGGACCCGTGACGAATACAACGTCTACGCCTTCCACGTGGACGTGCCCGCCGGCGCCTCGTCGGTGGATCTGGAGTTCCAGACCCTGACCCCGCAGGACACGCGCCAGGGCCGCATCGTGATGACGCCGGACATCGTCAACGTCCAGTGGAACCAGGTGGCGCTCTACCCGGCCGGCTACCGTGCCGACCAGGTGCAGTTCGAGCCGTCGGTGAAGCTGCCGGCCGGCTTCCAGTTCGGTACGGCCCTGGAGCAGGCCAGCAAGGATGTCGATACCGTCACCTTCAAGAACATCAACTTCGACGACCTGGTCGATTCGCCGATCTTCGCCGGCCGCTACTTCAAGCGCGTGGACCTGGATCCGAACGGCCGCTCGCCGGTGCACCTGAACATCGTCGCCGACAGCGCCAAGTCGCTGGAGATCAAGCCGGAAGCGCTTGAGATCCACCGTAACCTCGTCAAGCAGATGGACAAGCTGTACGGCGCGCGTCACTACAACCACTACGACTTCCTGCTCGCGCTGACCGACAAGCTCGGCGGCATCGGCCTGGAGCACCACCGCTCGTCGGAAAACAGTGCCTCGCCCAACTACTTCACCGAGTGGGACAAGAGCTGGCTGGGCCGCGACCTGCTGGCGCACGAGTACAACCACTCGTGGGATGGCAAGTATCGCCGCGGCGCGGATCTTTCGACCCCGAGCTTCAACGTCCCGATGGGCGACAGCCTGCTGTGGGTGTACGAAGGCCAGACCCAGTTCTGGGGCAACGTGGTTGCCGCCCGTTCGGGCCTCGTCTCCCAGGACCAGGCGCGTGACCTGCTCGCGCTCGTCGCCGCGACGTACGACAAGGGCCGCCCGGGCCTGTCCTGGCGCAACATCCAGGATACGACGAACGATCCGACCATCGCCCAGCGTCGCCCGCTCTCGTACCGCAACTACCAGATGAGCGAGGACTACTATTCGGGCGGCCAGATGATCTGGCTGGACGTGGATACCAAGCTGCGCGAACTCACCAAGAACAAGCGTTCGCTGGATGATTTTGCGAAGGCCTTCTTCGGCATGAAGGACGGCGACTGGAAGGTCAACCCGTACACGTTCGACGAAGTCGCTTCGACCCTCAACGGCATCGCGCCGTACGACTGGGCGAAGTACCTGCGCGATCGCGTCGATGGCCACAAGGGCGACCTGGAAGGCATCGAGCGCGGTGGCTGGAAGCTGGTCTACAACGACAAGCCCTCCGATGCCGTCAAGGCCTTCGAAGCCCGCCGTCATTACACCGACCTGACCTACTCGGCCGGCTTCGGCGTGTCGTCCAAGGGCGATATCTCCGACGTGCGCTGGGATAGCCCGGCCTTCAACGCCGGTCTCTCGCCGGGCATGCACATCGTGGCCGTGAACGGCAAGGAATTCGACGGCGATGCGCTGAAGGATGCCGTGACCGCCGCCAAGGGCACCTCGGCCCCGATCGAACTGCTGGTGAAGAACTTCGACACCTACAAGACGATCAAGATCGAATACCACGATGGCCTGAAGTATCCGCACCTCGAGCGCGACAGCAGCAAGCCGGACTGGCTGACCCAGCTGTACAAGGCAAAATAAGCACCAGAGGCCCCCGCAAGGGGGCCTTTTTTTGTTCCGCAAGCGCGCTCCTGCACAAGCGCTACACTGCTCGCCATGGAACCGATGCCCACGCCCCCCGGCCAACAACTCGACGCCGCCCACCGCCGCCGGCGCTGGCTCATGTTCCTGTTCTGGGTCGTGATCTTCGGTACCGCTGCAATCGGCAACGTGCTCACCAACCGGATCGATGCCGACCGCTACCACGTGCCCGTCACCACGTGGCACATCGTCATCAACGAGGTCAGCAGCCCGCTGGTCTCCCTGCTGCTCTTGCCCTTCCTGCTCATGGCTTGCGATCGCTGGCCGCTGCACACCGATACGTGGCGGCGTTACGTGCCGTTCTACATCGGCGGCAGCGTGCTGTGGTGCGTGTTGCATATCGCCGGGATGGATCTTTTGCGCCTGGCCGGCTACACGCTGGGTGGCGATGCGTACGATCCCGGAAATTTGTTGCTGCAGTTCGTCTACGAATACCTGAAGGACGTGCGCACGTTCTTCTTCATCGTGACCTTGAGCCATGCCGTGGAATGGTTCGGCCGGCAGATGAAGGGCGAGGCGAGCCTGCTTGCCGAACCGGATGAAGGTGCACCGGTTGAACCGGTGGACCGCCCGGAACGCTTCCTGGTGCGCAAGCTGGGCCGCGACTTCCTCGTGGCCACGGCCGATATCGAATGGGCGCAGGCCTCGGGCAACTACGTGAACCTGCGCGTGCGCGGGCGCGATTACCCGTTGCGCAGCACCCTGGCCGCGCTGGAGGCCAAGCTCGACCCGGCCGTGTTCGTGCGCGCCCACCGCAGCTACGTGGTGCACCTGGCCCAGGTCACCGCCATTGAGCCGCTGGACGCGGGCGAGGCTCGCCTGCACATGGCCGACGGGACGGTACTGCCCTGTAGCCGCCGCTACAGGGAAGCCCTACGCGCCGTCGCGGCGGGCGCTGAACCCGCCGTAGCCCGTGCCTGACAGCCAAGGCTAGGCCAGCGGCCGGCAATACGGCTACAATGCCGGTCCGCTCAGATACGCGCCCGTAGCTCAGCCGGATAGAGTAGTGGCTTCCGAAGCCATTGGTCGGGGGTTCGAATCCCTCCGGGCGCGCCATTTTTCGCCGCATCAGCGGCTGGCCAGTGAAGCATGGCTACCGATTCCCTGGCTCCATTTCGCCACCACGCACGCCTCCTGCGCGCGCTTGGCGCGGATTTCGCCACCGAATCACCGCTTCCCGCATCGCTCTGGATGGCTGGCGACGGTCGCCACGATATCTACTACGCCCCGTTCGATTTCCTGAACCCGAAAGCGAAGGTCGTGCTCGTGGGTATCGCGCCGGGACGGGCGCAGGCGCTGGTCGCCCTTGCAACGGCGCAGAGCCAGTTGCTGGCGGGCGTTGATGACGCCACTGCTGCCGCGGCGGCGAAATACGCCGCGAGCTGGTCGGGCCCCATTCGCCATCACCTGGTCCGCATGCTGGATTTCCTCGGCGTGGCCCGTCGGCTGGGTATCGCATCGACCGCCGAATTCTGGACAACGCGAACCGATCTGGTGCACATGACGGCGGCCGTGCGCTACCCGGTATTCACGGCAGGCAAGAACTACAACGGAAGCGGCCTTGAGCGCAGTGCGCTCCTGCTCGAACAGGTCGACACGCTGCTCGCGACAGAGTGCGCCGTGCTTAGCCATTCGCTGTTCATCCCTTTCGGCGCGGCCGCACAGGTGGCTTGCGACCGCATGGTGGCACGGGGACATCTTCGCCCTGCGCAGATCCTTGCGGGGCTACCGCATCCCTCAGGCGCCAATGCCGAGCGCGTCGCATACTTCCTTGGTCAGAAGTCGCGAGAGGCGCTCTCGACACAAACACGTGCGGCACCGATCGACGCTGCGCGCGAGACCGCGCTGGATGTCATCGCACGATGGTTTCCCTGACGGCCTCAGGCCGACGTGAGCGGTAGCTTCACCCGGAAACACGCGCCGCCGTGCTCCGCATCGGTCACATCGATATGGCCACCATGGCGCTCCACCACCTGGCGCGCCAGGTGCAGCCCAAGACCCGTACCGCTGCTACTTGGGCGTGTGCGGTAAAACGGCTCGAAGATGCGGTTACGCTCGTCCGGCGGCACACCCACGCCATGGTCGGTCACGGTAAGCTGCCCGTCGGCGTTCACCGCTACGCTGATCGTGCCTTGCTCGCCCGCATGCATCATCGCGTTCTGGATGAGGTTCATGACAACACGGGAAAGTGCCAGCGCATCGCCCTGTATCCACACGGGCTGTTCCGCGCCATCGAACTCGATGTCATGGCCCGATTCAAGTGTGAGCGGTGCAATGTCGGCCACCGCGTCCGCTGCCACCTTAGAAAGGTCCAGCCGCTGGCACGCCGCCGCATCGCCATTGAAGCGTTGCAGGTCGAGTAACTGCTCGGCCAGGTTCCAAAGCCGTGCCACATCGCCCATCAACCGCGTGCGTTCAGTGCCCGGCTCCATGGCGTCGATGCGCGCACGCAGGATCGCGATGGGTGCGCGCAGTTCGTGCGCCGCACTGGCCAGGAAACGATCGCGCACATCATAACCTTCGCTGACGCGGGTCAATGCCGCATTGAACCCACGCACGAGCGGCTGGATTTCATGCGGGACCGTTTCGTCTGCGAGCTGTGCACCCCGCTTCTCGACGTCAATCGCGTCGGCATGCCGTGCGACCTGCCGGACGCTCTTCATCGAGCGCCGCACAATGATGGGCACGATGATCAGCGTGCAGATGACCGTGGGCAGCAGCAATCGCCACGTGAGGTAGTCCGCGATCATGGTGGCCAGTGCGCCGGCGTTGGCGACGGGCGCGCCGCCGATCATGATGTGCAGGCGATCATGGCCCCAGTCGATGACGCGGATCGTCATCGTATCTGTATAAGGCGCGTGGGTGCCGTGGATGTCGGACACCGCCAAGTGATCCAGTCGGTCAAGTAACGGCGAGAGCGTGGCCGGTGGATGGCCCTGCGTGAACGTGTGCCCGGCCTCATCGCGGGCGACGACCCACAGGTCCGGGAAGCGTTGCATGCGTTCGCGCAGCGAGTCGTTCGGTTGCAGGTTGATGCTTCCATCCGCCGCGCGCACCAGCGAAGCCGGCACGGCCTCGGTGACCTCCGGATCCACGTACGACACACTGTCCCGATGCACCTGGAAGCCCAGGATGATGAAGCCGATGAGCATGATCAGCCCCTGCGGCAGGACGATCCGCAAGGTGAGCTGCCAGGCGAGGGATTTACCGGGCCTTGCCATGCACTTTGCTCCGCAGCAGGTAACCGACACCACGGATCACATGGATGTCGACCTCCGCGCCAGCCTCGTCGAGCGAGCGGCGCAGTTTGGAAATGTGCGCATCCAGCGCATTGGACTGGATTTCATCATCGAAGTCGTACACGGCTTCGAGCAGGTCGTTGCGCGAGACCGTGCGGCCGTGGCGCAGGCACAACGCCTCCAGCACGAGAAGCTGGCGCCGTGGCAGGCGCAACGGTGCCTGCCCGATAAACGCCTCGTGCGCGCCGAAATCGAACGAGAGGTTGGCGACGGTCGCGCGCGGAATATCTCGCGGCGACTGCCGGCGCGAGACCGCGCGGATGCGCGCGAGTAGTTCCTCCACGGCGAACGGCTTCACGAGGTAGTCGTCGGCACCGAGGTCCAGGCCCGCGATGCGGTCCGTCAGCGAGCCCCGCGCGGTGAGGACGATGACGGGTACGCCAGGCAGGCATTCCCGTGCCTTGCTGATCAGGGTGACCCCGTCACCATCCGGCAGCTGGCGGTCCAGCACGACCAGGTCGTGGACGCACTGGCGCAGCGCCTCGCCCGCCTGCAGCAGGTTCGGGGCCACGTCGATAACGAGGCCATGCCGCTCCAGCGCGGTACGCAAGGCATCCGCGAGCTCGGTTTCATCTTCTACCAGGAGTATCCGCATGGCCCGCCCACACCCAACGTCAGCTAAATCGTACCGGGTAGGGCCTGAAGGGGCGGCAATGTTCTGGCAATGTGGCCCCGGGGACCATGCACGCTCCCCCCTAGGGCGTCCCCCCGCCATGCATTACGGAATCATTCGTCGCATCGTCACCCTGGCCGAGCTCATCGAGCCCGACCGCACGCAGGTATGGGCCTGGTTCTTCGAGACCCATATCGAGGCCCTCGGTGGCCGTCCGGTTGAGCTGGCTTTCCACGGCCGTGGGCAGGAGGTGGTGGATTTCCTGCTGGTCATACTTAGCCGTGGCCGGCATGCGAGCAACGTCAAGCTGTTCCCCCGCCGGCCGCGTCGGCCGGTCGGGCCCCAGCCTAACGATGAGCTCTTCGCAGATGCCGATGGCTGGGTGGTGGGCGTGCCGAAGGCGAGCTGATCAGTCCGCCGATACGCCAGTAACGATTCCCGCAGCGAGCCAGCCAGCCAGCAGTTCGCCCGCACGCTGGATGCCCGCCTCTTCACCAAGCCGCTCGACCAGGGTGTCGCAGAGACCCGTGAAGGTCGAATCGTGGCCCAGCGAAACGAGGGCGGTCGTTTCCACGGCATCGGCACGGCGCAGCCGGGCAACGTGATCGCGTCGCCACACGATCAGTCCCTGCTCGTCGGCAAGCATTTCGCTTTCGATGTCGTTGCGATCGTCGCGCAGCGCCATCCAGACATCATCGGCGTTGGTACGGGCGTGCCGCAGGCGTAAGCTCGGAGCGATAACCAGATGGGCCGCTTCCCAGTCCACATGCGCCAGGTGCTGTGGGTCGATGATCGCAGCGTCGCCCGCCACGAACGCTTCACCCAGCATCCATTCGATCCACGCGAGCTCATCCAGGTCGGGATTGCGTGGGTACAGCGCGCGCAGCGTATCGGCGAAATCGGCGCCATAGTGATCCAGCGTCCAGCCACGGGGTGGCCTCTGGTCGATATGCGTGATGGCGGCCGCGCGGAACGCCTCGTCACCCATAAACCGGCGCAGGAGGGGGTAACTGACCTCGAGGCAGCCCATCAGCTGCACGCGGTAATTGTTCTGGTACACGTTGAGGCCGGGTGCGGCGCGGGCGCCAAACGCCGCGGCTTCGGCCGTGTCGCCTGTTACCAGCCAGTTGCGAAACCGGGCCTGTAGCGTCGCGAGGTTCATGCGGCCTCCCGGCGTGCATCCTCGTGGTAGCCGATGGCGCGCGCGATGCCGAGCTCCTCCAGCAATTCGGGTAACGGCGGGATGGCATCATCCCGCTCGATCATCGTGGCGACATCACCCAGTAATGAACGTGCCGTGGCATACAGCGACCACACGTCGTCGCATACCGGCTGGTCGTGGGTATCGATCAGCAGGCCGGACCCTTCGGTATGGCCGGCGAGGTGGATCTGCCTAACGTGCACGGCGGGAATGCCCGCCAGGAACGCGTGGGCATCGAAGCCATGGTTATGGGCACTGACAAAGACGTTGTTTACGTCGAGCAACAGGCCGCACCCTGAGCGGCGAGCCATCGCATCGATGAACTCCCATTCGGCCATCTCTGCGCCATCGAAAGCGACATAGCTTGAAGGATTCTCGAACAGCATGGGGCGGCCAAGTGCTTCTTGTGCCATGTCGATGTTGCGGCAGACCATGTCGAGTGCCTCGGTGGTGTACGGCACGGGCAGCAGGTCGTGCGATGAGAAGCCAGCGACGCGCGACCAGCTCAGGTGATCGGAGACGAACAGCGGCTGGATCTCATCGGCAAGGGCGCGCAGGCGGCGCAGGTAGTCGCGGTCGAGGCCGTCGGAGGAGCCGATCGACAGGGATACGCCGTGCATCGCGACAGGATGCTTCTCGCGGATACGGCGCAGGATGTCGCGTGGCTGGCCGCCATCCACCATGAAATTCTCGGAGATCACCTCGACGAAATCGACGGGCACGTTGCCCTCGAGGAAATCGCGGTAGTGCTCCTTGCGCAGGCCAAGGCCGTAGCCGGCGAAGGTGGGGATCGATGTCGTCATGTCGAATGTCCGATGCACGTTAGGTAGGAGCCCACCCTGTGGGCGACAGCTTTCACGATGGAGCCGCAGGGCTTGTAGCGCATCCGCCAACGGCGTCGCTCACAGGGTAAGCTCCTACCGGGGGGAGCGGTGTTACTGCGGCTCGGTCAGCGTGCCGCCGGCGGCTTTGCATTCGCTGGGCAGCTTCACGACCACGCCCTGGCCCTTGCAGGTGTTCAGGCCCTTGCAATCGTTCTTGGCGGTGGCGCAGAGGCTGGTGCCCTTGCAGGTGTTCACGCCGTAGCAGCGCGAAAGCTCTTCTTTCGCGGCGGCCGGTTTGTCGGCGGCGTGCGCGGGTGTGGCGAACTGCGCGATGGCCATGGCGACCAGCGCGGCGGCGCCGGCAAAGGTCGAGCGGGACTTGGTGGCGGTGGCATTCATCAGATGGTTTTCCTAGCGGTGGAATAGGGTGGGGCGTGGGCGTGCCGTAGGCACTTACTTGGCGTCGCGTGCGGCTTCTTCGATCACCGCGGCGACCTTCTCCGGCTGCGAGATGTACGAGACATGGCTGCCGTCAATTTCGGTGACGTGCGCATGGGCGCGCTTGTACATCCAGCGCTGGAGGTCGGGGCTGAGCGCGTGGTCCTGGGTGCTGACCACGGCCCAGGTGGGCTTGGCGTGCCATGCCGCGACCGGCAGCGTGGCGTTGAAAGCGGCCTTCGCGGCAGGTACCTGCGAGATCGCCATGAAATCGGTCCGGTTCTTCGTGAGGTCGCCGGCAAAGTCGGTGCCGAATTTGGCTTCGTTGAAGAACAGGTGGTCGTCGCGGGTGGCTTCGATATCGTTGCTAGGGGCGGGCATCGAACCGACCAGCTGCGAGACGCTCTCGCCTACCTCGGGCACCAGGGCCGAGACGTAAACCAGCGCGGCGACCTTGTCGCGCGCACCGGCCTGGGTAATCACGGCGCCACCGTAGCTGTGGCCGACAAGGACGACCGGGCCGTCCTGCTTGCGGATCTGTTCGCGGGTCTGGTCGACATCGTCGGCCAGGGTTTCGATGCGCGGCTGCACCACGCTCACGTGGTAGCCCTTGTGAATAAGGATGTCGTGGACGACACGCCAGCCGGAGCCATCGACGAAGGCGCCAGGGACGATAACGATGTTCTTTACGCCGGTGGGTGCGGCGGCGTCAGCGGCGAAGGTGGCTGAGCCGGTGGCCAGGGCGAGCGCGGTCAGCGCGAAGAGGATGCTCTTACGCATGGTGGGTAAGCCTGCGGTGGTGGGAGAGGGTTAGCGGCGCGGTGGGAACAGGAGCCGGTCGAGCGACCAGCCGCCACCGCCGCGGGCGACGAGCGGGAGCAGCAGCCCCGCCCAGGAAAGGTGCGTAGGCCACGCGTCGGGGTACACGAACACTTCGATGACCGTGGTCATGGCCAACAGCGCGAACGCGGATACACGAGTGAACAGGCCGAGCACGAGGAGTACGGGAAACAGGTGCTCCGCATACGTTGCCAGGTGCGCGGCAAGGTGCGAGGGAATCAGGGGCAGCGCGTACTCCGACTCGAACAGGTCGTACGTGGATGCCTTGATGGTGAGGAGACCCTCGACCTTGGTACGGCCGGACTGGAAGAACACCGCCGCGATACCCAGGCGCGCCACGAGGAGCAGCGCGCTTTCCGGTACCACCCGCGACAGCAAGCCTGTCGTCGCGGGTGCCTTGCGCATGGCGGGCACGAAGGTGCTCACGCCTTCGCCTCTAGCGTGCCGTGGCCCTTCGGGGTCTTGATGGTGACGCAGGTGCCTTTGTCGACGAGCTTCCAGGCATTGCCCTGGTAATCGGTCTTGGACGTTCCGGCGCAGCTGGTGCCGGCGCCGGCTGCGCAGTCATTCTGGCCGGCCTTGGCCACGCCGTAGCACTTTTCCATGGGCTTCTTCGCTTCGTCGGCGTGCGCGCCGCCTGCGATAGCGGCGAGACCCAGGGCGAGGGTGGCGGCGAGGTTGCTGTACTTGCGGTTCATCGGTGGTTTCCTTGGATGGCCAGGAGGGCGAAGGGATCAGGCGAGCTGGATGGCGACGTCGATGTTTCCGCGGGTGGCCTTCGAATACGGGCACGTGCGGTGGGCCGCTTCGACCAGGGCCTGCGCCGTCTCGGCATCGATGCCCGGCAGGCTGACGTTGAGCCGGGCCTGCAGGAAGTAGCCACCCTCGCCGGTGCCCAGGTCGACCTCGGCGTTCACGGCGGTGTCCTGCGGAAGGCGGATCTTGCGTTCCGCGGCGGCCAGGCCCATGGCGCCAATGAAGCAGGCCGACCAGCCGGCGGCGAACAGCTGCTCGGGGTTCGTGCCGCCGCCGTGGCCGCCCGGCGGGGTCAGCTTGATATCCAGGGCGCCATCGGCGCTGGTGGCGCGGCCGTCGCGGCCGCCGATGGTGCGGGTCTTGCCGGTGTAGAGAACGGTATCGATGCGGCTCATGGTCGTGTCCTTGTGCAGTGGGTGGCTGGTGTCAGCCGGTGATGCACATGAAAACGTCCGGGCGTATCCCGTCTGTGTCGCGTGGGGCGCCAAATCGCATCGCAATGTGTCCTGCGACCACCTGGATACGTTTCGATACAAAGCTGGCCGGTTTGTACGTTTCGATACAAAAAGCCGGGTAGGGGGACATCCCCGGGACAAACGGCGCGCCTTTAATGCAAGCCGTACCCACCCCACCCGAGGTCACCATGAACGTTTTCTTCAGAGTGCTTACCGTGTTCGCGCTGGGCGTTGGCCTGGCCGCTGCCTGGCCCGGGCTTTCCGGCATCGCCCGCGCGGGCGACCAGGTGCCTGCCGCGGGCACGGCGCCGGAGTTCACGGGTATTGATCATTGGTTCAATTCGCAGCCGCTCACCATGCAGGATCTGCGCGGCAAGGTCGTGCTGGTCGAGTTCTGGACCAATGAATGCATCAACTGCCTGCACGTGCTGCCGCATACCAAGGAGCTGTACGACAAGTATTCAAAGGATGGTCTCGTCGTCGTGGGCGTCCATACGCCCGAGTACGACGAAGAACGCGATCCGGCCACGGTGAAGGCGGCGATCCGCCGCTTTGGCATCGACTGGCCGGTGGCCGTGGATAACCAGAACGCGACCTGGAATGCCTGGAATAACCAGTTCTGGCCGGCGCTGTACCTCGTGGACCAGCAGGGCCGCGTTGTGTACCAGCACTTCGGCGAGGGAAACTACGACACCACGGAAGCGAAGGTGCGCCAGCTGCTTGGCAAGGGCTGAGGCACGCCACGAACCCCCTGGCTTGAACGAGAAGACGCAACCGCATGGAACACATCGACCATATCCTCGTCGTCGACGATGACCACGGCATTCGCACGGGCGTCGTCGATTACCTGCGCAAGAACGGCCTGCGTGCCACGGCCGCCGCGGAGGGGCGCGAGATGTTCGCCCAGCTGGAAGCCTCGGCGTTCGACCTGGTGGTGCTCGACATCATGATGCCTGGCGAGGACGGGCTGGCCTTGTGCCGCACCTTGCGTGCGGGCAAGCACAAGGCCATCCCCGTCCTGCTGCTCACCGCGCGCGATGATGAAACCGATCGCATCATCGGCCTGGAGATGGGCGCGGATGATTACCTCACCAAACCCTTCTCGCCGCGCGAACTCCTGGCGAGGATCAAGGCGGTGATCCGCCGCACGCGCATGCTGCCGCCCAACCTGCGCATTACCGAGGCGACGGAGATGCTGGCGTTCGGCAAGTGGCGGCTCGATACGACAGCGCGCCACCTGCTGGACGAGGAGGGCACGGTGATTTCGTTGAGCGGCGCGGAATACCGCTTGCTGCGCGTGTTCCTCGATCATCCCCAGCGGGTCCTCACGCGCGACCAGCTGCTGAACCTGACCCAGGGGCGTGATGCCGAACTGTTCGACCGCAGTATCGACCTGCAGGTTAGCCGCTTGCGCCAGCGCCTCCAGGACGATGCGAAGGACCAGAGTTACATCAAGACGGTGCGTAGCGAAGGCTACGTCTTCAGCATGCCGGTCACCGTCGCCGAGGGCGGTGCATGACGCGCGCCGCGTTGGCATGGCTGCCTCGGAGCATGGCGTCCCGGTTGTCACTCATCCTGTTCTCCGGGTTGCTGCTGGCCCACGCGCTTACCTTCGGCCTGCTGGCCTACGAGCGCTACCAGAGTGCGACCATGGTGATGCTCAATACGCTCGAGCACGAGGTGGGAACCTCGGTCGCCATCCTCGACCGCTTGCCCGCGAACGAACGGCCGCAATGGCTGCCGTGGCTACGCCGCGATAATTACTTCTTCATACTGGGGCCTGGTACGCCTGGCCAGCCGCTGACCAGCGAGCGTTCCCGCGATGTCACCCAGCGCATCACCCGCGAGGTGGGCACCAGCTACGCCGTCAACGCGCAGACCGTGTCAACGAAGCCCGAGCGCTACCAGGTCCACTTCACCCTGCGCGATGGCGCGCCACTCACCCTTGAAGTGAACCCGCACCCGCCGGCGATGGCGGACTGGTTGCCCTTCGTATTCCTTCTGCAGATGGCCGTGCTGCTCGCCGCCACGTGGCTTGCGGTTCGCCTGGCGACGCGCCCGTTAGCGAGACTCGCCAGCGCGGCAGAGGCCATGTCGCCCACGGCGGACCCAAGCCACATGAGCGAGGCAGGCCCCACCGAGGTCGCCCAGGCCGCAGTCGCCTTCAATGCCATGCAGGACCGCATCGGCCGCTACCTGAAGGAGCGCCTGCATATCCTGGCCTCCATTTCGCATGACCTGCAGACGCCGATCACGCGTATGCGCCTGCGGGTGGAATCCCTCGATGATGCGCCCGAGCGCGAACGCCTGCTGGCTGACCTGGGCGAGATGGAGCACCTGGTGCGCGAAGGCGTGGCCTATGCCCGCAGCGCACATGGCGGTGACGAGGCGCCGGTAAAAATGGACCCGGCGGCCTTCATCGAGAGCCTGGTGTTTGATTACCAGGATGTGGGGCAGCCGGTGTCGCTGGATGAACTGGCACATGGCGCCGCCATGGTGCGGCCGCGTGCGTTGCGCCGCGTGCTCACCAATCTCATCGACAATGCCATCAAGTACGGCGGCAGCGCAGAGGTCGCGAGTTGCCGGAGTGCGGAAGGCGTGTTGTCGATCACGGTGGCCGATCGCGGGCCGGGCATTCCGGAGTCGGAACTCGAGAACGTGACCCAGCCGTTTCATCGGCTGGAAGGGTCGCGAAGCCGCGACACCGGTGGTGCGGGATTAGGCCTTGCGATCGCGGTGCAGTTGATGCGCTCGATTGGCGGGGACTTGCGGCTGGTGAATCGTGACGGTGGTGGGTTGGTGGCGCGGGTGACGTTGCCCTGAGGTGCGCGCGATCCCCGGTTACGCAAACACCTCACGGTACGCAAACAACCCCGGCGTGCCACCCGTCACGACGAACAACACATCCTCACCTTCTCGCACCACGCCACAGCGCAGGTCGCGCAACAGTCCGGCAAACGCCTTGCCCGAATACACCGGGTCCAGCAGCACGCCTTCCTGCGAGGCCATGAGCCTGACAGCGGCCACCATGGCATCGGTCGGCACGCCGTAACCATCGCCCAGTTCACCGCCATCGACTTCGATGTCGCCCGCCGTGAGCGTGCCTTCCTTGCCCAGCAGGCCAAGCGCCGCGTTGGCCAGGTCGCGCGCGGTTTCCCGCGCCCTGTCCTCTGCTGCCAATACCGCATAGGCACGCACGCTGCGCGTATCCCGGCCCATCGCGGCGTAGCCAGCCACCAGCCCTGCCTGCGTCCCGGCGCTGCCATTGGGCACGATCACGCGATCGAAACGGAGGCCGCGCTGCGCTTCCTGCTGGGCGATCTCGCGGGCGCAGCGGGCGTAGCCAAGTGCACCCAGCGGGGTTGATCCGCCGGTGGGCAGCACCAGCACCGTGTGCCCTGCCGCGCGCAGTGCCTGCGCACGTGCATTGGCATGCTCGAGCGCGTTCTCGCCCGGCGCCAGGATCGACGGCCTGGCGTTGAACAGGTCATCGAGCAGCACATTGCCGTTGCGCTCGTAGTCCGTGCCGTCGCGCGGCACCATGCGGGCCAGGAAGAGTTCACAGGCGAGCCCAAGGCGCGCCGCCGCGGCCGCGGTCAGGCGCGCGTGGTTCGATTGCACGCCCCCAACGCTCACCACGGTATCGACGCCATCGGCGAGCGCGCCGCCCAGGTGGTATTCGAGCTTGCGCAGCTTGTTACCGCCGCCGCCAAGTGACATCAGGTCGTCGCGCTTGGCGTACAGGCGGATGCCACGATCGGCCAGCCCCAGCGCACGCTCGATGCGCTCGAGCCGCTGGATGGGTGTGGGTCCATCGAGCAGATCGACGCGGGGGATGGCATCCAGCGTGGAGAGGGAGGCGGCACCCATGGCGGTTTGTCCGTTCGGAAAACCAAAAGTGTACGCCTGTCCCTCGGTACGGTAATCGGCAGCCCTGCGCGCGCTTCACGCCGCGCACCGCACGACCAGGTATCAGAACGGCGGCAGATCGTCGGCGAGGTCTTCGTGTTTTTTCAGCACGGGCAGCTGCTGGCGGGCGAAATCGCGGATCTCCGGGTCATCCCCCTTGTCCGCCTCGAGTTGGTACAGGCCCGTGGCGAGCTTATGGTCGCGTACCATCGCATCGGAGTAGGCCCGATCGAACGCCGCGCCATCGAGGCCCTTCAGTCGGTCGATTTCCTGCTGCTGCGCAGGCTCAGGAGAAAGCGCCACCTGTACCCCCTTGCTGCCGGCAAGTTTGCCCAATGCTTCGTTGCTTCGCGCATGGTCATCCACCATGCGTGCGGCGAATTTCTTCACATCATCGCTCGAGGCCTGTTGTGCCGCGAGCTTGCCAAGCGCGATCTCGGTCAGGCCGGCACTGCTGGCGCGGCGGATGAAATCGGCATCGGCGGTGCTGAGCTTGGCGGGTTGCTGGGCCCATGCACTGGCGAACGCCAGGGTCAGTACGACAAAGGCAAACGAACGCATGGCCTGGCCTCCTTCGGATAGAGAAACGCCCCGGCACTTAGGCCGGGGCGTTCCGTGGTGGCGCGTGACGAACCGTTACAAACGAGGCCCGCGGCGCAGCCCGCCAAACAGAAGCGAGAGGATGAACAGGATCAGGAAGACGACGAACAGGATCTTCGCGATGCTGGCGGCGCCGGCAGCGATACCGCCAAAGCCGAAGATGGCAGCGACGATGGCAACGATGAAAAAGACGACGGCCCAATAGAGCATGTGGGTTCTCCTCGAAAGGTGCGGGAAGCGGATCAAAAGTGCCGGCCTTCACTGGCCGACGCCCGCACGGCATCCGCCGCGTCAGGTCGGGTGCCATTCGAGCATTGGGATCCTGAAAGAGTCGTCTTCACGCGGTGAGGCATGGGCTCACCGCGTATTGGCGGATCGCTCACATAGCTGCGCGGTGGCTGAACCGAACCGTAGGTTTACTTAGGTTTTAGCGGGTCCTGGGGGAGCACCGCGCGCAAGCGCGCTCCTACAGGAGCTGGAAGCTGGCGCGAGCCTGAATGGCGCGCCGGCTTTCGGTGTTGCGCGGTGGTCACGACGGCTTTGCCTGGCGTGGCGTTGCGGCCGCGGGAACGAGAGAGGATCGTGGGCACCTCTTCCACGATGGATGCTCCGCCATGAGTGCTTCGCGCTTCCGTGACCTCCACCGCACCGGCGCCTTGCTGGTGCTTCCGAACGCCTGGGATGCCGGGAGTGCCGTTGCGATCCAGCACGCAGGTGCGCCCGCGGTGGCGACCACGAGTGCTGGCGTCGCCTGGGCGTGCGGCTGGCCGGACGGGGACAAACTGCCGGCCAGCGAGGTCCTGGGGGCGGCAACGCGCATGGCCCGCGTACTGACGGTGCCGCTCAGTGCCGATATCGAAGAGGGCTGTTCCAGCGACCCCGACGAGGTTGGCCGCTTCGTCGCTTCGCTCGTGGACGTGGGCGTCGCCGGCATCAACATCGAAGATGCCGGGCGCGATCCTGCCGAACTGGCGGCGAAGATCCGGGCGATTCGCGCGGCGCTTGGTGGACGCGACCTGTACATCAATGCGCGTACCGATATTTACCTGCGCGGCCTGGCCAGCGGTGACGGGGCCGTGGGTGAGGTCGTGCGCCGCGCCGGGCTGTTCCGCGAGGCGGGGGCGGATGGGTTGTTCGCGCCGGGCATCGCCAACGTAGGTGAAATCCGACGGGTCGCGGGATCGCTGGGCGACATGCCCCTGAACGTCATGCTGGTGCCAGGGCTGCCGTCGCATGCCGAGCTCTATGACGCCGGTGCGCGCCGGTTGAGCGCGGGCATCGCGCTGGCGCTGGATGCGTATGCCGGGGCCGCGAAAGGGGCCGCGGCATTCATGGGGAACGCCGAGCCGGAAGCGTTGAGTTACCCATTGTTGAACCGGTTGCTCGCGCGGCCTGAGGGCTGATCGCGCCACAACAAAAAAGGGCGCAGCCGAAGCCGCGCCCTTTTTTCGCATCGCCCGAAGGGCGGTGGCTTACTTCTTCTTGACGTCGAACGAGGTGTCGCCGGCCGGCTGGCCGTTGAGCGAGATGGCCACCTTGTACTTGCCTTCCGGCCACTCGTTCGGGTTCTGGATCTTGAACGTGGTGACGGCCGGGCCATCGGTGCTGATCGACTGGCTGATGTCGCTCACGGTGGTGACCGTCTCGCCATCCTGGAAGGTCCACTTCGCGTTCAGCGTGGCGCCGGCAGTGGTGCCTTCGGTGGCGACCGAGGCGTAGATCGTCTTTTCGTTCGGCGCGAAGGCGGTCTTGGCCTTGGCGACCTTCTTGTCGGCGCCCACGGCGCTACCCAGGGTGACCGAGCCTACTTTCAGCGACTCAACGGCTGCCGGGGCGGCTGCCGGGGCCGGGGCGGCCGCCGGGGCGGCCGGGGCAGCAGCGGCCGTGGTCGCAGCAGCCGGGGCAGCGGCCGGCGCCGTGCTGGCGGCAGCCGGGGCGGCCGGCGCAGCAGCCGTGCTGGCGGCGGCCGGGGCATTGGTCTGCTCTTCCTTCTTGCCGCAAGCGGTGAGGACCAGGAGGCCGGCGAGGGTGGCCGTGGCGAGGACAGGCGTGCGGAAGGAAAGCTTCATGTCTGGATTCCGAAAATAGAACAGGTCAAATGCATGGTCGGGTCGAGGTAAACCCTCGGCCGCGGCAGGTTACAGGCTACACAACTAAAGGCAAGACCAATGAAGAGTGCATGAATGCACGGTTCATCATTGGCGGGCGCCGCGTGGATTCCCCGGCTCGGCAGCGGGATCGGTGCTGCGGAACGGGTTGATATCGAGGCCGCCGCGGCGGGTGTAGCGGGCATACACGGCCAGCTCGCGCGGCGCACAGCGTTCGCGCAGGTCCATGAAGATCCGCTCCACGCACTGCTCGTGGAATTCGGTGTGCTGGCGGAACGAGACCAGGTAGCGGAGCAGGCCGGCGCGATCGATCGGCGCACCGGTATAGCTGATCTGCACGCTGCCCCAGTCCGGCTGGCCGGTGACCGGGCAGTTCGAACGCAGCAGGTGCGAGACCAGCACCTCGCGGGCATCGCCTTCGTGGGTGGCCAGGAAATCCGCCCGGGGCGGGCCGTAGCTGTCGAAGTCGAGGTCCTGGTCATCGAGCAGCACGCCCTCGGGCTCGTGCAGCGGCACGCCGTTCAGGTCTTCCGGTGCCTGCAACACGACCGAGACCTGGCCGCCCGAGGCCGCCGAGAGATCGCGCACCAGCGTCTCGCACAAGGCATCGCGATCGGCGATGGTTTCCTGGGCGAAGCTGTTCAGGTACAGCTTGAACGACTTGGATTCGATGATGTTGGGCGTGGTCGCCGGGAAGCGGAATGCCGCCACGGCCACCATGGGCTTGCCGCGCGGGTCCAGCCAGCTCAGCTCGTAGCCGTTCCAGATATCCACGCCATGGAAAGGCAGCGCGGCGCCATCCACGCCAATCTCATCGCGCTTGGCCTGGCGGGGGATGGGAAAGAGCAGGCTGGCATCGTAGCGGTCGGCGTACGTGGTGGCCTTGCCCAGCGGCGAGTGATCGGGGGACGACATGGCGGTTTGCCGGGTGGGACAAACCGCCATTATACGGCCGCGGCTCAGGCGTTGATCGAACCCATCATGTTCGCCTGGTAGCGGTCGCCCACGGCGGAATCGGGCGGGAATACCGCATCGATCTCGGCCAGTTCGCCGGGGCTGAGCGTCACGTCCATGGCCCCCGCGTTCTCCTCGAGGTATTTCACCCGCTTGGTGCCGGGGATCGGGATGATGTCCTGGCCCTTGGCGAGCACCCAGGCCAGGGCGAGCTGGCCGGGCGTGCAGCCCTTGTCGGCAGCGAATGTCTTCACCTTGTCCACGATCGCGAGGTTGTGGGTGAAGTTCTCGCCCGTGAAGCGCGGGTTGAAGCGGCGGTAATCGTCTTCGGCGAAGTCATCGGGCTTCGTGATGGCGCCGGTAAGGAAGCCACGGCCCAGCGGGCTATACGCCACGAAGGCGATGCCGTGTTCGCGGCAGGCGGCGAGCGTGCCGGTGGTTTCCGGGTCGCGCGTCCACAGCGAGTACTCGCTTTGCAGTGCGGCGATCGGGTACACCTGCGCTGCACGCGCGATGCTCGCGGCGGAGGCTTCGGATAAGCCCAGATGCCGCACCTTGCCTTCCTTCACCAGCTCGGCCATGGCGCCTACGGTCTCCTCGATCGGCACGGTGCGATCCACGCGGTGCTGGTAGTACAGATCGATGTAGTCGGTTTTCAGGCGGCGCAGGCTGCCTTCCACCGACTGGCGCACGTACTCCGGGCGGCCACTGACACCGCGCGCGGCAGGGTTGTTCGGGTCGCGCACGATGCCGAACTTGGTGGCCAGGAACACCTTGTCGCGACGGCCCTGCAGCACGCGGCCAATGAGCTCTTCATTGGTATGCGGGCCATACGCGTCGGAGGTGTCCCAGAACGTGATCCCAAGTTCCAGTGCGCGCTCCAGCGTGGCGATGTTCTGTGCGTCATCGCCCGGGCCATAGAACTCGCTCATGCCCATGCAGCCAAGGCCCTGTGCGGATACCTGCGGGCCGTTTGCACCGAGTGTGCGGGTGATCATGCGTGCTTCCTCCGGGGAGTGGGGATGGTGTCGCCGGGGCCGTCGGCCACATCGCCCTTCACGGGCGTGGGCGCGCCGTCGGCACCGTAGATAGAGCGGTAAAGGGCGATCTTCTCGTCGAGTCGCGCGATGGTTTCGGTGAGCGATACCAGCTCATCGCGCAGGTGTGCTGCGTGCCGTTCCAGCAGGTCGCCACGCCCCACGATGCTTTCCTGGGTTTCACCCAGGCGGCGCAGGCGTACGTACTCCTGGATATCGCGCATGGGCATCCCCGTGCCGCGCAGGCGCAGCACGAACTGGATGAGGCGCATGTCGGTCTCGCCGTAGATCCGCTGCCCGCCGCGGCGGGGCACCGGATCGATCAGGCCGATCTGCTCGTAATAACGCAGCGTATAGGTGGTCAGGCCGGTGGCGAGAGCCGCCTCGGCAATGGTCAGGGATGTGGGCATCCCGGGAGCGTACGACTTCGAGTGCGCTCGAAGTCAACCCTCTTTTGCGCGCTTACGGCTGGATGACGCCCAACTGCTTCAGCAGGGTGAGGTTGTCCTCGAGGTGCCAGTCCTCGGCGATCCGGCCGTTCGCCACGCGGTAGATATCCGTGGCGATGAAATCGATGGGCTGCCCCGTACCCTTCTTGCCGTGGGCCTCGCCGGTGAAGTGGCCCTTGAAGTGCAGCAGCGCCACCACGCGGTCGCCGCTGACAATCAGCTGGTCGACATCGCAGGTCAGGTCGGGCACCGCGCCACGGAACATCTTCGAGGCCGCCAGTGGGCCCTCTACGCCCTGGGCACGGCCGGGTGGCAGGGTGTTGTCGTGGAAATCCGGGGCAAGCGCGGCGCGGGCCAGCGATTCGTCGCCCGTATTCCAGAAGGTGTCGTAGCGCAGCGCGGCCTGCACCATCGCATCGCGGGTGGCCTTGGGCAGAGACTTATCGACGATGAGCTGGCCGGGCTTCACGAGCGTTTCGGCGGCGTGGGTAGCGGGCACGGCTGCCAGCACCAGGGCGAGGGAAACCAGCATGCGACGGACAGCCATGGCGGAGCTCCACGTTGATGTGCGCCGACCTTAGCGCGAGCCGCGCGGCCGCGCGCTCAGCCATTGGTATAGCCCGGTGCTCAGCCCTGCGCGGGCAGCGACTCGACCGCGGTGGGCTTGTGGTTCTCGTCGAGGGCGATCATGACGAAGGTGCCACGGGTGCACAGTTCGCGCTCACCGGTGATCAGGTCCTCGGTGTACATCGCCACGTCGACGTTCATGGACGTACGGCCCACGGAGACGACGATGGCGATCAGTTCCACCATCTGACCCTTGCGCACCGGCACGTGGAAATCGACCTGCTCGGAGCGCGCCGTGACCACGATCTTGCGCGAGTAGCGCGAGGCCGCCAGGAATGCCGCCTTGTCCATCCAGGCCAGCGCCTGGCCACCAAACAGGGTGCCAAGGTGGTTGGTGTGGTCCGGGAAGACGATCTCGAGGACACGGGCCTCGGTCGGGCGGGCAATGGGGAGCATGGTGGCGGTCTTGTTCATGATGCCTCCATTTTACTGCATTGCAGCAATTTCCGCTGGCCGGTCAGAACGGGGCCTCTCCAACGGCGCGAGCCGACGGTAGGAGCCCACCCTGTGGGCGACGCTGTTCGCGAACGCGCCGCATGATCAGTGGCGTTGGGGCGAAAGATGTCGCCCACAGGGTGGGCTCCTACGTGCGGGGGGTTAGAACGACTGGTCGAAGGCGACCTCGCCCTGCACGCCTACCTGGTAGGACGAGACGCGGCGCTCGAAGAAGTTGGTGAGTTCCTGGACATCCTGCAAGTCCATGAAGTCGAACGGGTTCTTCGCGCCGTACTTCTTCGGCATATCCAGCTGGACCAGGCGCTGGTCGGCGCAATACTCAAGGTACTGGCGCATGTCGTTCACCGACAGGCCGGCCACGCCACCGGAAAGCACGTCGGCCGCGAACTGCGTCTCGCAGGCGATCGCGTCTTCCAGCATCTCTTCCACCTGGGCGCGCATCTCGTCATCGAAGAGATCAGGCTCTTCTTCGCGTACCGTGCGGACCACGTCGAAAGCGAAGGCCATGTGGCCGGATTCGTCGCGGAAGACCCAGTTGGTGCCCGAGGCCAGGCCATGCAGCAGGCCACGCGAACGCAGGTAGTACACGTAGGCGAACGCGGCGAAGAAGAACAGGCCTTCGATGCACGCGGCGAAGCAGATCAGGTTCAGGAGGAACTGACGGCGGTGCTCGCGGGTTTCCAGGCGATTCAGATTCTGGATGGAGTCGATCCACTTGAAGCAGAACTCACCCTTCTGGCGGATCGAGGGGATGGTCTCGATGGCCGCGAAGGCCTTGTTACGCTCGTTGGGATCCGGGATATAGGTATCGAGCAGCGTGAGGTAGAACTGCACGTGCAGTGCTTCCTCGTAGAGCTGGCGCGACAGGAACATGCGCGCTTCGGGCGAGTTCACGTGCTGGTACAGGTTGAGCACGAGGTTGTTCGAGACGATGGTGTCGCCGGTCGCGAAGAAAGCGACCAGGCGGTGGATCAGGTGGCGATCCGCATCGGACATCTTCGACTTGAGGTCGGTCACGTCGAGCGAGAAATCCACTTCTTCCACCGTCCACGTGTTGCGGATGGCGGCGCGGTACATCTCGTAGAACTTCGGGTAGCGCATGGGGCGCAGCGTCAGTTCGAAGCCCGGATCGAGCAGGTGCGCATCGCGGGTGATGGGGTGGGCGGACATAAGGTGCCTCTGAAATTCGTTGAAGACCTGTAGGAGCCCACCCTGTGGGCGACGCCGTTCGCGTAAGGGCCACGACACTTGCGGCGCTGTAGCGAAACATGTCGCCCACGGGGTGGGCTCCTACAGGTGATGCGTTACTGGCAGGCTTCGCAGTACTCGGGGTTCTCGAGCGAGCAGAACACCGCGGCCTCGGCCTGTTCCTGCGTGTTCACCACCGGCGCGACCGGCGCGGCAGCGGCGGCGCTGACCGTCGTCTTCGCAATGCGGGTGGCGGGGCGCGAGCGCAGGTAGTACGTGGTCTTTACGCCGGATTTCCATGCGTACATGTACATGGACGAGAGCTGGCCGATGTTCGGGTTTTCCATGAACAGGTTCAGCGACTGGCTCTGGTCGATGTAGGCACCGCGCGCGGCGGCCAGGTCGATCAGCGACTTCTGCGGCAGCTCCCACACGGTGCGGTAGATGGCGCGCAGTTCAGCCGGAATGGCGTTGATGCCCTGCACCGAACCTTCGGCCAGCTTGATCTGGTCGCGGATCTCGGCGGTCCACAAGCCCAGCGTCTTCAGCTCTTCGACCAGGTGGCGGTTCACCACGAGGAAATCGCCCGACAGCGTTTCGCGTTTGAACAGGTTGGATACCTGCGGCTCGATGCACTCGTAGCAACCGGCGATGGACGCGATGGTGGCGGTCGGCGCGATGGCGATGAGCAGCGAGTTACGCAGGCCGTGCGTCTTCACCTTCTCGCGCAGTTCGGCCCAGCGGCCATCCTTGCCGTTCGGCGTGGCGGCCGGCCAGTAATCGAACTGGAGCTCGCCGTTGGCGGCGCGGCTCTCGTCGAAGCCCGGGTGGGACCCGTCGCGCTCGGCGATCTCGTTGGACTGCGACAGCGCGTGGAAGTAAATCTCTTCCGAAATGCGCGTGGACAGCTCGCGGGCTTCATCCGAATCGAAGCGCAGGCGCAGCTTGAAGAACACATCCTGCAGGCCCATCACGCCCAGGCCCACCGGGCGCCACTTCATGTTCGCGGTGCGCGCGGTATCGATCGGGTAGAAGTTCAGGTCGATCACGCGGTTGAGCTGGCGCACGGCCGTACGCACGGTGGTCGCAAGCTTCTCGAAATCGAACGCGCCATCCACGACGTGGCGGGCCAGGTTCACCGAACCCAGGTTGCATACCGCCGTCTCGCCCTCGTTGGTCACCTCGAGGATCTCGGTGCACAGGTTCGAAAGGTGGATAACGTTCTGCGGCTTCGCCGTCTGGTTGCTGGTGGCGTTGGAGCGATCCTTGAAGGTCATCCAGCCGTTGCCGGTCTGGGCCAGCGAACGCAGCATGCGCGCGTAAAGCTCACGCGCCTTCACCTGCTTCGTGGCCAGGCCTTCCGCTTCCGCCTTGGCGTAGGCGGCTTCGAACGTCTCGCCCCAGGTGTCGACGAAGTGCGGCACGATCTTCGGATCGAACAGCGACCAGTCGCCATCGGTCTCGACCCGGCGCATGAACAGATCCGGCACCCAGTTCGCCAGGTTCAGGTTGTGCGTGCGGCGGGCGTCGTCGCCGGTGTTTTCACGCAGCTCGAGGAATTCCTCGATATCGGCGTGCCAGCTTTCCAGGTACACGCAGGCCGCGCCCTTGCGCTTGCCGCCCTGGTTCACCGCGGCGACGGAGGCGTCGAGCGTCTTCAGCCAGGGCACCAGGCCGTTGGAATGGCCATTGGTACCGCGGATGAGCGAACCGCGCGAGCGGATGCGCGAGTAGGCCAGGCCGATGCCGCCGGCGAACTTGGACAACTGCGCGACATCGCCGTACTTCGAGTAGATCGACGCCAGGTCATCCTGCGGCGAATCGAGCAGGAAGCACGACGACAGCTGCTCGTGTGCCGTGCCGGCATTGAACAGCGTGGGCGAGCTGGCCAGGTACTCGAGCGACGAGAGCATGCGGTACAGCTCCAGCGTCTCGGCGACATCGTTGCCGCCGAGCGCGCAGGCAATGCGCATGAAGAAGTACTGCGGCGTCTCGATGACGTGGCGCTTGGTCGGGTGGCGCAGCAGGTAGCGGTCGTACACCGTACGCAGGCCGAAGTACTCGAAACGGCGCGAGGCGTTCAGGTCGATCGCATCGTTGAGCTTGCGCGCGTTGGCGCTGACGAACGCGCGCAAGCGTTCATTGAGAATGCCCAGCTCACCGCCGATGTTGATCGACTGCGAGAACGACTGGATTTCCTGGCCGCTCACTTCCTTGTCGATGAAGGCGGAGAGCAGGCGCGCGGCGAGCTGGCCGTATTCCGGCTCCTCGGCCGTGAGCGCGGCGGAGGTACGGATGGAGAGCTGATCGAGCTCCTGCGTGGTGGCACCGTCGTACAGGCCGCCGATCGTCTTCAGCGCCACGCGCATGGGATCGACCGCGAACAGGCCATCGGCGCTGCGCGTTACCGCGCGCACGATCTTGTTCACATCCACGGTTTCCTGGCCGCCGTTGCGCTTGGTGACGCGCATCTGGCCCGGGTTATGCGGAGGGGTAAGGGCAAACGCCGGCGGGGCGTCTTCGCGGTAGCCCGCTGCCGGGGCCTTGTCGCTGCTGGTGGTGGGGGTGGCGGCCGTGTCGGCCGTCTCGGTGCGCTCGCGCGCTGCGGAATCCATCGTCGTCATGCTTGGCGTGCCCCAGGGCCTGGTCCAGACTCCCGTTCCCTCGGACGGGGCTTGATGTGGCTAGGCAAGGACGGGAAAGCCGGGGACGAAGCCGCGCGTGGGGCTTCGGTCCGCGACGTGCCTCCCCGCGGAAGCCGTCACCACGAACCATGCCCTTCGGGCACGGCTGCTGGCAGGTCTTCGGACTTCGTGGACATAAGGCGGCATGCCGCCTTGCCTACCCGTCGCTTCCCAGCCCCTGAAAGGCCAGTGCATTGAACGGGATCGTTTCCACTTACCGCTGCGGGGCAGTTCCGGATTTACACCGGATTCCCTTTTAAGTCCGACGGGCAGTCGCGCCGCCTCGGACACCAACGGGACACACGATATAGCTGGGACCAGGGCAGGTCAACACAAGATATAGGGGATTTTTTCCAATGCGCTGGCAACTCAATGGGTTGCGGAAACACGCTGTTGGGGCCCCTGGTCATGGCGTAACCAATACCTGTCCTGGCATGTGAAGGGCGTCTACACATACGTGATTGCGGCCCGAGGCTAAGATTCGGGCCCGTTCCACGCCATGACATGAAGGATCACGCGGTTCGATGCCATCGACGTTCACGCTGCAAGACCACGCACTGCTCCTTCAATCGCTCGATGCGGTGCCTTTTGGCCTGGTGGCGCTATCGCCCTCGGGCACCGCGCTGCACGCGAACGCGTGGGCCCGGGACCGGCTCGACGGCCGTGCGTTCCTTGCGTTCTGGGATGCGGCGGGGCGCGGGGCGATCGAAGCCCTTCTCGCGGTGATCGGTGCGCGGGGCGTTCGCGACCTGGACGCGAACGCGGCCGATGGCTCGGCCTGGCGGCTGTCGCTTGAGACGTTGAGCGCCGCGGCGGCGGGCGAGGCGGTCATCCTGGCAACGTTCCGCCCCACGGGTGGCGATCAGGCCTGGATGGGGCCGCGCGGGGATGGTTCGGCCGATATCACCCAGGACCAGCTGCGCCAGGCGCAGAAGATGGATGCGATCGGCAAGCTCACCGGCGGGGTGGCGCATGACTTCAACAACCTGTTGCAGGTGATCAGCGGGAACCTGCAGTTGCTGGCCGCCGACGTCGCGGGTAACCCGCGCGCCGAGCGCCGCGTTGCCAATGCGATGGCTGGCGTCACCCGCGGTTCGCGGCTGGCGGCGCAACTGCTCGCGTTCGGCCGGCGGCAGCCACTGGCACCCAAAGTGGTGAACATCGGGCGCTTCGTGCGCGAGATGGACGACTTGTTGCGCCGGTCGCTTGGCGAGGCGATCGAGGTGGAGACGGTTGTGGCCGGTGGCCTGTGGAATACGCAGGTGGATGTCGGCAATGTCGAGAATGCGCTGCTCAACCTCGCGATCAATGCACGCGATGCGATGGCCGGGCAGGGGCGGCTGACGATCGAGGCCGGCAATGCGCTTCTGGACGAGGCCTACGCCAAGGCCCACGGTGACCTGAAGGCCGGCCAGTACGTCATGCTGGCGGTCACCGATACGGGCACCGGCATCGCGCCGGAGGTGCTCGCACAGGTCTTCGAACCGTTCTTTACCACCAAGCCGGAAGGCGAGGGGACAGGCCTGGGCCTGTCCATGGTGTATGGCTTCGTGAAGCAATCCGGCGGCCACATAAAGATTTATAGCGAGCCCGGCCACGGCACGACGGTGAAAATCTACCTGCCGCGTTCGACGCAAAGCGAAGACCGCCTTGTCGCCCTGGACGAGGGTGGCGTGCGAGGCGGCGATGAAACCATCCTCGTGGCCGAGGATGACGACGATGTGCGCGAGACCGTGGTCGGCATGCTTGCCGACCTGGGCTACCGCGTCCTGAAGGCACGCGATGCGGAGAGCGCACTCTCCATCATGGAAAGTGGCATCGCGGTGGACCTGCTGTTCACCGATGTGGTGATGCCAGGTCCGCTGCGTAGCCCTGAGCTGGCGCGAAAGGCGGTGGAACGGCAGCCCGGCATGGCCGTGCTGTTCACCTCTGGCTATACCGAAAACGCGATCGTGCACGGCGGCCGGCTCGATGAAGGTGTCGAGCTGCTGAGCAAGCCGTACACGCGTGACGCGCTTGCCCGGCGGGTTCGCCACGTCCTGGCCCAGCGGCAGCCCGCCGCATCGCGGGGGGCGCCGACGGCACCAGCACCTGCGGTTCCCCTGCCACCGGCACGACGCCCGCTTCGGGTGCTGGTGGTCGAGGATGATGTGCTGATCCGTATGAGCATCGCCGAGATGCTGGAGAGCCGCGGCCACCAGGTGTTTGAAGCCGGCGATGGCACCGAGGCGATACGCGTGCACGCCAGCGAGGCGATCGACGTGTTGCTGGCTGACGTGGGATTGCCGGACATGAACGGCGTGGATGTGGCGATACGCATGCGCGAAACGCAACCTGGGCTGCCGGTGCTGTTTGCCACCGGCGACCAGGCCGCGAATGGTGTCGTGCGCGACGGCCGCACGGCGGTGATCGTCAAGCCTTATGGCGTGGCCGATCTTACCGAGGCGATCGGGCGCATCACGCGGAACTGAGCCGGGATTACATCCCGGCCATCTTCTTGCCCTGTTTCAGCACGGCGTCGCAGGCCTTGTGCACCAGCTGGCCCTTCATGTCGCTGCTGTTGCCGCTGTCGCCGCCGGTGAGGTTCACCTGCTTGCCATCACCGGTGGTCAGCAGGCCCTTCGCACCATTCAGGTAGTCCTTGTTCTGCGAGCCGGCCGCCGTGCTGGCGGTGCTGTCCTTCGGCTTGGCGCCCATTTTCCCGAGCAAATCGGTGCCCGAGGCCCCGCCCGCGTCGGTACCGGCAGCATGCTGGTCGCCCGTGAGGCTGCCCAGCAGCTTGTCCTTCACCCCGGAAGCGCCCGAGTCACCGCCAAGGTAATTGTTGTTGATGCAGTACTGGATGATGCCGGCGGCATTGCCGGCGCTTCCCGAGGTCAGGCTGCCACCACCGCCCGCGAGCGCACCGATACTGCCGAGCTTGTCGAGCTGACCGGCGGTGGCGGCGGTGCTGGCGATGGCGAGGCCCAGGGCGAGGCCGGCGATACGGGTCTTCATGACGGTGGCTCCGGTTGGCTTGGGGTGCGTACTGTGTAGCCCCGCACGCGTTAGGCGGATGTGTGCGGGTATGCTCGAGGCTTCGTGCCCTGCACCATGGATTCGACGCCTTGCCTTCACGCGCCCTGGTTTTCGCCCTGCTGCTCGTCCCCACGTTTGCCCACGCTGCGTCGCTTGACCGGCTTCGCGTCGAACGAACCGATGCCCCGCTCTATGTCGATGTGGCCAGGCCGCGATTCGCCTGGGTCATCCATGCCGACAAGAACGGAACCGCCCAACTCGGTTACCGGATCCAGGTGAGCCGGGCTGGCAAGCGGGTATGGGATAGCGGTGAGGTGCGTTCGGCACAATCATTCGACATCGCCTACGGCGGGCCCGCCCTTGCGCCTGGCGAACGCTACGACTGGCATGTGGATGTACGGACCGGTGAAGGCACGGCCGCCGGTGGATCCTCCTTTGGCACGGCGTTGGATGAGGCCGGCTGGGCGGGCGCACGCTGGATTGGCAAAGCGGATGCCACCAGCCTCCCCGCACCGCTCCTGCGCCGAACCTTTCGGGTCGATGGCGATGTGGCCCGTGCAACGCTGTATGTCGCCGCAGGCGGCTACGCGGCCATGCAATGGGATGGCAAGCCGGTGAGCGATGCGGTGCTGTCGCCGGGCTTTACCAATTACGCGAAGCGCATGGAGGTCACCGCCACGGATATCGCGTTGACGCCCGGCGAGCACACACTGGGCGCGGAACTCGGCCGTGGCTTCTACGGCATGACCAACCCGAACGTATGGCATTGGGAGCGTGCGCCATGGCATGGCCAGCCACGCCTTCGTGCCGTACTGGTCATTCGTTACGCCGATGGCCGCATCGAGCGGATACCGACCGATACGCGCTGGCAACTCGCGGATGGGCCCACGCGGCTGGATGATCTGTATGGTGGCGAGGACTACGACGCGCGCCTCGCCATGCCCGGCGCGTGGACGCCCGCGACCGAATTGCCCGCGCCGTCAGGCCGCCTCGTCGCGCAGATCGAACAGCCCATCCGGGTGTCGCAGGTGCTCGATGCCACCGAGGTGACCGAGCCGAAACCGGGTACGTTCGTGTTTGCATTCCCTCGTGTCATCGCCGGCTGGGCGGATTTCGACGTGCAGGGGCCAGCGGGCACGGTGCTCACGGCCCGCTATGGCGAGAAGCTGCTCCCTGACGGCACCGTCGATGCGCGCGATGAACATCATTACTTCAAGCATGGCTTCCAGACCGATCACCTCACCCTGGGCGAGGGGCGCACGCAGTGGCACGCGCGCTTCTCCTACAAGGGCTTTCGCTACGTCCAGGTCGAGCGCTGGCCCGGCCGCCCGTCGCTCGTCGCGGTGAAGGCAAGCGTGGTGCACACCGATGTCGCCGTTACCGGCCGGTTCGACAGTTCGAATGATCTGCTGAACTGGATGCACCGTGCTGCCGCGGACACCATGCTCAACAACCTGTACGGCATTCCCACCGATACACCGATGTACGAAAAGAACGGCTGGACCGGCGACGGCATGCTGGGTGTCGACATGTTCCTGCGCAACTTCGACGCGGGTGCGTTGTTTACGAAGTGGGAGCGGGATATCGCCGATACGCGCGGGACGGACGGCGCACCGCTGGTGACCGCGCCGAACGCCGGCTGGGCGCTCGATGTGCATGCGCCCACCTGGCATTCGGCGTATGTGCTGGTGCCCTGGGCCTTGTACATGGCCACGGGCGATCGTGCGCCGATCGACGAGCATCTCGCGGGCATGGCGCGTTACGTGGCGATGGAGCACGCAAGGTCGCCCGGGGGTATCGCGAATACGGAGCTTGGCGACTGGGTCAGCCCGGAGACCGATCCCTCCGGCGAGAATGCGCCGGAAGATAAACGGGTGGCCGCCACGGCGTACCTGTACCACATGGAGCGGGTGGTGGCCGATATGCAGCGGCTGACCGGCCACGCCGATGAGGCCGCGCGCTTCGACCGCATGGCCGATGATGTCCGTGCGGCGTTCAACACGCGTTTCCTCGACCGTGCGAGTGCCACATACCGCGGCGAAGGCGACCAGGGTTACCGCCAGGCGCACAACCTGCTGGCGCTCGGGTTCGGCCTCGTGCCGGATGATCTTCGCCAGCGGGTGGCCGATGGTGTTGCCAACGATGCCAAGGCACGCGGCGATCACCTCGATACGGGCGCACTGGCGACCAAGCTCATCCTGCCGGTGCTCACCGCCACCGGCCATGCCGACGAGGCGTGGGCGATCGCCACCCAGGTCACCTTCCCCAGCTGGGGCTTCTGGCGTGCCAACGGGGCCACCAGTCTGTGGGAACACTGGAAGCTCGCTTCGCGGTCGCGGGGCCACTACTTCCTGGGTACTGTGGATGACTGGCTGTTTGAAGACGTCGCAGGGTTGCGGCCGCTCGAGGCGGGTTGGCGCCGTTTCGCCGTGCAGCCGGCGCTTACCGGGAGCCTGGAGCATGCCGCCGCCAGCGTCATGACGCCCTATGGCGAGGTATCGGTTGCCTGGCGCAAGGGGCCGCATGGCATCGAGGCCGATATCGAAGTGCCGGTGGGCACGGAGGCCATAGTGGGTCTGCCCGGCCACGCGCCAACGCGGCTGGATAGCGGCCGTCATCACCTCGTGCTGCCCTGAGCAGATCACGGTCGATGAGATTCACCGGGTTGTCATAAAGGCCCGCAGCTTCTTGCCGATAAGGCGCCCACGGGGATCTTTTTCGAGGGTGTACGCGGTATGTCGGCGGTAATGAACTGGTTTGGCCGCACTACGTTGAATACGCGGGTGTGGATGGTGATGTCGATCGTGGTCCTCGGCCTGGTGGGCCAGACGGTCATGTCCGGGATCGAGAGCCGGCGCGCGCAAATGCGTGGCCTGGAGACGACGCTCGAACAGCACGTGGCCGCGGCAAGCGCCCTTGCCGATGCTTATCACGCCCGTGCGGAGAAGGGCGAACTCAGCGACGCGGAGGCCCGCGTCAATGCATTGCGTGACATCGAATCCATGCGCTGGGCCAATGGCAGCGGTTACGTGTTTGCCTTCGATTCCTCGCTTGCGTTGCGGATGCACCCGCTGCGCCACGATGAGGTCGGCAAGAACATCCGCGACGATGTCGATGGCAATGGCTTCCACCATTACGTGGCCATGCTCGATGCCGATACGAAGGAAGGCCACGGCGTCACCCGCTACACCCAGGTCATGCCGAAGACCAACGAGCTTCGCGACAAGATCAGCTATTCGGCGTGGTACAAGCCGTGGGACCTGCACTTCATTTCTGGCGCGTACTTCACTGATATCGACGCGGCGTTTCGCCTTCAGCTGGAGGAGGACCTCGCCAAATCGGGCCTGATCGCCGTGCTGGCGCTGTTCGTGGTGTGGTTCTCCATGCGCAGCATCCGCGCCACGATCGGTGGCGAGCCGCGTGAGGCGCACCGTATCGCCAGCCGCATTGCCGGTGGCGACCTGCGCCTGGAGCAGGGCGAGCCGGTCAGCGCCGATAGCCTGCTCGGTGCGCTGGAACGCATGCGTGGCACGCTCGCATCCATCGTGGCCGAAGTGCAGCAGGGCGCGCACGTAGTATCCACGACGGCGGGTGAAATTGCCCGTGGCAACGATGATCTCTCCCACCGCACGCAGGAGCAGGCGTCCAGCCTGGAGGAAACCGCGGCGTCCATGGAGGAGATGACCGCGACGGTGAAGCAGAACGCCGAGAACGCAACCGCCGCCGATCGCCTGTCGCGCCATGCGCGCGGCGAGGCAGAGAAGGGCGGTGAAGTGATGGCACAGGCCATGAGCGCCATGCACGACATCGGCGATTCCAGCCGGCGTATCGCCGATATCGTGGGCATGATTGATGAGATCGCCTTCCAGACCAACCTGCTGGCGTTGAACGCGGCGGTCGAAGCGGCGCGCGCCGGTGAGCAGGGCCGCGGCTTCGCCGTGGTGGCCAGCGAGGTGCGCCGCCTGGCGCAGTCGAGTGCGGCGGCCTCGAAGGAGATCAAGGCGCTGATCGTCGAGAGTAGCGAGCGCGTTGAGGCGGGTTCGGAACTCGTGGAGCGTTCCGCCGGCGCCTTGCGCGATATCGTCGGCAGCGTGAAGAAGGTGACCGATATCGTCGCCGAAATCGCCGCGGCCAGCGCCGAGCAATCGGCCGGCGTGGACCAGGTAAACGTAGCCATCGCCCAGATCGACCAGGTGACCCAGGAAAACGCGGCCCTTGTCGAAGAGGCGGCGGCAGCCGCGAAGTCCATGCAGGACCAGGCCCACGCGCTGCGCGAACAGGTGGCGTTCTTTACCGTTGATGGCGGTAAGCCCGTCGAAGTGCGCGCCCCGGCGGCCGAGGACCTGCGCTTTGGTGAAAAGCCCGTGGCCGGCAAGCCCACCGAGGATGCGAACGCCTGGGTGGAGTTCGCCTGATCGCGATTGGTGATCTTTTGTCAGGAATGACCTGAGTCCAGGTCGCTTCAGTCACGTGTTCGCCAGGCCTACGCTTTGCGCCGTCCCCACTGCTGACGGAGCAAACCATGTACGCCATTACCGGTATCACCGGCCAGGTCGGGGCCTCGCTAGCCGAGGCCCTGCATGCCGACGGAACGCCGTTCCGCGCGGTTGTGCGCGACGCGGCCAAGGCCAGCCGCTTCGCGCATGCGGCCATCGCGGCACTCGATGACACGCCGGCGCTGACCCGCGCCTTCGAGGGCGCCGAGGCGGTCTTCATCCTTTTGCCGCCGCTGTTCGATCCCTCGCCCGGCTTTCCCGAATCGAACCGCACGATCGCCTCGATCCGCGACGCCCTGCTCGCGGCGCGCCCCGACCGTGTCGTCGTGCTCTCCACGATCGGCGCGGGTGCCGTGCATGAGAACCTGCTATCCCAGCTGGGCCGGATGGAGCAGGTGCTTGGCGCGTTGCCCATGCCCGTGGCGTTCCTGCGCGCCGCCTGGTTCATGGAAAACACGCAGTGGGATGTGGCCCAGGCCCGCGACACCGGCGTGATCGACAGCTACCTGCAGCCACTCGACCGGCGCATCGCCATGGTGGCTACCCGCGACATCGGCCACCAGGCGGCGCGCCTGCTGGGTGAGCGTTGGGAAGGGGTACGGGTCGTGGAACTGGAAGGCCCGGTCCGGGTCAGCCCCGACGATATCGCGGCGGCGCTGGCCCGCGCGCTGGAGCGTGATGTGGTCGCCCGCGGTGTACCGCGAGAGTCATGGGAAGGTCGGTTCCGCGCGCAGGGCATGGCGAATCCCGTACCGCGCATGCGGATGATCGATGGGTTCAATGAGGGATGGATCGATTTCGGGCCGGAGGCGATCAAGGGAGAGACATCGCTGGAGCAGGTCATTGGCACGCTGGTATCCCGAGGCTAGCGGGCCATCGCGCGCGATTGGCCTATCCTCAGGGCATCACGGCCCCAGGATGTTCCATGGAAAACAGCGCCCCCAGTTACGTCAACGGCGCCAGCGCCACGCCACTGCTCGGCGAAACGGTGGGCGCATTGCTCGACCGCGTGGCGGCGACCTGGCCGGAACGGCCCGCGTTGGTCGTACGCCAGCAAAATATCCGCTGGAGTTACCGCGAGTTCCATGCCGAGGTGGAGCGCGTTGCCGCGGGACTGCTGGCGCTGGGCCTGGCGCCGGGCGACCGCGTGGGCATCTGGGCACCCAACCGCGCGGAATGGGTGGTGGCCCAGTTCGCCGCGCCGAAAGCCGGGCTGATCCTGGTCAACATCAACCCGGCGTACCGCTCGCACGAACTGGCGTATTCACTGAACAAGGTCGGCTGCCGCGCCTTGATCCTGCCGCGCGCGTTCAAGACTTCGCGCTACCTCGACATCCTGCAGGGCCTTGCCCCCGAACTGCCGGGCTCTGCGCCCGGCGGTTTACGCGCGGCAGCGCTGCCCGATCTGCGCCACGTCATCCTTCTTGACGATGCGCCTGCCCCCGGTACGTTTCGTTGGGCGGACATTGCCGCGGATGCGAGTGCGAGGGCGCTGCTCGCCGCGGTCGAAGCCGAACTCTCGTTCGACGACCCGGTGAACATCCAGTTCACCTCCGGCACGACCGGCGCACCCAAGGGCGCCACGCTCACCCACCACAACATCGTGAACAACGGCTTCTTCATCGGCGAGGCGATGCACCTCACCGCAGAAGACCGGTTATGTATCCCCGTGCCGTTCTATCACTGCTTCGGCATGGTGCTGGGCAACCTGGCCTGCGTGACGCATGGCGCATGCATGGTGATCCCCGGCGAAGGCTTCGACGCGCTCGCCACCCTGGAAACCGTGGCCGAGGAGCGCTGTACGGGATTGCACGGCGTGCCCACCATGTTCATCGCCGAGCTGGAGCATCCGCGCTTCCGCGAATTCGACCTCAGCAGCCTGCGCACCGGGATCATGGCGGGCTCGCCGTGCCCCATCGAAGTGATGCGGCGCGTGGTGCGTGACATGCACATGGGGGAAGTGACCATCGCCTACGGCATGACCGAGACCAGCCCGGTGAGTTTCCAGACCGTGGCGGATGATCCGTTGGATCGTCGTGTGTCGACCGTGGGCCGCATCCACCCGCACGTGGAAGTGAAGATCGTCGATGACAACGGGCGTGTCGTTCCGCGTGGCCATACGGGCGAACTGCTTACGCGCGGCTATTCGGTCATGCGTGGCTACTGGAATGACGAAGCCAACACGCGCATGGCCCTCGACGATGCGCGCTGGATGCATACCGGCGACCTTGCCGTCATCGACGATGAAGGCTACTGCACCATCGTCGGCCGGCTGAAGGACATGATCATCCGTGGCGGCGAGAACATCTACCCGCGCGAGATCGAGGAATTCCTGTATGGCCACCCCGATATCCAGGATGTGCAGGTATTCGGCGTGCCGGATGAAAAGTTCGGCGAACAGGTGTGCGCATGGGTCCGCCTGCGCGATGGTGCCGCGGTCTCGGAGGCGGCCATCCAGGACTACTGCAGGCGGCACCTTGCTTACTTCAAGGTGCCGCACTATGTGCGTTTCGTGGATAGCTTCCCGATGACGGTGACGGGCAAGGTGCAGAAGTACCTTATGCGCCAGGCTATGGAGGCCGAGCTGGCTGGAGCCGCACAGGCCTGAACCGTGGCGCGACCACGCTACTTTTTGGGGTTAGGCAAAAACGCCGCCAGCAGGCCGATCAGCGGCAGGAACGCGCAGAGCTGGTACACCGCCTCGATACCGTAGTGGTCGGCCAGCTCCCCCAGCACCGCGGCGCCAATGCCGCCCATGCCGAACGAGAAGCCAAAGAACAAGCCGGAGATCATGCCAACCTTGCCGGGCACGAGTTCCTGCGCGAACACTACGATGGCGGGGAAGGCGGAGGCCAGGATGAGGCCGATCGCGATGGTGAGCGGTGCCGTCCAGAACAGGCTGGCATGCGGTAGCAGCAACGTGAACGGCAAGGTGCCCAGGATGGAAAACCAGATAACGCGCTTGCGGCCGATGCGGTCGCCGACAGGGCCGCCAAGAATCGTTCCCACCGCAACCGCGCCAAGGAACACGAACAGGTGCAGCTGCGCGGTTTCCACCGACACGCTGAACTTGTGGATCAGGTAGAAGGTGAAATAGCTGGTCAGGCTGGACAGGTACACGTACTTGGAGAAGATGAGCGCGAGCAGCACGAGGATGCCGCGCGTGGCATCGCGTGCCGGTGGCGCACTGTGCGCATGGGCTGCATGCGACGCCTTCAACCGCGGCAAGCCGTGGTGGCGATACCACTGGCTCACGTTCCACAGGATGGCGCACGACAACAGCGCGAGCAGGGCGAAGAAGCCCAGGCTCGACTGACCCCAGCGCACGACGACGACCGCGGCGGCCAGCGGACCAAGCGCTTGCCCGGCATTGCCGCCCACCTGGAACAGCGATTGCGCGAGACCATGCTTGCCACCCGATGCCATGCGCGCCACGCGTGACGATTCCGGGTGGAACACGGAGGAACCCATGCCGAGCAAGGCGGCGCCGCCGAGCAGTACGGGGTACGCGTGTGCCTGCGAGAGCACCAGCAAGCCGGCGAGTGAGAACAACGTCCCGCCGGGCAGTGCCAGCGGCGTGGGGCGGCGATCGGCATACAGGCCGATCAGCGGCTGCAGGATGGACGCGGTGATCTGGTAGGTCAGCGTGATCAGGCCGATCTGGCCGAAATCGAGCTGGAAATCGCTCTTCAGGCCGGGATAGATGGCCGGGAGCAGCGACTGCATCATGTCGTTCAGCAGGTGGCAGAAGCTGATCGCAAAAATCACACCGTAAACGGTGGGGGCGGCAGGGGTGTTCGCCTGCACCGCCGTGTTGGCCGGGGCTTGCATCGTGCGGTCCTGGGGTGGGGGACGCTATGAAACCACGCCGCGGGGCTGTCCCGCGCTAGAATGTGGGTCACAAGCCTTTGAGTTTGGGACAATCGCATGCCGCCCAGTGATGCCACTGTTTTCGAGGCCACGCCACGCCCGGTCGTCTCACGTGGCAACACCTACCCCGCCTCGTTCGAGCTACCGACCCACCAGCACCGGCGCGGGCAACTGCTGTATGCCTCGGAAGGCACCGTGGCCGTCACCACGCCATTCGGCGCGTGGATCGCCCCGCCCGAGCGCGCGGTGTGGATTCCATCAGCCACCCCGCACGCGGTGCGCATGATCGGTGCGGTGAACACGCGGAGTGTGTACATCGAACCGGAGGTCACGGGGGCCGCGGGCGAGGCATGCCGCGTCATCGCCGTCTCCCCGCTGCTACGCGCCTTGCTGGTCGAAGCCGTTCACGTGCCGCGCGAATACGACACGGCCGGCCGCGATGGCCTGCTGATGGCCTTGCTCGTCGAAGAGATCGGCCGCGCGCCGCGCGTGCCGCTGGACTTGCCATTGCCCAGCCAGCCGGAATTGGCCGCACTATGCGCCCGGTTCCTCGAACACCCCAACGTGGCCGAGGGCATCGATGCCTGGGCGGCCCGGCTCGGGATGCACCGGCGAAGCTTCACCCGGCTGTTCCGCCAGGAAACCGGGATGAGCTTCGCGCAATGGCGGCAACAGGCTTGCCTGCTCGCCGCGCTGCCCCGGCTGGCCGCGCACGAGGCCGTGACCGAGGTGGCGCTCGACCTCGGCTATGAGAGCGCCACCAGTTTTTCCACGATGTTCCGCCGCGCACTGGGCAAGCCGCCTTCGGATTACCGGGCGGCCTGACGCGCCTCCGCGCAACCGGCCCGGATCACCTTCTCCACGATGCGCGCCGGTGGGTCGGTGATCTCGACCCAGGCGGCTTCGGTTCGCGAGGGCTCTTCCAGCGTGGCCAGCTGGCTATCGAGCAGCGCAGGGTTGAAGAAATGGCCCGTGCGCTCACGCAGCCGTTCCTCCAGCAGTTCGCGCGTGCCGTGCAGGTAGACGAATCGAACATCGCGCTCGCCGCCCCGCAGGAAATCGCGATAACGGTGTTTCAGCGCCGAGCAGGCGATCACCAGTGACTGGTGGCGCTCGCGGTGCTGGTTCATGGCCGCAACGATGGCTTCAAGCCATGGCTGCCGGTCCGCGTCGTTCAGTGCGATACCCTGCGCCATCTTTTCCCGGTTGGCCTCGGGGTGCAGGCTGTCGCCATCGATAAAGGGCAGGCCCAGGTGCGCCGCGAGGTCGCTCCCTACGGTGCTCTTGCCACTGCCGGATACGCCCATGACGATCGTGATCATGTGGCCAAGCATGGCGTGACGTGGGCTACGGAATCGTGAACGGGCTGGCGTACCATGCGTGGCTGGCCCCTAGGCGACACGGCACCCCATGCGAACGATCGACCTGCGCAGCGACACAGTGACCCAGCCCACCGATGCCATGCGCGAAGCGATGCTGCGCGCCCCCGTCGGTGATGACGTGTACGGCGAAGATCCCACCGTAAACGCCTTGCAGGACCGCCTGGCCGCGGATCTCGGCTTCGCCGCGGCCCTGTTCGTGCCCACGGGCACGCAGAGCAACCTGCTCGCGCTGATGAGCCATTGCGAGCGCGGCGACGAATACATCGTCGGTGCCGATGCGCACACCTATCGTTTCGAAGGCGGCGGCGCGGCCGTGCTCGGCTCGATCCAGCCGCAACCCATTCCGCAGGCCGCCGATGGCACCTTGCCGCTGGATAAGGTCGAAGCGGCGATCAAGCCGGTGGACCCGCACTTCGCGCGTTCAAAGCTGTTGGCGCTCGAAAACACCTGGCACGGCCGCGCGTTGCCGTTCGAGTACCTCGCGGCGGCGCGTGACCTGGCGACGCGGCGTGGGCTGGGCTTCCACCTCGACGGCGCGCGCCTTTACAACGCCGCCATCGCCTACGGCCGCGCGCCGCGTGATGTGACGTCGGGCTTCGACAGCGTTTCCGTGTGCCTGTCGAAGGGATTGGGCGCGCCGGTCGGCTCGGTACTGCTGGGTGATGTGAAGCTGATTGATCGCGCACGGCGCTGGCGCAAGGTGACAGGCGGGGGCTGGCGCCAGGCCGGCATGCTGGCGGCGGCCGCCATGCACGCCCTCGACCACCACGTGGAGCGGCTCGCCGATGATCATGCCCGCGCGAAGCGCCTGGCCGATGCCCTGGGTGCCATCGATGGCCTGACCCTGCAGGGCTGCCATACCAACATGGTGTTCGTGGATGTCCCCGCCGCGCGCCTGCAGGACCTGGCAAAGCACACCGCCGCCAGGGGCATTCGCCTGAGCATCGGTTACCTGCCGTCGATCCGCCTGGTGACGCATCTGGATATCGATGACGAGGGTGTCGAGCGAACGATCGACGCGTTCCGTACCTTCGATTACTGACGCGGCGCCATCAGTTTGCGCTGCAGCGAGTAAAGGATGGCGGCATCCGTGCTGTCGAGCGCATCGGTTTCCATCGCCCGGTAGTGGCGGTGGAACGCGATGATGGCATCGCGCGGGCTGGATACGTCATAGCCCACGAGGCGCATGGCCGCGAGGCTATCGAAGCCCGGCGGCGCAGGTGTCAGTGGCGCATCGAACCACAGCCCGAAGCCATAGCTGGCCAGCGTTGCCCACGGGAACTGCACGCTGGGGTCATCCTTGCGGCCCGGCGCGATATCGCCGTGGCCCACGATCGCGGTGCGCGGGATGCCCTGGCGCGTGGTGATATCGGCGAGCAGGCGGATCAGTGCATCGATCTGCGCTTGCGTGAAGGGTGAGTGCCCATCGTTGTCGATCTCGATACCGATGGACGATGAGTTGAGATCCGTCATGCCGGCCCAGCGCGATGCGCCGGCCTGCCATGCACGATCGCCCTCGTCCACGAGCTGGTCGATACGGCCATCCATTTCCACCAGGTAGTGCGCACTGACCGGCCCCTGGCTGTTTCGCGTCTTCAGCACGCGCAGCGACGCCTCGGTATCGCCGATCGAGGTGTGGTGCAGCACGATGAGTTGCGCCTTGCGGGCGTTGAAGTTGGGCGAAGGTGACCAGTGGGCGAGCGGGCTGCGCTGCGGCGCCACGCCCGGACCACTGGCGCAGCCTGCCAGCAGCGCCGCGAAGACGATGGCCGCCATGAGCTGGAACCCAGGGCGGCGTGTGCTCACTTGTTGTCCTCGACCTTGAAATCGCGGCTGGTGATGACCCACGCGATCTTGTCGCCACCCGGCTCGCCGATGTCGTCGCCGGTGGCGACCACGATCTGCAGATCGACGCAGTCGCGACCCTCGCTGAGCCACTCGGTGAGATCATCGACGGCGATGCCGCAGTTGTTGAGCCCGGCCTTGAGCGTGCGTATGTCGGTGTGCTTCAGCTCGACACCATCGTAGGCGAGCGCCCCACCCAGCACTTCGATATCGCAAAGCTTGTTGTCGAGGTAGCGCAGGCGAAGCCAGTCCTCGCGCTCGACCTCGTATTCGTCTTCGTCATCCCACATGCCTTCCTGGGGCTTGGGCTTGCCGAGCACCTTGCGCACCGCGCTGCGCTCCAGGCCGAAGAAGATGTCGTGTTCGCCGTGGCGAATGCCTTTACCGGGGACTAGTTCGCAATGTTTCATGGGCGTTTCTCGTTTGAAGTGGCGCGGCATTTCCGCCCGGAAAGCATCGTTCTCGTGACATGTTCGCGAAAGACGGTCGCGCTCACGTCAACTTATGGGTTGTGCTCGCGTCCCAGGTAGTCCTCGCTCTGCATCTCGATCAGACGCGATTCGGTCCGGCCGAATTCGGCGCGGACACGCCTGCCATCGTAGAGCTCCGTAATCGGCGCGGCGGCCGATAACGCCAACTTTACGTGGCGATCATAGAACTCGTCTACCAGCAGGACGAAACGCTTGGCCTCGTTTTCGGTGAAATCGTTGAACTGCGGGACGCCGGAGATGATCACGGTGGGGTAGCTTCGCGCCAGCTCAATGTAATCCGGCACGGCGCGCGGGCCTTCGCACAGCGCAGCAAAATCGAACCAGATCACGTTCGTGGCACGCCGGCGCACCGGAATCTCGCGGCCATTCACGTTGAGTGTGCCGCCATCCTCCGTATCGCCCTGCGCTTGCGTCGTGAAGATCTTCGCAAGCGAGCGCTCGGCCTCCGGGCCCGGGGGCACGAGGTATACCGAGGCCTGGCTAAGCGTACGTAGCCGCCAGTCGCGGGGCGATGCGATTTCGTGCACCACGCAATGCCTTTCCAGTGCGGCGATGGCGGGCAGGAACCGCGCACGCTGCAAGCCGTCCTTGTAAAGGTTCGCCGGTACGGTGTTCGAGGTGGTGACCAGCGTGACGCCGCGCGAGAAGAGCCCATCGAGCAGTCCGGCCAGGATCATGGCATCGCCGATGTCCGTGACCATGAATTCATCCAGGCACAGCACGCGGTGTTTTGCGGCGATGCGCGCCGCGACTTCGTCCAGCGGGTTCTGCCGCTCACCGAGTTCGCGCAAGGTGGCGTGCGTCTCCTGCATGAAACGATGGAAATGCCGACGCAGCGCGAGGCCCGGCGACAGGCTCGATACGAACAGATCCATGAGGAAGGTCTTGCCGCGGCCGACGCTGCCCCAGAGGTAAAGACCTTTGACGGCGTCGCGGGACGCATCGCCGCCAAGCATCGACTTCAGGCGGCCAAACAGCCCGCTGCCTTGCGGGTCGGCGGGCTTGCACAATTCACGATGCAGCCGGTCGAACTCGGCGACCACCGCCAGCTGGGCGGGATCGGATTCCCAGCGGTGGCCCGTGATGCCATCCCGGTAGCGCTCGCCGGGCGTCAGTTCCGTGCAGCTCATGCGCCGACGGGCGCCGGGACGGGCGGCCAGTCCTTCACCGCGTGCTTGATCACGCCGCGCAGGTCCATGAGGCGGCGGTGGAAGAAGTGGCTGGTCTCTTCCATCTTCACCAGCTCAGGCCGCTTGTCTTCCGGAAGGCTATCCACCCAGTCATAGACGGCCTGGGGTTCGACGATCTCGTCGGCGTCGCCCATCACCACCAGCCAGGGGCAGGCGGGCAGCTCGATCGGAGCGAAATCCCAGCCACGGCCGGCGGCGGGTGGGGCGATGCTGATAAGGCCGTCGGCGCCGAGCGCCACGGCATTGCGCAAGGTCACGTAGCTGCCGAACGAGAAGCCGGCGAGCCAGAGTTTTGCCCCGGGGCGTACCTTGCGAGCCCACGCCACCACGGCGGCGAGATCATCGCTTTCACCGTGCCCGCTGTCGAAGGCGCCTTCGGAGCGGCCTACGCTGCGGAAGTTGAAGATCACCGTATCCACGCCAGACTCGCGCAGCGAGCGCTCGATCATGGTCACGACCTTGTTGTGCATGCTGCCGCCATCGGTCGACAGCGGGTGGCATATCACCGCCACGGCATGCCTGTGGCCTTCGGTCGCGGGCTTGGCCTCGCATTCGAGCTTGCCTGCGGGGCCAGCCAGCGCGAAGCTCAGCGTTTCGTCCGGGAAAGTCTCCGGCGCTGTAGGTAGAAGATCAGTCATGCCCGCCATGATACCCGCTGGCTGCGCGACCCGCGCCCGAGTCCCCGCGTGAACGTGCTTGCCCATGCCTTGCTGGCCGGCGCTGACGCGGGGTTGCGCCTGGGCGGCGTCATGGGCGATTTCGTCCGCGGTACACCCGACGCCTCACTGCCCGCGCGGGTGCGCGACGGGATTTACCTGCACCGGGCGATCGACGGCTATACGGATACCCATCCCGATGTAAGGGCGGCACGCGAGCTGTTCCCGCCACCGTACCGACGGTACGCGGGCATCTTCCTGGACGTGTGGTTCGACCACTGCCTGGCCCGGGACTTTGCCCGGTACAGCGATACGCCCCTTGCCGGGTTTTCCGCCGGCCTCCGACAGGAGATGCACGCGGCTGGACCGATCCTGCCCGACGGGCTGAAGCGGTTCCTTTCCTATATGGACGCCAATGACTTGCCGGCGGGCTATGCCCAGGTCGACCGCGTCGCTGCCGCGTTGGGCGGCCTGTCGCGGCGGTTGTCACGGGCCAACCCGGTGGGGGAATCGGTCCCGCTGCTGCTGGCGCACGACGCCGCGCTGCGCGAGATATTCGGGCGCTTTTTTCCGCAGCTTCAAGCGTTTGCGGGGGAGTGGGTGGCGGCTCGATAGCTATGCCACCGCGCCGCGTCACCGCTTTGTTGGCCCTTCGCGTGCGAGCACCCGCCTACATTTCCTTATTTGACCTGGTCGGTCATCCACTTCACGGTGTTGGTGACCTGTTCATCGGTCAGCGCCGGGTTACCGCCCTTGGGCGGCATGTGGTTGCCGTCGGGGCCGGTGTAGCCCTCAATCGCGTGCTTGATGAGGGTGGCGGTGCCTTCGGCGATACGGGCACTCCAGGCACCCTTGTCACCCAGCTTGGGCGCCCCCGCCACACCGGCCGTATGGCAGCTGTGGCAGAGGTTGTCGTAGATGGTCTTGCCATCGGTGCTGCCACCGTAGGCCACCTGGCTCGCGGCCAGCTTCGCGGCCGCCTCCTGGGCCGCCAGCATGGCGGCGCGGCCGGTATCGCCGGCGTAGACGGCGCCCACCGGGGCGATCCGGGCCTCCGTGCGCTTGGCCACGGCGGGGTCCTGCTCCTTCGGAATATGGGAGTAGATGGCGTAGGCGAGCACCATCAGGACAAGGGCGAGAACACTTAAGCCGGCTGTAAGCCACGAGAATTGACGGACGAAGTTCTGGTCGGACTTGCTCGGAGTACCACTCACGCATTGACTCCCATCGATGTTGGGTATGCCGTCCCCCTCCCCGGGCTCCGGCTTGCCTGCTGCCTTACAGCGATCGAACCGCCCGAGTATAACGGAACCTTCGCATTCGTCAGCGGTCAGCCCCACGGCTGCCTTCAGAGGGCCTCAAACGGTGCCGGACGCCATGGGTAGCATGCCGTCAGTCATGGTGTACCCCTGTCAACCGGCATTGTTCAATCTCGTTCCCGTACACCTATATTTGTCGCCGCCGAACGTTAACGTTTTCAGGGTATAAAGCCCGCGGCGCGTGGCGCGCCTGGTCGCAGGGCGGTGCCATCGACCGGATTCTCATTGGGAGCTTTACATGTCGCGTTTTTGGAAAATCGCGCTGGCGGTCATCGTCGTTGTGGTGATTGCCGTCGTCGTCGTCCTCCCCCGTATGCACAAGGGTGGTGCAAATGCGCAGGACGCATCGGCCCAGGCCAATGGCGAGGGGCAGGGCAAGGATCAGCCGCCGGTGCCGGTCACCGTGGTGCCTGTCGCCGCCCAGGACGTGCCGGTGTACCTGAGCGCTACCGGCACGGTGCAGGCGCGCAACCAGGTCACGGTGAGCCCCCAGGTGGGCGGCCAGCTCATGAAGCTGAACTTCACCGAGGGCCAGGAGGTGAAGCAGGGCGACGTGCTCGCGGAGATCGATCCGCGCACGATCCAGTCGCAGTACGACCAGGCGCTGGCCAAGCTCAAGCAGGACCAGGCCCTGGCGGCCACCGCGAAGAACAACCTCGAGCGTTCGCAGAACCTCGTGAGCAAGGGCGGCCAGCAGTACGTCTCCAAGCAGGACCTGGATAACCTGAAGAACACGCTGGACCAGTCCAACGCTACCGTCGTCGCCGACCAGGCCTCGATCCGCGCGGCACAGGTGCAGCTGGGCTTCACCAAGGTCATTGCCCCGATCACCGGCCTGGCCGGCATCCGCGGTGTCGACGTCGGCAACATCGTGACCACCTCCACGTCCATCGTGACGCTGACCGAGGTCCACCCGATCTATGTGACGTTCACCCTGCCGGAGAAGAACCTCGACATGGTGCGCACGGGCATCGCCGAGAACCCGGACTCGCCGCTCATCGTCGATGCGCTCGACCGCATCGATGCGCACGTGGTGACCAGCGGCCACCTCGAGGTCATCAACAACACCATCGATACCACCACGGGCACGTTCCGCCTGCGTGGCCTGTTCGAGAACCAGAAGACCGAGCTGTGGCCGGGCCAGTTCGTCAATGCGCGCCTGAAGGTCCGCACGGTGAAGAACGGCCTCGTGATCCCCGCCCAGGCCGTGCAGCGCGGCCCCGATGGCGATTACGTCTACCTGGTGCAGGGCGATAACACGGTCAAGATGGAATCGGTGCAGACCGCCTCGGAAGTGGGCGATAGCCACGTCATGATCACCGGCCTGAAGCTGGGTGACAAAGTGGTCACCGAAGGCCAGTTCCGCCTGAAGCCGGGCTCCAAGGTGCAGCCGCTGGCCCCGGGCCAGGTGCCGGCGGCGCCGACGGCTGAAGAACTGTCGAAGTCGAAGGACAAGAAGGCCCACCAGGGTGGCGGCCGCCGCGGCGGCTAACTTCGACACGTGCGGTACGTCCATGAGGGACGTACCGCCAACGGGCCCTTGCCGGCCCAGACACCAGGACTGAACCGTGGGTTTCTCGACACTCTTCATTCGCCGTCCCATCGCCACATCGCTCCTGATGGTGGCGGTGCTGTTGCTCGGCATCCTTGGCTACCGGCAGCTGCCGGTGTCGGCGCTGCCGGAAATCGACGCGCCAAGCCTCGTCGTGACCACCCAGTACCCCGGTGCCTCGGCCAGCACCATGGCCGCGCTCATCACCACCCCGCTGGAACGCAACTTCGGCCAGATCTCGGGCCTGAACATGATGAGCTCGGACTCGTCGGCGGGCCTGTCCACGATCATCCTGCAGTTCAACATGGATCGCGATATCGATATCGCGGCCCAGGATGTGCAGGCGGCGATCAACCAGGCGCGCGGCACGCTGCCGAACAACCTGCCGTATCCGCCGGTGTACAACCGCGTGAACCCGGCCGATGCGCCGATCATGACGCTGATGCTCACCTCCGACACGGTGCAGCTGCGCGACGTGAACAACTACGCGGATTCGATCATCGCGCAGAAGCTGGCCCAGGTGCAGGGCGTGGGCCTCGTGTCCATCGCCGGCAACGTGCGCCCGGCCGTGCGCATCCAGGTCAATCCGGCGCAGTTGGCCAACCTCGGCCTGACCATGGAAGACGTGCGCAGCTCGCTGACCCAGGCGAACGTGAACGCGCCCAAGGGCACGCTGAACGGCAAGACCCAGTCCTACAGCATCGGCACCAACGACCAGCTGGCCACGGCCGCCGATTACAAAGACACGATCATCAGCTACACCAACGATTCGCCGGTGCGCCTGAAGGATGTGGCCAACGTCGTCGATGGCGTGGAGAACGACCAGCTCGCGGCGTGGGCCAATGGCAAGCCGGCCGTGCTGCTCGATATCCGCCGCCAGCCGGGCGCGAACATCGTGCAGACGGTGCAGTCCATCCGCCAGACCATTCCCGACCTGCAGAAGGTGCTGCCGGCGGATGTGCACCTGAAGGTGTTCTCCGACCGCACCATCACGATCCGCGCCTCGGTCGAGGATGTGCAGTTCACCCTCATCCTCACCATCTGCCTCGTGGTGGCGGTGATCTTCGTCTTCCTGCGCCGCCTGTGGGCCACGGTGATTCCGTCCGTGGCGGTGCCGCTCTCGCTCATGGGCACGTTCGGTGTCATGGCGTTCGCGGGCATGTCGCTGGATAACCTTTCGCTCATGGCGCTGGCCGTGGCTACCGGCTTCGTGGTGGACGATGCGATCGTGATGATCGAGAACATCGTGCGCTACATCGAGCAGGGCCAGGACGCCAAGACGGCCGCCGAGGTGGGTGCGAAGGAAATTGGCTTCACGGTGCTGTCGCTGACCGTGTCGCTGATCGCCGTGTTCCTGCCGCTGCTGCTCATGCCCGGCGTCACCGGCCGCCTGTTCCACGAGTTCGCCTGGGTGCTCACCATCGCGGTGGCCATCTCGATGCTGGTGTCGCTGACGCTCACGCCCATGATGTGTGCGTACCTGCTCAAGGCAGATCAGCTGCCGGATGCGGACGATGCCCACGAGCACGCCACGGCCTCCGGCAAGCACACCGCGTGGTCGCGCATCGTGGAAGGCTACGGCAGCAGCCTTGACTGGGTGCTGGCGCATCGCCCGCTTACCATGGTCATCGCCGCACTCAGCGTGGCGCTCACCGTGGTGCTGTACGTCGTGATCCCCAAGGGCCTGCTGCCCGAGCAGGATACGGGCCTGATCACCGCCGTGGTCCAGGCCGACCAGAACGTTGCGTTCCCGCAGATGGAGCAGCGCACGAAGGCCGTGGCCGATGCCCTCGCCAAGGATCCCGCCGTCTCCGGCGTGGCCGCCTTCATCGGTGCCGGTTCGGTCAACCCCACGCTCAACCAGGGCCAGCTCTCGCTGGTGCTGAAGGACCGTGGCGACCGTGACAGCCTGGATGACGTGCTGCCCCGCCTGCAGAAGGCGGCCGCGCATATCGCCGGCGTCGCCTTGTACCTGAAACCCGTGCAGGACGTGACGCTCGATAGCCAGGTGTCGGCCACCGAGTACCAGTACTCGCTCTCCGATGTGAACTCCACCGAGCTCGCCGGTTACGCCCAGCAGATGACCTCGGCCTTGCGCAAGCGCAAGGAACTGGCGGATGTGGATAACAACCTGGCCGACCAGGGCACGGCGCTGAAGCTCACCATCGATCGCGACACGGCCAGCCGCCTCGGCGTGCCGGTGCAGACCATCGACGACACGCTGTACGACGCCTTCGGCCAGCGGCAGATCTCCACCATCTTCACCCAGCTCAACCAGTACCGCGTGGTGCTGGAAGTGTCGCCGGAGTTCCGCAACAGCGCCGATCTGCTTAACAAGCTGACGGTGAAGAGCAACGGCAACGGCGCGCTCACCGGTTCCAATGCCACCAGCTTCGGCCAGCTTGCCTCGAGCAACTCGGCGACGCCGGCCGGTATCGGTAACACCGGTAACGTTGGCTTCCAGGTCGGCGCGGGTGGCTCCATCCCCATCGCCTCGCTGGCCAGCGCCCAGGTCACCACCGCGCCGCTGGTGGTCAGCCACCTGCAACAGCTCCCGGCAGTGACGATCTCGTTCAACCTCGCGCAGGGCTATTCGCTCTCCGAGGCCGTGGCAGCCATCCATGAGGTGGAGCAGACGCTGAACTTCCCGCCGCAGGTGCGTGGCCAGTTCATCGGCAAGGCGGCGGAGTTCTCGTCGTCGGTGGGTGACGAAGTGCTCCTGCTGCTTGCCTCGATCATCGTGATCTACATCGTGCTGGGCGTGCTCTACGAGAGCTACATCCATCCGCTGACGATCATCTCGACCCTGCCGCCTGCTGGCGTGGGCGCCTTGCTCGCACTCTTGATGTGCGGCATGACCCTGTCGGTCGATGGCATCGTCGGTATCGTGCTGCTGATCGGTATCGTGAAGAAGAACGCGATCATGATGATCGACTTCGCGATCGAGGCGAAGCGCACCGGCATGAACGCCACTGATGCCATCCGTCGCGCCTGCCTGCTGCGCTTCCGCCCGATCATGATGACGACCGCCGCGGCGTTGCTCGGTGCCTTGCCGCTGGCCCTGGGCAATGGCATCGGTTCGGAACTGCGCAAGCCGCTGGGTGTATCGATCGTCGGCGGCCTGCTGCTCTCGCAGCTGGTCACCCTGTACACCACGCCGGTGATCTACCTGTACATGGAGCGTTTCTCCGATTGGCTGGCCGAGCGCAAGCGACAACGCGCCCTGGCACACCATGCCCAAGTGCGGCCTGCGGACTGATGCAGGCCGGGCCTGGACACCAAGGCTCACTCTCTTTTCGCCGGACGGATCACTGCCCGGCGAAACCTTTTTCCGGGTCACGCGTTAGGAACGGATTTCCCCGCGCCATTCCCTGTCTGCTAAAGCGTCCCGCTCGATGAATATTTCCGGCCCGTTCATCCGCCGCCCCATCGGCACATCGCTACTCGCGATCGGTGTGTTCGTATGCGGCATGATCTGCTATTCGCTGCTGGGCGTGGCCGCGCTGCCCAACATCCAGTTCCCGGCCATCTTCGTGCAGGCCCAGCAGAGTGGTGCGGATGCCAGCACCATGGCATCGACGGTGGCGGCGCCGCTGGAGCGGCACCTCGGCCAGGTGCCTGGTGTGGAGAGTATGCGTTCGAACAGTTCGGAGGGTAGCGCCTTCGTCCTGCTCTTCTTCCAGAACGGCACCAATATCGATGCTGCCGCACGCGACGTGCAGTCCGCGATCAATGCCGCGCAGCCCGACCTGCCCACCGGCCTGCTCAACGCGCCGTCGTACCAGAAAGCCAACCCCAACGATGATCCGGTGGTGGTGCTCGCGCTCACGTCAGACACGGTCGCGCCGACCGATCTGTACAACGTCGCCGATTCCATCCTCGCCCAGCGTCTGCGCCAGCAGGAGGGCATTGCGTCGGTCGATATCGCCGGCAGCGCGACGCCTGCTATCCGCGTGGATGTGAACCTGCGCGCGCTGAATGCGATGGGCCTTTCGCCCGACCAGCTGCGTAACGCGCTGACCGCCGCCAACGTGACATCGCCGCAGGGCTTCCTGTCCGATGGCAAGACGACCATGGCGGTCATCGCCAACGATTCGCTGCACCATGCCGACGAGTTCGCCAAGCTGGTGATCGGCGTGAATAACTCCGTGCCCATCCACCTGTCGGACGTGGCCAAGGTGTACGACGGCCAGCAGGATGCCTACCAGGCGGCGTGGTTCAACGGTAAGCCCGGCATCCTGATGTACGTGTACCGCAAGCCGGATGCGAACGTCATCGAAACCGTCGACCGCATCAAGGGCATGATGCCCACGATGCAGGCATGGTTGCCGAATGGCGTGCGCCTGCATTCCTTCTTCGATGGCACGCCGACCATTCGCGCCTCGCTGCACGAGGTGCAGGCCACGCTGATGATCAGCCTATGCATGGTGATCATGACCATGGCGCTGTTCCTGCGGCGCCTGGCGCCTACCGTGATCGCGGGCCTGGCCGTTCCCTTGTCGCTCGCGGGCGGTTTCATCGTCATGTATGCGTTCGGCTACACGCTGAACAACCTGACGCTCTTGGCACTGGTGATCGCCATTGGCTTCGTGGTTGACGATGCCATCGTGGTGATCGAGAACGTCATCCGCCACATGGATGAAGGCATTCCGCGTTTCGAGGCGGCGCTGCTCGGCGCCCGCGAGATTGGTTTCACCATCGTCTCGATTACCGGTTCGCTGATCGCCGTGTTCATTCCTTTGCTGCTGGCGCCCGGCATCATCGGTATGTTCTTCAAGGAATTCACGGTCACGCTGATCGCCGCCATCGTGGTGTCGATGCTGGTGTCGCTCACCCTGACCCCATCGTTGTGCGCGCATTTCCTCACCGCGCACGCGTCGGATGAGCCGGAATCGCGGCTTGGCCGCTGGCTGGAGAGCGCGCAGGATCGCCTGTTGGCGTTCTACCGGGTATGCCTGGACTGGACACTGCGCCACGCCCTGCTGATGGCGTTGACGCCGCTGGCCCTGATCGCCGCGACCATCATGCTGTTCGGCATGGTGAAGGGTGGGTTCTTCCCGCCGCAGGACACCGGCCTGCTGGCCGCCCGCGCCACATCCAGTTCCACTGTGTCGTTTGGCGAGATGAAGGTGCGCCAGGCACGTCTTACCGACATGCTTCTGGAAGATCCCGACGTGAAGTCGGTGGGCTCGCGCCTGGGTACCAGCCGCACGGGTTCCACCGGTAACTTCAATATCGAACTGAAGACGGTGGCAGAGGGCCGCAAGGACACCACGTTCGATGTGGTGGACCGGCTCTCGGCCAAGGCCAACAAATATCCGGATCTCAACCTGCGCCTTCGCCCCATCCAGGACCTTCCCACCGGTGGCGGTGGCGGCACCTCCCAGGGCGGCCAGTACTCGGTCTCGCTGAAGGGAAACGACCTCGCTGAATTGCAGGAGTGGTTGCCCAAGCTGGTGGATGCGCTGAAGAAGAACCCGATCCTGAAGGATGTCGGCAGCGATATCGATGCGCAGGGCTTGCGCCAGAACATGGTGATCGATCGCGATACCGCGGCGCGCCTTGGGGTTTCCATCGGCAATATCGATGGCGCGTTGTACAACGCCTTCGGTCAGCGTGCCGTCTCCACTATCTATTCGGACATCAACCAGTACCGCGTCATCGTCAACGCACTTCCCACGCTGGCGGCGACGCCCGAAGCGCTGAACCAGATTTACGTGCGCTCGGATAACGGCGCCATGGTGCCTATTTCCGCGGTGACCAAGCAGGTGCCGGGCCTGGCACCCAGCCAGATCGTGCACGAGGACCAGTACACGAGCATGGGCGTCAGCTTCAACCTGGCGCCGGGCGCGAGCATGGGCGAGGCCATGGTGGTGATCCAGAAGACGATCGACGGCATGCGCATGCCAGGCGATATCCGCCTGGATGCCGGCAGCGACTTCCGCCGCTTCCAGCAGTCACAGAGCGACATGCCCCTGCTCATCCTGGCGGCGATCATCGTGGTGTACCTGCTGATGGGTATGCTGTACGAAAGCCTGATCCACCCGGTGACGATCCTCTCCACGCTTCCCGCGGCCGGTGTTGGCGCGCTGGCCGCGCTCGTCATCACCGACACCGAACTGTCGGTGGTGGCGATGATCGCCCTCGTGCTGCTGATCGGTATCGTGAAGAAGAACGCGATCATGATGATCGACTTCGCCCTGGTGGCGCAGCGCGACCACGCCTCGAACCCGAAGGACGCCATCCGCGAGGCCTGCCTGGTCCGCTTCCGCCCGATCATGATGACCACCATGGTGGCGATCCTGGCCGCGCTGCCCCTGGCCATTGGCCTGGGCGAGGGCTCGGAACTGCGCCGCCCCCTGGGTATCGCCATGATCGGCGGCCTGCTTATTTCGCAGAGCCTCACCCTGCTTTCCACGCCGGCGCTGTACGTGATCTTTGCGTGCCTCTCGGACCGCTGGAAGGCACGCAAGGCCCGCCGCAAGGAGCGCAAGGCCCTGCGTGCCGCGCAGGCCTGAGGGTACTTGCCGGCACCGATGTTGCACCAGCAGCAAAGGTGTCATGCGCCGGGATCGCTTTGCCCGGCGCCCCCATCCGGGCCACAATGGTGAGGTTTCCCGCTCGTCCGGGTCCCCTCAGGCAAAAGGCTCGTTTCCATGTCCCAGTCGCCCAAGATCATCTACACCCTCACCGACGAAGCGCCGTTCCTGGCCACGGCGTCGTTCCTGCCGATCATCGAAGCGTTCGCCGGTACGGCGGGCGTGGCGGTGGAAACCCGTGATATCTCCCTGGCCGGCCGCATCCTGGCCCAGTTCCCCGACCGTCTTTCCGACGCGCAGCGCGTGGGCGATCACCTGACCGAACTGGGCAACCTGGCGACCACCCCGGAAGCCAACATCATCAAGCTGCCAAACATCAGCGCCTCCGTGCCGCAGATGAAGGCCGCCATCAAGGAACTGCAGGCGCAGGGCTACGACCTGCCGGACTACGTGGACGCGCCGTCCACCGATGCCGAGAAGGACATAAACGCCCGTTATGGCAAGGCCATGGGCAGCGCCGTGAACCCCGTGCTGCGCGAAGGCAACTCCGATCGCCGCGCACCGCTCTCGGTGAAGAACTACGCCCGCAAGCATCCGCACCGCATGGGCAAGTGGTCGTCCGATTCGAAGTCGCATGTTGCCCACATGGATGGCGGCGATTTCTACGGTAGCGAGAAGTCGGCCACGATCGGTAGCGCCGGTAGCCTGCGCATCGAGTTCGTCGGCAAGGATGGCGCGACGAAAGTGCTCAAGGAGAAGGTCGCGGTCAAGGCTGGCGAGATCGTCGATGCCGCGGTCATGAGCAAGAACAAACTGGCCGCCTTTATCACCGCGCAGATTGAAGACGCGAAGGCGAAGGGTGTGCTGTTCTCGCTGCACCTGAAGGCCACCATGATGAAGGTCTCCGACCCGATCATGTTCGGTATCGCCGTGCGTGAGTTCTACAAGGATGTGCTGGCCAGGCACGCCGATGCGCTGAAGCAGGTCGGTTTCGATGCGAACAACGGCATCGGCGACCTCTATGCGCGCCTCGACAAGCTCGACGCCGCGACGCGCGCGGCGATCGAAGCCGACCTCAAGGCGGAGTACACAAACCGCCCGGCGCTCGCCATGGTGAATTCCGACAAGGGCATCACCAACCTGCATGTGCCCAGCGACGTCATTATCGATGCCTCCATGCCGGCCATGATCCGCGATAGCGGCGGCATGTGGAATGCGGAAGGCAAGTTGCAGGATGCCAAGGCCGTGATCCCCGATCGCAGCTACGCGGGTGTCTACGCCGTGGTCATCGAGGATTGCATCGCCAACGGCGCGTTCGATCCGGCCACCATGGGCAGCGTGCCCAACGTGGGCCTCATGGCGCAGAAGGCCGAGGAATACGGCTCGCACGACAAAACCTTCCAGATCCCGGCCGATGGCACGGTCCGCGTCGTGGCCGATGACGGTAGCGTGGTGTTCGAGCACGCGGTGGAGCAGGGCGATATCTGGCGCATGTGCCAGACCAAGGATGCGCCGATCCAGGATTGGGTGAAGCTGGCCGTGCAGCGTGCGCGCCTGTCGAATACGCCGGCCGTGTTCTGGCTGGACAAGAACCGCGCCCACGACGCGCAGGTGATCGCCAAGGTCGAGCGTTACCTCAAGGATCACGATACCTCGGGCCTCGACCTGCGCATCCTCGCGCCGGAGGAAGCCACGAAGTTCTCCCTGGAGCGCATCCGAAAGGGCCAGGACACCATCTCGGTGACCGGCAACGTGCTGCGCGATTACCTCACCGACCTGTTCCCGATCATGGAGCTGGGCACCTCGGCCAAGATGCTTTCCATCGTGCCGCTCATGGCCGGCGGCGGCCTGTTCGAGACCGGCGCCGGTGGTTCGGCGCCGAAGCACGTGCAGCAGTTCGTGGAAGAGGATTACCTGCGCTGGGATTCTCTGGGCGAGTTCCTTGCCCTGGCCGCCTCCCTCGAGCACCTGGCCGAGCGCTACGACAACAGGCACGCCCGCGTTCTGGCGAAGACGCTGGACCAGGCCAACGGCCGCTTCCTCGACAGCAACAAGTCGCCGGCGCGCAAGGTGGGTGAGATCGACAACCGCGGCAGCCATTTCTACCTGGCCATGTACTGGGCGGAAGCCCTGGCAGCGCAGGATGACGATGCCGACCTGAAGGCGAAGTTCGCCCCGGTCGCCAGGGCGCTGACCGAAAACGAAGGCAAGATCGTCGGTGAGCTCAACGGCGCCCAGGGCAAGCCGGTCGAGATCAAGGGCTACTACCACCCGGACATGGCGCTGGTCAGTGCGGCGATGCGTCCGAGCGCGACGTTTAACGGTGTGATTGACGGGTTGCGTCGCTAACGCCTGTAACACCCATCGCGCGCAAGTGCGCTCCTACAGTTCTGCGATGCACGTGTAGGAGCGTGCTTGCACGCGATTAGGGTTGCCTTAGTTCGATTCGCTCGCCACGGTTAGCTTTTGCAACTCCTCGCGAGTGAGCTCCAGCGATGCCGAGCGCGCAAGGTCTTCAAGCTGCTCTACCGTCGTGGCGCTCGCGATCGCCGCAGTGATCGACGGTTGTGCCATTACCCAGGCAAGCGAAACCTGCGCCGGTGTCGAGCCGTGCGCTTCGGCGACCTGATCGAGGGCGGCAAGCACACGCATGCCGCGGTCGTTAAGGTAGTTCTTTACCTTTGCGGCGCGGGCGGTGCTTTTGGAGAGGTCAGCGTCGCTGCGGTACTTGCCGCTGAGGAACCCGCTGGCCAGTGAGTAATAGCTGATCACGCCAACGTCTTCCTGAACGCACAACGGCTGCAAGGTGTCCTCGAAGCCTTTGCGGTCCATGAGGTTGTATTCGGGCTGCAGCGACTCGTAACGTGCCAGGCCCTTGGCCTTACTGGTGGCGAGTGCGTCGGCGAGACGCGGCGCCTCGTAGTTGGAGGCACCGATGACACGGACCTTGCCCGCCGTTACCAGGTCGTCGAAAGCGCGCAGCGTCTCTTCGAGCGGCACCTTCGGATCATCCTCATGTGCCTGGTAAAGATCGATGGTGTCGGTCTGCAGGCGGCGCAACGAATCTTCCACGGCCTCGCGGATATTGGTCGGCGACAGCCCCGGGTAGCGCTTCCATTTGGCGACCTTCGTGGCGATCAACACGCGGTCGCGCTTGCCGCTTTGTTTCAGCCAGCGGCCGATGATGGCTTCCGATTCGCCGCCCTCATTGCCTTCTACCCAGGCGGAGTACGCATCGGCGGTATCGACCAGGTTGAAGCCGTGGTCGACGAACGCATCGAGCAGTTCGAATGAACGCGCCTCGTCGGCACTCCATCCGAAGACGTTGCCGCCGAAGGCGAGGGGCGCGACCTTGAGGGGAGAGCGGCCGAGGGGACGAAGCTGCATGCGGATGCCTCCATGGGGCGAAAACCCCATGATGGCCCACGCAAGGTTGGAAGCACGTCAACCGCGACGCTGTGTCTCAGCAGCAGGCGCTGGATATTGCCGCGCCGGTTGCCGGCTTCGCGCGGGCAGGGCGGTTGCGGGATGTGGGCGCGGGCGCCGTCTCGGAGGTGACCGGTTGCCCCTTGCCGGTGTCTGCCTTGCGCTCGGGCGCTCCCAGCGCAAGCACCAGTTCCTTATCGACGATATGGCCATGCATAAAGGCGAGGCCGGTGAAGATCGAAGCCATGACACCCTCCTGGTCGGTTGGCAGGCCGCAGTTTGCTGCGACTTGTGGTGGACTAAAGGTTGGCCTTTTCGCGGGGCTTGAAAAAGCGATATGTTTGCAACCTGGACTTGAGGGAAATTCACGTGTCCCGTCTGCCGCTCGGTCTGCTCCAGGGGTTCGTGCTCGTCGCCAGGACGGGCAAGCTCGCGCGCGCCGCGGAGCAACTGAACCTTACGGTCAGTGCCCTCAGCCACCAGATCCGCAACCTGGAGGAGCGCCTGGGCCGCTCCCTGTTCGATCGCGGCCCGCGCGGTGTCACGCTGACCGCCGACGGAGCCAATCTCCTTGAGGCGATCGGCCACCATTTCGAAGGGATCGAGCATGCGCTGGGGCGTTTCCAGGGGCGGCACCAGGATTCGGTGACGCTGAGCGTCCTGCCATCGGTCGCCTCGAGCTGGCTGGTGCCACGTTTGCCGCGCCTGGTATCGGCCCACCCCGAACTGGAGCTCAGCCTGCATTCGTCCGTGGGTGTGGTGGATTTCGATCGTGAGCTGACCATCGACTGCGCCTTCCGCTATGGCCTGGGCTCATGGCCCCGCACCAGGGCCGAGCGCCTGTTCGGCGAATTCATCGTTCCCATCGCCAGTCCCTCGCTGGTCCGCAAGATGGGCGGCCTGCCAGACACCTCGCTGAAGGGCTGGCCGCTGCTGGGCGACCCATCAGGACGATGGAACGATTGGGCGGAACAATTCGGCATGCCGCTGCCTTCGCGCTACGTGGCCCGCTTCGACAACACCGAGCACCTGCAGCGTGCGGTGCTCGAGGGACTGGGGGTCGCCCTGGGCCGCCTGGTCATGGCCCGATCGCTGATCGAGTGCGGCGCGCTGACCGTCCTGTGCAAGGAGCGCATGCGCGTGGCCGAGGCGTATTACCTCGTGTACCCCAAGCGTTCCGAGCCCCACGCGGGCTTCAGCCGGCTGCGTGAATGGCTGCTGGCCGAGGCTGCCGAATACGAAGCGGGAATCGCCGAAAACCGCTCGCTTCCCGCTTGACCCTGCTGCGCTGCGGCGCGACAATTGTCCGGCTTCCCGGGCTGCTTGTGCCGGGCGGCACCCTCCTTCGCTTATCCAGGCATATGGACGTTCACCCTAGTACACGCGCCGGCTCCCGCTCGCTTCGGGTCCCGGCGTTTGAAAACCACATCGCCCGCGGCGACCGCACCCGGTCGGCCGGCGCTTTCTCCTACTAGGGAAAGTCCGGCTCTCCTCGTCGGTAGCCGTTGGCTACCGTTATTCGAGGATTGAGCCATGAACCTTCAGCTCGACAAGACCAGCCCGCGCATGTTCGGGCGCCGTCTCGCCTTCGCTCTTGCCCGTCGCCGCGCCATCGCCCAGCCGGTGAAGCGCACGATCACGGTCCCGCGTTCGCTCGATACGGCCGAAAGCTCGTTGAAACCGGTTGACGGCAAACTGCCGCAGCCATGAAAAGCGACATAGACACTACGACGCCGCGTACGCGGTCTGTCATCACGATCAACGAGAATTCCGTACGTCGGCTCCGGGCCGGCGCGCCTGCTTTCGGCTAACCGCGGCCGCAAGCCGCTCGCGCCCACCGGGTTCCATGTACCGGACAGGTAGCGAGCCATGAAGATCCACACCTCGCAGGCGGCCGTCGCCGCCAAAACCTTCACCAACGCGACCGCGGACGCCTTCCGTCCGGCGGATGAGCTGCTGCGCGCGCTGGATTCCCGCATCGATGGCCTTGATGAAGAGGCCATCGCCGAGCGCCTCGATCGCGATGGCGTCAATGAGGTAGGCCACGAGAAGCCGCCGCACTGGTCGATCCAGCTGCTGCACGCGTTCAAGAACCCCTTCATCATCGTGCTGCTGGTGCTGGCCGTGGTGCAGCTGGTGACCGAGCCGGATGACCTGACCGGCCCCATCATCATCGCGGTGATGGTGGGCATCAGCGTCATCCTTTCCTTCACCCAGGAATACCGCTCCTCGCAGGCAGCCGAGAAGCTGAAGGCGATGGTGCGCAACACCGCCTCGGTGACCCGCCGTGCGGAAGATGGGCACGCCGAGCGGATTGAAGTGCCGGTGGAAGAACTCGTCGTCGGCGATATCGTCCATCTCGGCGCCGGTGACATGATCCCGGCCGATCTGCGCCTGATCGCGGCGAAGGATCTGTTCATCAGCCAGGCCATCCTCACCGGGGAATCCATTCCGGTGGAGAAGGCCGCGCCCAACGCGGCGGTGGCGGGTGACTCGGGTGGCCCGCTCGATCTGCCCACCGTGTGCTACATGGGCACCAACGTCGTCTCCGGCACCGCCACCGCCGTGGTGCTGGCTACCGGCGCGCGCACCTACCTCGGCTCACTGGCGCGCACCCTTTCGGGTGAGCGCGTGCAGACCAGCTTCGACAAGGGCATCTCGTCGGTGAGCTGGCTGCTGATCCGCTTCATGGCGGTGATGGTGCCGATCGTCTTCTTCATCAACGGCTTCGATAAGCACGACTGGCTGGACGCCTTCATGTTCGGCCTGTCCGTCGCGGTGGGCCTCACCCCCGAGATGCTGCCGCTGATCGTCACCGCCAACCTCGGCAAGGGCGCCATCGCCATGTCGAAGCGCAAGGTGGTGGTGAAGCGGCTGAACGCGATCCAGAACTTCGGCGCCATGGACGTGCTGTGCACCGACAAGACCGGCACGCTCACGCTGGACAAGATCGTGCTCGAGCGCCACGTCGATCTTGACGGGGATGACTCCGACGAGGCGCTGGAGTGGGGCTACCTCAACAGCCGCTTCCAGACCGGCCTGCGCAACCTCATGGACAAGGCGGTGCTGTCGCACCGCGACCTGGAAACCATCGCGCACCGCTTTCGCATCGTTGACGAGATCCCGTTCGATTTCCAGCGCCGCCGCATGTCGGTGGTGGTGACCGATGGCGAGTATGAGCAGCTCGTGATCTGCAAGGGCGCCGTCGAGGAAATGCTGGCGATCTGCACAGAGGCACGCATCGGCGGCGACGTGGAGCCGATGACGGAAGAGAAGCGTGCGGAGATCCGCGCGATGACCCGCCGCCTCAATGAGGATGGCTTGCGCGTGCTCATCGTGGCCGTACGCCGCGATCCGATCGGCGATCGCGCGTACAGCGTGGCCGATGAATCGGGTCTCACCGCCGTGGGCTGCCTGGCCTTCCTCGATCCGCCAAAGGATTCGGCGGCCACCGCTATCCGCGCACTGAACCACCATGGCGTGGCGGTAAAGGTGATTACGGGCGACAACGAAGCGGTGACGAAGAAGATCTGCGCGGAGGTCGGCCTGGATGTGGCAGGCACCGCCCTGGGCCGCGACATCGAACAGCTCGATGATGAAGCGCTGGATGCGATGGTCGAGACCACCACCATCTTTGCCAAGATGTCCCCGGTACAGAAGGCGCGCGTGGTGAAGGCGTTGCAGCGCCGTGGCCACACCGTGGGCTTCCTCGGTGACGGCATCAACGATGCGCCCGCGCTGCGCGATGCCGACGTGGGTATCTCGGTGGACACCGCCACGGATATCGCGAAGGAATCGGCGGATATCATCCTGCTGGAAAAGAACCTGATGGTGCTGGAAGAGGGTGTGGTCGAAGGCCGCGTCACCTTTGGCAACATCATGAAGTACATCAAGATGACGGCCAGCTCGAACTTCGGCAACGTGTTCAGCGTGCTGGTGGCGAGTGCGTTCCTGCCGTTCCTGCCGATGCTGCCCCTGCAGATCCTGGTGCAGAACCTGCTGTACGACCTGTCCCAGCTTTCCATTCCGTTCGATCGCATGGATGAGGAATACCTGCGCGTGCCGCGCAAGTGGGATGCGGGTGATATCGGCCGATTCATGGCCTGGATCGGCCCGGTGAGCTCGGTGTTCGATATCACCACGTTCTGGCTGATGTGGCATGTGTTCGGGGCCAACGATGTGGCGCACCAGTCGCTGTTCCAGTCGGGCTGGTTCATCGAGGGCCTGCTCTCGCAGACCCTGGTGGTGCATATGATCCGCACGCGGCGCATCCCGTTCGTGCGCAGCATGGCGTCGGCCCCGGTGCTGGCGCTGACCGGCCTGATCATGGTGATCGGCATCTACATTCCGTTCTCGCCGCTGGGCGCCCGGATCGGGATGATGCCGCTGCCCGGTGCCTACTTCGGCTGGCTGGCGCTCACCCTGGTGAGCTACTGCGTGCTGACCCAGCTGGTGAAGACGCTGTACATCCGCCGCTACAAGCGCTGGCTGTAACCGCCACGGCGTCGGTGCCGCGACATGGCGCATGTCACGGCACCGATGCCGTGCATGTCGCGGCACCCCTACAAGGATGTGCGCCGGATCGCTACGCGAGGGCCTGCCTTCCACCGGCATACCCGAACCCGTGAACTCGCTGAAATGACAGCTCCTCAACCACGGAGCCATCACGATGCTTCGCACCACCCTCGCTGTCATGTTCCTCACTGCCTCGGCATCGGCCTTTGCCGCCGATGTTCCTCCTGAGCGTTTCGTCGATGCGACCGACTGGCCCACGTCCGAGGCCGGCATGGATCGCTTCTTCGAAGCGGAAGCCCGCCTCAATGCAGCCTTCGACAAGGTGTGCGGCGATACCTTCTGTGAAGGTGAATTCAGCAATCTACGCCCCATGCAGCTGCGCTGCTCGGTCGATACCGGCAAGAACGCCTTCAAGCAGTGCCTGTGGACGTTCGCCGGAAGCCGCGCCAAGGTGAATGCCAAGACCGGTGCCGTGCAGGTCACCGCCAAGACCTTCAAGTGCAAGCTGCTGCTCGCCCGGGATACCTCCGTCGATGCGTTCTACGAGCTGGCCAAGGGGGAGGATCCGCTCCATGCGAAGCTGCCGATGACTAACGTCTCGATCTACGACGGCCTGCCGGGCTGCCTCAACTAATCGCGGCGCTACCCCGGTGCTACCGGGGAAGCTGCGATGGGTCCGGCCCGTTGGGAAACGCCCCGGCGCTCAGATCAAACGGCTCGCCGCCAGACCTCTGGCGGCGTTGCCTTGTGGGTGGTCTCCTCGTTCAACCCCACAGGAGCCCCGCCGCATGAAGACCGTACCACTCATGGTTGCCCTCGCCCTCATCGCCGGGCCCGCCGCTGCCGCCGACACGTCCAAGGCCGAGATCGAGAAAGTGGTAAGCACGTTCCAGGGCGCGCTCAAGGCGCACGACGGCAAGACGCTTGGCGGGCTCTTCGTCCCCGAGTCGTCGTGGATCGAGGCGCTCGGCCCCGAGGGGCTGAAGACGGTGCATGCAAAAAAGCCCGATGCGCCGCGTTACCACACGAGTACGCCGGGCAAGTTCGCCGACTTCGTGGGCAACAACACATCCTCTCTCGAGGAGCGCTTCCACGATGTACGGATCGAAACCGATGGTGCCGTAGGCATCGTGTACTTTGACTTTGAGTTCCTGCTCGATGGCAAGGTGCAGAATCGTGGCGCCGAGACCTGGCAGATGGTTCGCACCGACGATGGCTGGAAGATCGCGGCCATGCTTTACTCGTCGAACTTCTGAGGGGCGAGTGAGGTAGCCATGCGCGTAGATCGCAGCGTCACGCTGTCGCCGGCCATGGCGTGGGTCGCGGGCTTGCCCATACTGGGCTGCATGATGGTGATGAGCCTGCCTGCGCTGGCGGACGAGCGCGTGCTCGCGTTTCGCTTGTTCTACGCGCTGGCTTACCTGTTCTGGATCGTGCCGCTGGGCTGGCTGCAACGCTGGCTGTGGCGGCGGGGCGCCGGCTGGTGGGCGATGGCGGGCGTGCTCCTGCCGGTGACCTACGCCATGTCCGTCGGTAACGCGCTGCTGGCGCTGAACTTCATTGCCAGCGAGAAAATGCGGGCACAGGCCGGTGCGGCCTGGATCTTCGGTGGTCTTGACGGGTGCTGGCTTGCGCTTATCGCCTTCTGCGGCTTCCAGGCGATCGTGCTGCACCGGGCCGCGCTGGCCCTTGAAGGCGAACGACTTCACCAGGCCGCGCAGGCCGCGCGCGATGCCGAATTGCGTGCCCTGCGTTACCAGCTTCAGCCACACTTCCTGTTCAACACGCTCAACGCCATCTCGGCCCTGGTGCGCGACGAGCGTCCGCGTGACGCGACGCGGATGATCGCCCGGCTTGGTGACTTCCTGCGTACGACGCTGGAGGAGATTCCGGGCCACGAACACGCGGTGGCTGACGAGATCGCCCTGACGGCCGCGTATCTGGATATCGAGAAGGCGCGTCTCGGCGAACGCCTGCACATCGAGACCTATACCGCGCCGGGTACGCTCGAGGCACGCGTGCCCTACCTGCTGATGCAGCCGCTGGTCGAGAACGCGGTGCGTCATGGCATCGCACCGCGCACTGCACCTGGCACGATCGTCATCCGTGTCGAAGGCGATGGCGACGAGCTGCGGGTGACCGTGATCAACGATGTGGTCGAGGTCACGGAGGGTGCCGTGGGGGTTGGCCTGGCGAACGTGCGTGCCCGGCTTGAGGCGCTCTACCCCGGCAGCCATCGCGTCGTCGCCGGCCCCGAGAACGGCCGGTGGCGCGTACACATCAGGTTGCCGTGGGCTGTTGCCGGGTCCGGGATGGAGGCTGCCACGTGATCCGCGTCGCTGTGGTCGATGATGAGCCACTGGCGCGTAGTGGTGTGCTCGCCCGGCTGCGTGCCGAGCACGATGTGCATGTGGTCGATGAGTGCGCGGATGGGTATGGCCTTGCGGCATTGCGCCGCGACCGGGTCGATGTCGCCATCATCGACGTGCAGATGCCAGGGCTCAATGGACTCGATGGGCTGGCGGCCATTCCCCGCGCGGAACGACCGCTCGCCGTGTTGTTGACGGCGCACGACACGTTCGCCATACGTGCCTTCGAGCTCGAGGCCGTCGATTACCTGCTGAAGCCGATCGACGATGAGCGCTTCAGCGAGGCGCTGGACCGCGTTCGCCGTAAGCTGGGGAGCGATACCCGGCCCGCGCTTGCCGAACACTTCGCCATCCGGGTGGGCACGCGGCTTTCCTTCGTAGAGGTCGGTGCAGTCACCTGGATCGAGGCCGACGGTGACTATGCGGCGCTGCATGCCAACGGCCAGCGCCATCTCCTGCGCGAATCGCTCCAGGAACTGGCAAGGAAGCTGGATCCGGTCCGTTTCCAGCGGGTGCATCGCTCGGCCATCGTCCGCGTGGACCAGGTGGCCGAGATGCTACCCCGGCCCAACCGTGACGCCGTGCTGCGCCTGCGCGACGGCACCACGCTCAGGGCGAGCCGTACCTATATCGATGCGCTCATGGCTGCGCTGCACCGCGTGGCTTAGCGTCCGCCAGTGGAAGGTCGGCGTCCGACCAGCCACCGCCGAGTGCGCGAATGAGGCTGGCACTGGCCAGCAAGCGGTCGCGGCGAACCTGCAGCGAGGCCTGTGCGTTGGAAAGCGCGGTGGCCTGTGCCGTCACGACCGTTGTGTAATCCACGGTACCGGCCTGGTATTCGTTGCGGGCGACGGTTTCGGCCTGTCGCGCCAGGCGCAACGCGTCATCCTGGGCAACGGCCTGGTTGCCCAGGACCCGGATCGACGAAAGCTCGTCCTCCACGTCCTGGAATGCGGCGAGTACGGTCTGCCGGTAGTTGGCGACGCTCTGGTCATACGAGGCGCGGGCCGCCGCGACCTGGGCCGAACGCGCGCCACCGTCGATCAGCGTCTCGCTTGCCGATGCCGCCAGCGACCAGATCGCGTTGCTTGCGCTGAAGAGTTTGCCAAGGCCGGAATAGCCTGCTTCACCGGTCAGGCTCAGCGTGGGATACCACGCCGCCTGGGCGACGCCGATCAACGCGTTCTGTTGCTGCATGGTGCGTTCTGCTTCGGCGATATCGGGGCGGCGTTGCAACAGGGTGGACGGGACGATGCCGGGCACCTCCGGCAAGGTGATCGCCAGTGGGCGTACGGCGATCGAGACTTCCGACGGTGGCTTGCCGACCAGCAACGCGATGGCGTGCTCGTACTGCGCGCGCAGCTGCCCCGTGGCGATGGCCGAAGCGCGTGCCGTCGCAAGCTGGGTTTGCGCTGTGATCACATCCGCGCGCGATACGGTACCCGCCGTATATTGGTTCTGGGTGATCGTGAGGCTGCGCTCGTACGCCTTCGTGGTTTCATCGAGCAACTGTGCCAGGGAGTCCTGGTAACGCAGTTCCATGTAGTCGGTGACCAGTTCGGCCTGCGCCGAAAGGGTCAGGTCGGCGAGTTCCGCCGCGCTGGCCTGCGCGGCGGCCTTATCGCTTTCGACCTGCCGGCGTACCTTGCCCCAAAGGTCCGGTTCCCACGAGCCGCTGAGCTCCACCGAGCGCGACGAGCGCGTGGTCGCAGCACCGGTGGTGCTGCTGGATCGCTGCCGGGTCGCCGTCGGGGAGAGCGCCACGGTCGGTGAGTAGCCCGATCGCGCTTCGGCGACCACGGCCGTGGCTTGCCGGTACGCCGCCGCATAGGCCTTTAGGTTCTGGTTGTTGATGGCGACCTGCGCCATCAGGTCGTCCAGATCCTTGTCGCCGTATACGGTCCACCAGGCGCCACGGGCGGTGCCATCACCAGGCTGCGCCGCCTGCCATCCCTGGGGCGCCTCCTTGAAGGCGACCGGCGTGGGTGCGGAAGGGCGCACGTAATCAGGGCCGACGGCACACGCGGCGAGCGCGGCCGTGAGCGCGGTCACGGAGAGGGTGCGGATCATGGTGTTCATGCGGTGGTTTCCGGGAGGGCCGTGCCCGGGAATACCCGGTGCCAGAAGCCCCTGGAGCGGTGGCGGGCGCGGTCGATGTACAGGTAGATGACGGGGGTGGTGTAGAGGGTGAGCAACTGGCTCACCACGAGGCCACCGATGATCGAGATGCCCAGCGGCCGGCGCAGTTCCGAGCCCATGCCATGGTCGAGCACCAGCGGCAGGGCGCCGAGCAACGCGGCGCAGGTGGTCATGAGGATGGGCCGGAAGCGCAACAGGCAGGCCTTCTCGATCGCCTCCAGCGGCGCGAGGCCCTCGTTGCGCTCGGCATCCAGGGCGAAGTCCACCATCATGATCGCGTTCTTCTTCACGATACCGATCAGCAGGAACACGCCGATGAGGGCGATCACGCTGAACTCCGTGTTGGTCAGCAGCAGTGCAAGCACGGCGCCGACGCCGGCCGACGGCAGCGTGGAAAGGATCGTGAGCGGATGCACGTAGCTCTCGTACAACACACCAAGCACCGCATAGACCGCGAGCAGCGCCGCACCGATGAGCAACGGCATGGTGGCGATGATCGATTGCGAGCGCCCCGCCGTGCCGCTGAATGAGCCGTGGATGGCGACCGGCATGCGGATATCCTGCGTCGCCTGCTCGATCGCCGCGGTGGCATCTTCCAGGTTGGCGCCGGGTGCCAGGTTGAACGAGAGGGTGGCCGCCACGGCCTGGCCCTGGTGGTTCACCTGCACGGGCGTCTTGGCGTCGGTCAGCTTCGCAAAGGCCGTGAGCGGCACCATGGTGCTGGCGCCCGTGCTCACGGCGGCACCACTCGAGGTTCCACCGCTGGTCGAAATGCTGTTCGTCGCCGCGTTGGTGACCGATGCGCTGGTCGTGGTCGTACGCGCCGAGGAACTCACCGTGTTGGACGTCGCATTGGTCGAGGACGTGCCGTTGGCCTTTTCGCCCGAGCTGCTGATGTACACGCCACGCACGGACGACGGATCCTGCAGGTATTTCGGGGCCAGCTCCATGACCACGTGGTACTGGTTCTGCGCTTTGTAGATGGTGGATACCGTCCGCTCGCCGAAAGCGTCGTAAAGCGTGGCATCGATGATGTCGGGGGTAAGGCCAAGGCGCGCGATCGTCGGGCGGTCCAGTTCAAGCTTCGTTTCCAGGCCACCGGTCTGCTGGTCCGAGCTCACGTCCACCAGTAGCTTGTTCTTCTTCAGCGCATCAAGCAGCTTTTGCGACCACTCGCGCAGCAGCGTGCTGTCGTCGGACTGCAGCGTGTACTGGAACTGGGCGAAGCTCTGCCGGCCGCCGATGGAAAGGTCCTGCATCGGGAACATCATGAGTGTCGCCCCCGGGATCTTCGCCAGCTTGGGCCGCAGCCGCGCCATCACCTCGAACGCGGAGGCATTGCGCTCATCCAGCGGCTTGAGGGTCACGTTGACGTTGGCCGTGCTCGTGCCGCGCCCACCGGTGAAACCGAGTACGTTCTGCACGGCGGGGTCGGCCTGGACGATGGCCTGGGCCTGCATCAGCTTCTTGCGCATGGCCTGGAAGGACGTGCTTTCGTCCGCGCGGATGCCGCCCATCATCACGCCGGTATCCTGCTGCGGGAACAGGGTCTTCGGCACCACGATGAACATGGCCACGGACGCGGCGATCGTGAGGAAGAAGGTCATCAGGACAGGGAACGGATGTGCCAGGGCACGATGCAGCGTGCGCTGGTAAAGCACGAACACCTTGTCGATGCCGCCACCGACCCAGCGCGATACACGGCCCGGTTCGCGGTGGGGGCGATCGCGCAACATCAGGGAGCAGAGCATGGGTGTGGTAGTCAGCGCCAGCACCAGCGAGAGGCCGATCGCCAAGGTGAGAACCATGGCGAACTCGCGGAATAATCGCCCCACGATGTCGCCCAGGAGCACGATGGGCAGGAATACGGCGACCAGCGAAAGGCTCATCGACAGTACGGTGAAACCCACCTCGCTGGCGCCCTTCAGTGCCGCCTGCACCCGGGGGATGCCGGCCTCGCGATGGCGGGTGATGTTCTCCAGCACCACGATCGCATCATCCACCACGAAGCCGGTGGCGATGGTCAGTGCCATCAGGGAGAGGTTATCCAGCGTGTAACCGCACAGGCGCATGATGCCGAAGGTGCCCAGGATCGACACGGGTACGGCCACGGCGGGGATGATGGTGGAGCGCCAGTCGCGGAGGAACGCCAGCACCACCAGGACGACGAGTACCACCGCGACGACCAGGGTCAGTTCGGTGTGGGATAGTGACGCGCGAATGGTGCTGCTGCGGTCGCTGGAGATCGCCAGCTTCGTCCCCTGCGGCAGGGCGGCTTCGAGCTGCGGCAGCACCGCGCGGATATGGTCCACCGTATCGACGATGTTGCCGCCGGGCTGCTTGAAGATGAACAGCAGGATGCCGTGCTGGCCGTTGACGAGGCCTTCGTTGCGCAGGCTTTCGACGGAATCATCCACGTCCGCCACATCGGACAGGTGCACCGGCCGCCCATCGCGCCACGCAATCACCAGGTCACGGTAATCCTTTGCCTCGGTGGCCTGGTCGTTCGCGTAGAGCTGATAGCGGAGCGTGCCGTCATTCACCACGCCCTTCGCGCTATTGGCGTTGGCCGCGGAAAGTGCGGCGCGCACGTCCTCGAGGCCGAGCCCGTACTTGAATACCTTGCCCGGATTGAGCTCGACACGCACCGCCGGTAGCGAACCGCCGTTGAGGTCGACATTGCCCACGCCCTGCACCTGCAACAGGCGCTGCTGCAGGATGTTCGAGGCCTGGTCGTACAACTGCCCCGCCGTCAGGTTCTTCGACGTCATGGACAGGATCATGATCGGCGCATCGGCCGGGTTGAACTTGCGGTACGTGGGGTTGGAGCGCAGCGAAGCGGGCAGGTCGGCGCGTGCGCCGTTGATCGCCGCCTCCACGTCCCGCGCCGCGCCTTCGATATCGCGATCCAGCCCGAACTGCATGATGATGCTCGATGTGCCGGTGCTGCTGGTCGAGGTCATTTCGGTCACATCGGCGATCTGGCCCAGCCGGCGTTCCAGCGGCGCCGCCACCGTCGCCGCCATCGTCTCCGCACTCGCACCGGCCATCTGCGCCTGCACGCGGATCGTCGGGTAATCGACGTTCGGTAGGGGCGCCACCGGGAGGAAGCGAAACGCAATGGCGCCCGCGACCGCGATGGCCGCGGTCAGCAGCAACGTGCCGACCGGGCGCCGGATGAAGGGGGCACTGAGGTTCATGCGCCGCCCTCGGCCGGATCGAGCACGTAGCCGCGCTCACGCAGCTTGCGTGCGCCCAGGTCCAGCGCGAGGTACACGGCCGGCGTGGTGAACAGCGTGAGCAACTGGCTCACCAGCAAGCCGCCGATCATGGCGACGCCCAGCGGATGGCGAAGCTCGGAGCCGCTACCCGTTCCCAGCGCGAGCGGCACGGCGGAGATCAGCGCCGCCATGGTGGTCATCAGGATGGGGCGCAAGCGGAGCAGGGCCGCCTGGTGGATCGCGTCACGGGGTGCGAGGCCTTCGTCGCGCTCGGCGCTCAACGCGAAGTCGATCATCATGATCGCGTTTTTCTTCACGATGCCGATCAGCAGCACCAGGCCGATGATCCCGATGATGTCCAGATCGGAACCGGTCACCTCCATGGCGAGCAGGGCACCGATGCCGGCGGAAGGCAAGGTGGAGAGGATGGTGAGCGGGTGGATGAAGCTCTCGTAGAGCACGCCAAGCACCACGTACATCACCAGTACGGCGGCCAGTACCAGCCAAAGCTCGTTGGAGAGCGACGACTGGAACGCATCCAGTGCGCCCTGGAAGTTCAGGCCAAAGCTATCCGGCAGCGCAATGGCCTTCTGCGCCTCACGCACCGCATCCGCGGCGCTGCCCAGCGATGCGCCCGGTGCGAGATTGAACGACACGGTGGTGGCCGGGAACTGAGCGAGGTGGCCTACCTGTATCGGTTTGTGATCGACCACGACCTTGGCGATGGCCGACAAAGGCACCTGGCCACTGTCGGATGTCGACGACGGAAGGTAGATCGAATCCAGCGTCTTCAGGCCGCGGTTGCCCGCCGGGTCCATCTGCAGGATCACGCGCATCTGGCTCGACTGGGTGAATACCGTGCTGACGATGCGCTGGCCGAAGTTGTCGTACAGCGCGTTATCGATCGTCGCCAGTGTGATGCCAAAACGCGCGGCGCTGGCCCGGTCCACCTGCACGGTCGCGGCGAGGCCGTTGTCTTTCAGGTCGGCGGTGACATCGGTCAGCACATCGGACTTGCGCAGCTCGGCAAGGAGCTTCGGCGTCCATGCGGACAACTCGGACTGGGTCGGGTTGGAAAGAATGAACTGGTACTGCGTCGCGCTCACCTGGGTATCGACAGTGAGATCCTGAACGGGCTGCATGTACAGGGTGATGCCGGTGACATCACGGGTCTCTTCCTGCAAGCGGCGGATCACATCGTCGATAGGCGCGCTGCGCTCATCCTTGGGCTTCAGGTTGATCTGGAAGCGGCCGGAATTGAGCGTGGCGTTGGTGCCGTCCACGCCAATGAATGACGAGAGTCTCACCACGTCCGGGTCCTTCAGCACCGCCTCGGCCAGCGCCACCTGGCGCTTGCGCATGTCGGCGTAGGAAATGGACTGGTTCGCCTGGGTGATGCCCTGGATCACCCCCGTATCCTGGCTGGGGAAAAAGCCCTTGGGCACGACCAGGTACAGCATGGCGGTGATCAGCACCGAACCGATGGCCACGCCCAGCGTCACCCACATGTGGTCGAGCGCGATGGTGAGCGTGCGGTCGTAGGCGCCCACGATACGATCGAACCAACTCTTCTTGGCCGGCGCGTTGGCAACGGCCTGGGGTGCGGGGTGGTGGCGAAGCAGGCGTGCACAGAGCATCGGCACCAGGGTTAGCGAGACCACCGCGGAGATGACGATCGTGACGGCCAGCGTGACGGCGAACTCGAAGAACAACCGGCCGATCACATCGCTCATGAAGAACAGCGGGATCAGCACGGCCAGCAGCGATATGGTCAGCGAGATGATCGTGAAGCCGATCTCCCCCGAGCCCTTCAGCGCCGCCTCCATGGGCCGCATGCCCTGTTCGATGTAGCGGCTGATGTTCTCGATCACCACGATCGCGTCGTCGACGACGAAGCCGGTGGCGATGGTGAGCGCCATCAGCGACAGGTTATCCAGGCTGAAGCCCCACAGGTACATCGCGGCGAACGTGCCGACCAGCGACAACGGCACGGAAAGGCTGGGGATGATCGTGGCGCGTACGTTACGCAGGAACAGGAAGATCACCATGACGACCAGGCCGACGGCCAGCGCCAGTTCGAACTCCACATCCTCGACCGAGGCGCGGATCGTGTTGGTGCGATCGGTGAGCACGGCGACATGGACCGACGAAGGCAGGCTGGCTTCCCACTGCGGCAGCGAGGCCTTGATCGCATCGACGACCTTGATCACGTTGGCGCCGGATTGGCGCTGCACGTTGAGGATGATGGCTGGCGTGGTGTTCATCCACGCCCCGAGTTCCTCGTTCTCGGCGCCCTGTACCACGGTCGCCACGTCACGAAGATGCACCGGGCGGCCGTTCTTGTACGCGATCACGGTATCCAGGTAATCGTTCGGATCCTGGATCTGGTCGTTCGCATCGATGGTGTAGGCACGCGATGGGCCATCCACCGAACCCTTCGGCGTGTTGACGTTGATGTTATCCAGCGTGGTGCGCAGGTCGTCGATGTTCAGCCCGTATGCCGACATGGCGCGGATGTTCGCCTGCACGCGGATGGCGGGCTTGTTGCCGCCGCTTAGGGTGACGAGGCCCACGCCGGCCATCTGCGAGATCTTCTGGGCGATGCGCTGGTCGGTCAGCGTCTGCACCTGGGTCAGCGGCATGGTGGGCGAGGTGATCGCCAGGGTCATGATCGGCGCATCCGCCGGGTTCACCTTGGCATACACCGGCGGGGCGGGCAGGTCGGAGGGCAGCAGGTTGCTGGCCGCGTTGATCGCCGCCTGCACCTCCTGCTCGGCCAGGTCCAGCGACACGTCCATGTCGAATTGCAGCGTGACCACCGAGGCACCCGACGACGAGTTCGATGACATCTGCTTCAGGCCCGCCATCGTACCCAGCTGGGTTTCCAGCGGCGCGGTAACGGCCGAGGTCATCACATCCGGGCTGGCGCCCGGGTAAAACGTCTGCACCTGGATGGTGGCGTATTCCACCGACGGCAGGGCCGATAGCGGCAGGAAGCGGTAGGCGACGATGCCAACGACCAGCAAGGCTGCCATCAGCAGCGTCGTCGCCACCGGGCGGAGGATGAACAGGCGGGACGGATTCATGGGGCGGCCGTGGCGTTGGCCTTCTCATGGGCCTTGCCCCTGCCGGTGGCCTGCCCGCTGCCTGGCACCGTGACCTTGGCCCCATCGCTCAGGTGGTCGGCGCCGTCGACGACGACCGTGTCGCCCGCGGCGAGGCCCGCCGTCACGGCGACGTTCCCATTGGCCGAGGGGCCCAGCGTGACCTTGCGCAGCGCGACCGTGTGGTCGTCCTTCAACAGGTAGACGAAGGTGCCGGGCGAGCCGGTCTGTACCGCCGTGCTCGGGATCGTCACCACGTTCTGCAGCGTGCGGACGAGCAAGGTCGCGTTGACGAACTGGTTGGGGAACAGCGCCCCCTTGGGGTTGGCGAACATGGCGCGCAGCTTGACGGTGCCCGTCGATGTATCGACCTGGTTATCGATGGTGTCGAGCGTGCCGCTGGAAAGCTGGGTGGAAAACGTGCGGTCCCACGCGGTCACGGTACGGGCCTTCCCGTCATCGCTTGGCGCCAGCACCTGCGACAGGTCATCTTCCGGGAGCGTGAACACGACCGAGATGGGGTCGGTCTGCGTCACCACCGCCACACCGTCCGTATCGGATGAGGTCACATAGTTGCCCACATCCACCTGGCGCAGGCCTACCCGGCCATTGATCGGCGAGACAATGCGCGCATAGGTGAGATTGAGCTTTTCGCTGTCCACCTGCGCCTGGTCGGTACGTACCGTGCCTTCGTACTGGTGCACGGTCGCCAGCGCGGTATCGACGGTCTGCTTCGACGTCGAGTCCTGCGCCGCGAGCTGCTGGTAGCGCTTGTAGTCGAGTCGGGCGTTCTCGAGCAGGGCCTGGTCGCGCTGCAGCTGGCCCTGGTACTGCGCCAGCGCCACTTCATACGGCCGCGGATCGACCTGGGCCAGTACGTCGCCCTTCTTCACGACCTGGCCTTCCTTGAACGGGATATCCGTGAGATAGCCGTTGATCTGCGACTTCACGGTGGCCGTCGCGAGCGAGGTGACCGTGCCAAGCGAATTCAGCGTGACCGGGATATCCCCCACCGTGGCCTTGGCGACGCCCACGGAGGTGCTGGCCTGGCGCATGCCCCTGGGCTCCGCGGCACTACCGAGTACGCGCCACACGATGATCGCGGCGACGATCGCGACGACCAGTAACAGCCAGGGCCAAAGGCGGCGAGGGCGGCGGGCGGGGGCAGGCGGTAGTGCAGCAGGCGTGGGCATGGCGTGGCATCAGATCGGGGACGATGCCGGCAAGGTGCGCCCCATGCGCTTGTGCGTCAATGTAACTTGTTGATATTGATGCTAAAAGACACACTGTGTCAGTTTCGACATGAAGCCGGTTAACAGTAGTCTCGCGGGTGCTGTTATCGCAGAATGACGCGAACCTTCGCTGGAAATGACGTGCAAGCAGCCCACCTCCTCCTTGTGGAAGACGATGCCGAGATTCGCGGCACGCTGGCGGAATTCCTGCGCGGCAAGGGTTACGTGGTGGATGAGGCCGAGACCGGTGAGCAGGCGATGCGGCAACTCGAGGCGCCTGGCTTCGACCTCGTGCTGCTCGATGTGATGTTGCCCGGCATGGATGGGCTCGAGGTGTGCCGGCGGATCCGCGCGAAGGGCGGCCCGCGCATCATCATGCTCACTGCGCTGGGCGAGGCCACCGACAAGGTCGTGGGGCTGGAGATGGGCGCGGACGATTACGTCACGAAGCCATTCGACCTGCGCGAACTGCTTGCCCGCGTACGCGCCATGTTGCGGCGTCCGGCTGGCGACGCCGTGCCGGCGGGTGGCGTGCCTGCGGCCGACAACGGCGACACGGTGCTGCGATTCGCGGGCTTCTCGTTCTTTCCCTACCGCCGATTCGTCCGTTCGGCGGCCGGCGTGCGCATACTGTTGACCGGCACCGAGACCGACCTGCTGCTCGCACTGTGCAAGCACCCGCGCCAGGTGTTGTCACGCGATGAGCTGATCGCGCTGACCCGCGGCGAAGCGTTTCCGATTTCGGCGCGTTCGGTGGACCTGCTGGTGAGCCGCCTGCGCCGCAAGCTGGCCACGCACGATCCGCTGGATAATCCCATCCGCACGGTGCGTGCGGATGGCTATGTGCTGCACGCCGACGTGGTCCAGGCGTGATGCGCCGCTTCTTCTCCTCCACCATTGGCCAGATCCTCGCGATCGTGGCGAGCGCATCGGCTCTCACGTTTTGCCTGTTCCTGTTACTGCTGATGCTGCTTTACCCGCATGTGCCGCCGGCACCGCCATGGCCCTGGCAGGCGGCGTACCGTGTCGAGGCACTGGTAGATACCTTGCGCGATGTCCCCGCGCGCGACTATCCCGCGATCCTCGCCGCGCCGCATGCCCCGCTCACCGAGGCGCGCCTGCTCGTGGCTCCACCGGTGTGCGATGAGCTGAGCAACGCGACGCGCGAACTGGAAGACGTGCTCAACGAAGGCCTTTCGCCAGGCATGGGTCCGGCGACCGTCCGCGTATGCAGCGGGGCACCGGAACAGACGGCCACGCAGGTGCTCGTGCGCATGGGCGAGCAGACCCTGGCCATGCGTACGCCCAGCGCGACGCCGCGGCAGCCGCACCTGACCTTTCCCTTCGTGGGCGCCGTACTTTTCATGTGTGTCGGTGTCGCGGCGATGTCGACCTGGGCCGTGTGGCGAGTCATCCGTCCGCTGCGCCGGCTTTCGGACAGCGCCGATGCCTTCGGCCGCGACATGGCCGTGGAGCCGTTGGCGGAGGAGGGGCCGCTGGAAATCCAGCGGGCGGCGACCGCCTTCAACCGCATGCAGGAGCGCGTGACCCGCGCGTTGAACGATCGCACTCGCATGCTCGCGGCGGTGAGCCATGACCTGCGGACTCCGTTGACCCGCATGCAGCTGGTACTGCAGACCGCCGAGCCGGGGCCGCTGCATGGCCGCCTGCTCCGCGATGTAGGGCATATGCGGGTGATGGTGGACTCGGCCCTGGCCTACCTGCGCGATGCCTCCGATGCCGAGCCGCGCGAACCGGTGGATGTAGCGGCCCTGCTGCAGGCGCTGTGCGATGACTATGCCGATGGCGGTGAAGACGTGGCGTACGAAGGCGTGGATGAGGCCGTGGCCACCTGCCGGCCCAATGCGATCCAGCGCGCCATGGCCAACCTGATCGACAATGCCGTGCAGTACGGCACGGCAGTGCGAGCGACGGCCGAAACCGATGGCGCGTTCATTCGCATCGCCATCAGCAACGATGGTGCGGTCATCCCGGAAGATCGGCTGGACGACATTACCGAGCCCTTCGTGCGGCTCGATACCGCACGCAACGATCGCCCTGGCAGTGTGGGCCTCGGTTTATCCATCGTCCGCGATATCGTGGCCGACCATCACGGCACCCTGGATATCGCCAACCGCCCCGATGGCGACGGTGTCACCGTGACCGTCAGGTTGCCACGGTGACCTGGTCGCGGCCTGCGGCCTTCGCCGCATACATGGCTTCGTCCGCCTTCATCAGCAACCGGTCAAGGTCGTAGCCGAAGGTCGTGGTGCTCGCGACGCCGAAGCTCGCCGTGGCGCGAACAATGGTGCGATGTTCACCCGAAGGTTCGCCGATGGCGACGCGCATGCGCTCGGCGCGCTCGCGGGCTTGTTCCTTCGTGGCGTTGCGCAGCAATACGGCGAACTCCTCGCCACCGAGACGACCGAAGACATCGTCGTCACCCAGGCAATCCCGGCACTCGGCCGCCACGCGAAGCAGCACCCAATCGCCTTCGGCATGGCCATGGGTATCGTTGATCTGCTTGAAATGATCCAGGTCGAAAAGCACGAGTGCGATGGGCTCCGCAATGCGTGAGCCCTCCACGAGCGCTGCCGTGCACTGGTCCACGAAGTGCTGCCGGTTGCTGATGCCCGTGAGGCTGTCGTGGCGCGCCAGGCGCATGAACCGCCGCTGTGAGCGCCGGGTGCGGATCAGCCACAGGACGATACCGCCCGTGGTCATGAGTGAAAGCAGGAAATAGAGCCGGCTGGTTTCGGCATCGTGCTTATCCGCCTCCCGTTGCAGGTGGAGGATCTGGTTTTGCTTGTCCAGCGTGTCCGCTTCGGTGCGGCTGGCCGCGACCTCCTGCTTCACCATCTGGTACGCCAGCGCGCGTGCGCCGACATCATCGAGGTGCGCCTTGTCGGCTTCGGCATGCCGTTCGAGCCATAGCGTGGCCGAGCGCCAGTCGCCACGCTTCTTCGCGACCAGGTAAGCCGTCTCCGTCGCCGATACGTATGGATCGGAAAATTCACCGGGGACGGATGAATGTATAGCCGCGAGGGCGTAGCGGTCGGCGAGTGACGTGTTGCCGGCCTGCCATTGCGCGCGCGCAAGCAGCGCCTCGTACTGCGATACCTGCATGGGCTGGGCATCGTGCAGGACCGATGCATAGTAGTGATCGAGCAGGGAAATCGCGGTGAGCGGATGGCCGCGACGGATGGCGCTGTCGGCGATGTCGGCACGCAACTCGTTGGCGGCGATCAGCTCACCTGCGTGCTCGCACTCGGCCACCCACTGGGTGAACCGGCTGTCATCGCCGTCGATCCGGCCACCGCGGTACAGCGCATGCACATCGATGGCGTTGCTCTTGCAGATGCTCGATGGCGTATCGGCGATGGCGATGGCGCGCGCCGCGTAGTCACGTGCCAGGTCGTACTGGCCCGCCATGATCAGCAACTGCGCTGCTTCGGCCAGCGCCTGGTAGCGCGCATGGTCATCCTCGACGCCCGGGAGGGCGGCCACCATGGCATCCAGGCGGACGAAGGCGTCCTGGTAATGCCTGCCCACGCCGAGGATGTTCACCAGCGTGGCGGTGGCACGCAGGCGCAGGACCTTGTCGGGCGCCTGGTCGGCAATGCGTGCCAGCGCGGGGGTGGCCTTCGCATGATCGCCCGCGTAGGCCAGTTGCCAGGCTTCCAGGTAGGCCAGGTGCATCTGCTCGGCGGGGGACATCTGCCCGCGCGACGGCGCAAGGCGCGACAGCGTGGCGACGAACGCCGGGTGATCGGAGGTCTTCGTGGCGTCGGCCACCGTGAGCGTGGCCGCGGCGTTTTCACCAGGATGAAGCTGAGCGCGCCCGTCACCGGCATACAGCGCCAGTGTGGCAAGAGCGGCCGCCGGCAGCCACCGGCGGAAACGTCGCAGCGACACGTCCGTGCGTGGCGGCGCGCTTACCGGCGCGCGCCGTCTGGCACGGAAGACATGATTCCGATTGGCATGGCATCCCCAGATATGCGCCGGCAAGCCCCCCGGTCTGCCTGGCGCGTGACGATCATAGCGTGCTGCCACCGGCCCGGCGTGATGATCCACCGGCCTGGCGCACCGCCCCCAAAACGCCATGAGCCGGCCCGAAGGCCGCCGCATGCGCTCCCCACTCTCGCAGCACACCCCACGGACTGAACCCATGACCCGCCTGCCCGGACTGGACACCCTGCGCGCCATCGCCATCGTGTGGGTGATGCTGTTCCACAGCTACCTTATCGGCGGGCTCGGTGAAAACTTTGGCGTGCTCGAACACGCTGGCTGGATGGGCGTGGACCTGTTCTTCGTGCTCAGCGGGTACCTGATCGGCGCCCAGGTGTTCATCGCGTTGCGTGACACGGGGCGGCTGGACATGAAGGCGTTCTACCAACGGCGCGCCTTCCGCATCCTGCCTGCCTACATCGTGGTGCTGGCCCTCTACCTGGCATGGCCGCTTTGGCGCGAAACCCCGCTGATGCAGCCGGCATGGCAGTTCGCCACGTTTACGTTCAATCTGTTGTTCGATGCGCCGCAGCGGTATGCCTTCTCCCACGTATGGTCGCTGTGCGTCGAGGAGCACTTCTACCTCGTGTTCCCAGCGCTGGCGATTCTGCTGGCCGGGCGACTGACGGCGGCGCGCTTCGTCCTCCTGTGCGCTGGCGTGCTGCTGGGCGGCATCGCGCTGCGCGCGTGGCTGTGGCAGGTTCACCTGGCGCCCCTTGCCGATATGGATGTCCCCACTGGGCCGGCGTACCTGCGCTACCTCTACTACCCCACGTACTCACGGCTGGATGGCCTGCTGGCGGGCGTGGCCGTGGCGGCATGCGCCGTCTTCCGCCCGGCCTGGCTGGCGTGGGCCCGATGCCATGCCGCCGCGCTGCTGGGTGCGTCAGCATTGCTGCTCGCTGGCTGCATCGTGTTCTTCGACGGCGGCCGCCTCGGTTTCTGGCAGAACGCGATCGGCTACCCGCTCGTGGCTCTTGCGATGGCCGGCTTCGTCGGCATGGCGGCGGGTGGCACCTGGCTTGCCCGGCGGCACGTGCCCGGCGCGGGGTGGCTCGCCCGCGCCTCGTACAGCCTCTACCTCAGCCACAAGGGCGCCTTCATGCTTACCGTGGCCCTGCTGGACGGGCGGCTGGACGGCCATCCGGTGTGGCGCTTCGTTGCTTTTGCCGTGGTGGTGCTCGCCGTGGGAGCAGCCCTGCACTACCTCGTCGAGCGTCCCTTCCTGCGCTGGCGTGAGCGCCGTTCCGCTACACTACGGGCACCCAGGGTGATCCAAGGCGCCAGCGCCGCGGATTGAAACGGGAATCCGGTGACCCGCAGGTCGTGTGCCTGCGCCATTCCGGAGCTGCCCCCGCAACGGTAGGCGAGTTGAAGGGGCTGGCCAATGCCACTGTGCCGCGTGCGGCATGGGAAGGCGCCAGCCCTCGCAGGTAACCCCTGCACTCGCGAGCCCGGAGACCGGCCCACGTGGTATCACCGGACAGGCGGAGGGCCCTGGTCGCGGGTGGCCCGACTCCGTTCGCCGTCGCTTGCTCCTTGCCCACGCTCGTCCCTCGCAGCCAAATGCCGCGCGGGTAGGCGCGGCCAGCAGGGAGTTCCAACGTGTCGTTCCGTCCGCACCACCTCGCGCTCGCCATCGGCCTCGCGACGCTCACGCCCGTCGCCGCCCATGCCGATGACGCCGCCTCCACCGATCTCGACAAGGTGGTGGTTACCGCCAGCCGCACCGAGCAGACCCTCAACCAGGTACTCTCGGCCTCCACCGTGATCGACCGCGCCGATATCGAACGGCTGCAGCCGCGGTCGCTGGCCGACCTGCTGCGCGCCACCCCGGGTGTTTCCATTGCCAACAACGGCGGCCCGGGCAAGGCCACCTCCGTGTTCATGCGCGGCACCGAATCCGACCACGTGCTGGTCCTCGTCGATGGCGTGAAGATCGGCTCGGCCACCTCCGGTACCGCCGCCTTCCAGGATATTCCGGTCGACCAGATCGAGCGCATCGAGATCGTCCGTGGTCCGTACTCGAGCCTTTACGGTTCCGATGCGCTGGGCGGTGTGATCCAGATCTTTACCCGCCACCCGCAGGGCGCTTTCGTGCCCAACCTTTCGGTCGGCGTTGGCAGCTGGTCCACGCTGCGCGGCTCGGCCGGTTTTGCGGGCCGCGGCACCAACGGCTGGTACTCGGTGGAGGCCAGTCACGACCAGACCCATGGCATTAACGCGTGCCGCGGCAAGCCCAGCCCGGGCGGTGGTGGTTGCTACACCTATGAGCCCGATGACGATGGTTACCGCAACAACGCACTGTCGCTGAAGGGCGGCTGGCGCTTTGACGAACAGTGGGATGCCGATGCCAGTGCGACGCGTAGCGAAGGCCACAACTACTACGACGGCACCAGCAGCAACTCGGCGGAATCGGCGACGCAGACGGTGGGCGGACGCCTGCGTTATCGCCCGGCACAGGACGCGCTGGTCACGCTGAACGTCGGGCGTAGCCTGGATCTGTCCACCGATTACGAGAACGGCGTCTACGCCGATACGTTCAACACGCATCGCGACCTGGCGTCGCTGCAGGCTGACCTCGGCAAGGTGGGTGGCGCATACGGCCTCACCACGCTCGGTTTTGACTGGCAGCGCGACCGCGTGGTCGGCAGCACGGATTACTTCGTGGATGCGCGCCGTAACCACGCGCTGTTCGCCCAGTGGCAGCAGGAGTTCGGCGACAGTTCGATCCAGGGCAGCCTGCGCCGCGACGAGAACAGCCAGTTCGGCGGCAAGACCACCGGCAGCCTGCAATACGGCTATGCCCTGACGAAGGAGCTACGCGTCACGGGTAGCTACGGTACGGCGTTCAAGGCACCGACCTTCAACGACCTGTACTACCCCGATTACGGCAACCCGGACCTGAAGCCGGAAACCTCGCGTAACTGGGAGCTGGGCCTGCGCGGTACGCCGGGCTGGGGCAACTGGTCGATCAATGCGTTCCAGAATCGTATCGATCACCTGATCGTGTTCGATTCGAGCCTGACTGGCCCGCTGTTCCCATTTGGCGGCGCGAACAATATCGACCGCTCGCGGATCCGTGGCGTGGAACTGGCGGCCGATACGACGCTGGGTGACTGGCGCCTGGGCGGCAACGCCACCTGGCTCTCGCCCGAAGATGACAGCGACGACGCGACGCACGGCAACCTGCTGCCACGCCGCGCGCGTCGCACGGCCAATGTCGATGTAGACCGCAGCTTCGGCGCCCTCAGTGTCGGCGCCAGCGTCTACGCATCGGCTTACCGCTATGACGACACGGCCAACCTGCACCGCCTGGGCGGCTACGCGTTGACCGACCTGCGCATGGCTTACGCGATCGATACCGCATGGAACGTGGAGCTGTCGGCGAAGAACATCTTCGATCGCCATTACGAAACCGCGCGCTACTTCAACCAGCCTGGCCGCAACTGGATGCTCACGTTCCGCTACCAGCCGCGCTCCTGATCCACCCACCGGAGGAAACCACGATGAAACCGCTTTCCCGTCCCGCGTTCGCCGCCCTCGCCGCGCTCTTCGCGCTGGTGATGATCGGCACCCGCTTCCATCATTTCGGCGACATGCTGCATTTGCCCGATGCGTCGATGGCGTTGTTCTTCCTGGGTGGCATCTACCTGCGCAAGCACCTGGCCTTCATCGGCTTCGTGGTGCTGGCCGTGCTGGTGGACTGGTACTCGGTGAGTTACGCGGGCGTCAGCGATTTCTGCATCACCGTGGCGTACGCCTTCCTGCCGCTCGCGTACGCCGTACTCTGGTACGGCGGCCGCCTGCTGGCTCCGCGCTTCGATGGCTCGCTGCGTTCACATGGCCTCGTGTTCCTCGGCATCGTGGTGTGCGCCACGCTGAGCTATGCCGTGTCGAATGGCGCGTTCTATTGGCTGGGTGGTCGTTACCAGCATCCGCACATGGCCGAATACCTTGCCCGGTTCATGCAGTGGGCCCCGCTGTTCGTTCGTGCCGCGACGCTGTACGTGCTGGCGGCGCAGGTGCTGCACGCGGTGATCGCGCATTTCCTGCCAAAGGAGGGTGGCCGCGGCGCGGCCCATGCATGACCGATAAGCCCGAATGGCGCGACATGGATGACGCATCGCGCTACCGGGACCGTGCCCAGCGGAAGAAGGAACTGGTGGACCGGCGCATCGCCCGGGCCACCATCGATCGCGGCGTGCTCGTGGTGAACACCGGAAACGGCAAGGGCAAGAGCTCATCCGGCTTTGGCATGCTGGCACGCTCGCTGGGCCACGGCTTTCGCTGTGGTGTCGTACAGTTCATCAAAGGTAGCTTCTCCACCGGCGAGGAGGCCTTCTTTCGCAGGTTCGAAGGTGATGAACTGGATTACCACGTGATGGGCGAGGGCTATACCTGGGAAACCCAGGACCGCGAGCGCGATATCGCCGCCGCCATGGCGGCGTGGAGCGTGGCCGAGCGCATGCTGGGCGATGACACCTACGACTACGTGTTGCTGGATGAGCTGAACATCGCGTTGGTGAAAGGCTACATCCCGCTCGAACGCGTGCTCGCCGCCTTGCTCGCCCGGCCCGAACGCCAGCACGTGGCAATCACCGGCCGGGGCGCGCCGGATGACCTGGTGGCCATCGCTGATACCGTGACCGAGATGCGCGTGGTGAAGCACGCGTTCCAGGCGGGCATCAAGGCACAGAAGGGCATCGAACTGTGATCCGTCATTGTCCCGCGTTGCTGGTGAGTGCACCTGCCTCGGGGCAGGGCAAGACGAGTGTTACCGCCGCGCTCGCGCGTGCACACACACGCCTGGGCCGCCGCGTGTGCGTGTTCAAGACCGGGCCCGATTTCCTCGATCCGATGATCCTGGCCCGCGCGAGCGGTGGGCCGGTCTACCAGCTGGATACCTGGATGGGCGGCGAGGATGATGTCCGCGCGCGCCTGTACGATGCGGCCGGTGAGGCCGACCTGATCCTGGTTGAGGGCGTCATGGGGTTGTTCGACGGCTCGCCGTCGAGTGCGGATCTCGCCGCACGCTTCGGCCTGCCGGTGCTGGCGGTGATCGATGGCTCGGCGATGGCCCAGACTTTCGGCGCGCTCGCGCACGGCCTGGCCACCTATCGCGACGACGTGACGGTGCAAGGCGTACTGGCGAACCGCGTAGGCAGCGACTACCACGCCAAGCTCCTGCGCGAGAGCCTGCCCGCCGCCATCGCCTGGCACGGCACACTCCCACGCGATCGCCTCCATGACCGGCCGCTGTCCCTGCCGGAACGCCACCTCGGCCTCGTCGCCGCCGATGAACTGGCCGACCTCGACGAACGCCTCGATGCCCTGGCCGACGCGCTGGCGGGGCGCTCATCACTCGAGCTCCCGCCACCCGTACCCTTCGAACCCGCCGCGGGCCTGGCCACCACCGTGTCGCTTTCCGGCGTCCGCATCGCCGTGGCGCGCGACGCTGCCTTTGCCTTCCTCTATCCAGCCAATCTCCAGGTCTTGCGTGATGCGGGCGCGGAGCTTGCATTCTTCTCACCGCTGGCCGGGGATGCACTGCCGGCATGCGATGCCGTGTGGCTACCTGGCGGCTATCCGGAGCTGCACCTGGATACGCTGGCGGCGCGCACCGACCTGCGTGATGCGCTGCATGCGCATGTCGATGCAGGGCGCCCGTTGCTGGCCGAGTGTGGCGGATTGCTCTATGCGCTGGACCAGCTTACCGACCGCCACGGCCATGCGGCGCAGCTCGCTGGCTTGCTCCGCGGCCACGCCACCATGCAGCCACGCATGGCGGCGCTGGGCATGCAGGCCGTGGCGCTGCCCGAAGGCGATCTGCGTGGGCATTCATTCCACTACGCACAGGCATCGGTCGACGCCGCACCGCTTGCGCATGCCAGCAACCCGAACGGTGGGCCCACCGCCGAAGCGGTCTATCGACGTGGCCGGATGACGGCCAGCTTCGTGCACTTTTATTTTCCGTCCCACCCGGACGCCGCGGCACGTCTGTTCCTGCCGTGACGACCGCGATGGCGTTGTTGCTGGCCGTGGGCCTGGATGCGTTGTTGGGCGAGCCGGTGCGTTGGCACCCGCTGGTGGCCTTTGGCCGTTACGCGGGCATGCTCGAACGCCGCTTCCATGCGGATTCGCGGTGGGCGGGTGTCGCCGCATGGTGCCTTGCCGTCCTCGTGCCCTGCGCGGGATTGCTCGCGGTTCGCGCGGCGTCGACGCCGGCACTCGCGTTCGGCATCGATGTGCTGGTGCTCTACGCGGCCATAGGCCGCCGTAGCCTCGGCGAGCATGCGCGGCCCATCGCCGATGCGCTGGATCGCGGCGACCTGGTGGCAGCGCGTACCGCGGTTGGCTGGATGGTGAGCCGCGACACTGTGGCGCTGGATGCCGCACAGGTCGCAGGGGCTGCCACGGAATCCGTCCTCGAGAACGGGCATGACGCGGTATTTGGCGCCTTGTTCTGGTTTGCCCTGCTGGGTGGCCCGGGAGCGCTGCTGTTCCGGCTGGCCAATACGCTGGATGCCATGTGGGGTTATCGCACACCACGTTTCCTTCGCTTTGGCTGGGCCGCGGCGCGGATCGACGATGTACTGGGCTTCATTCCCGCGCGGTTTACCGCGCTCACGTACGCCGCGATGGGTCATTTCGACAGTGCCTGGTGTTGCTGGCGCGGCCAGGCACCGCTTTGGAAAAGCCCTAATGCAGGCCCCGTGATGGCTGCTGGCGCCGGGGCGCTACAGGTGGTGCTGGGCGGCCCCGCGCCATATCACGGGCAATGGCAGCCGCGGCCCGTATTGGGCGAGGGCGAGCCACCCGCTGCTTCGAGCATTCGCGCCGCGCTTCGCCTGGTCGATCGCGGCGTGGTGGCGTGGCTGTGCGTTGCGTTGCTTGTGGGAGCCGCTGCGCATGCTTGAGCACGGTGGACGCATCGCCCGCGCCGTGGCGCACTACGGCATCCCACGCGAGCAGTGGCTCGACCTGTCGACAGGCGTGAGCCCGCACGCATGGCCGGTACCGCCCATCCCGGCTGATGCATGGCATCGCTTGCCGGAAGATGAAGATGATCTGCTGGACGCGGCGCGGGCTTATTACGGTTGTGAACACCTGCTTGCCGTCGCGGGCACACAGGCGGCGATACAGGCGTTGCCGAAGCTAAGGCCGCGCTGCCGCGTGGGCGTGCTGGCGCCCGGCTACGCCGAGCATGCGCATGCGTGGCGCAGGGAAGGCCACGACGTAGCCCTTCTACCGATGGCCGATCTTCTCGCACGGGCGGAAGACTTCGACGTACGCGTGTTCATATCCCCCAACAACCCCACCGGCGAGCGTATTCCTGCAGGAGATCACCCTGTAGGAGCTCACCCTGTGAGCGAAAGCTTTTCGCGAAGTGCAACAGGCCCTGTTGCTCCCGGCGAACGGCGTCGCTCACAGGGTGAGCTCCTACACGAGCGGCGCTGGGATATCGTCGACGAGGCATTTGCGGACATGCAGCCCTACGCGTTCTTGCAACCGCGCGAAGGTCTGATCCTGCTCCGTTCGATCGGAAAGTTCTTCGGCATGGCCGGCGCCCGTGCGGGATTCGTGGCCGCGTGGCCTGCGTTGCTCGATGCACTCCGCGAGCAGCTCGGCCCGTGGACGCTAACCGGGCCCACGCGTTTCGCCGTAACACAGGCATTGCGTGATACCGCCTGGCACCGGTCCGCGCGAGACCGGCTGCACAGCGAAAGCGCGGCGCTTGCCGCTACCCTCGCACGAAGCGGATTGCCACCCAGCGGAGGAACGGATCTGTTCCAGTACTGCCTTCACCCCGATGCCACACGCCTGCACGAGGCACTCGCGCGCCGAGGCATCCTTACACGCCTCTTCACCGACCCGCCCGCCCTGCGCCTCGGCCTGCCGCCGAACGACGCATCCCTTGCGCGACTTGGAAGCGCGCTGCGGGACATCCTGCCATGACCGCACGCGTCCTCATGGTCCAGGGCTGCACCTCCGATGCAGGCAAGAGCACATTGGTGGCGGCGCTATGCCGCTGGCTGCACCGGCGTGGCGTGCGCGTGGCACCGTTCAAGCCGCAGAACATGGCGCTCAATGCCGCGGTGACGGTAGACGGCGGTGAAATCGGCCGGGCCCAGGCGGTGCAGGCGCAGGCAGCGGGTGTCGAGCCGCACACCGACTTCAACCCGGTGCTGCTCAAGCCCAATAGCGATACGGGCGCGCAGGTCATCGTGCATGGCCACCCGGTGGGCAACATGGATGCGGTGGGCTATCACGACTACAAACGCGTGGCTATGGATGCGGTACTTGCCTCCCACGCCCGGCTAACCGCGGCTTACGACGCCGTCGTCGTGGAAGGCGCCGGTAGCCCCGCCGAGATCAACCTGCGTGATCGCGATATCGCCAACATGGGTTATGCCGAAGCCGTCGATTGCCCGGTGATCCTCGTCGCGGACATCGACCGCGGTGGCGTATTCGCCCATCTCGTCGGCACGCTGGCCGTGCTGTCGCCCAGTGAGCGCGATCGCATCGTCGGTTTCGTGATCAACCGGTTCCGCGGCGACATCGCGTTGCTGCAACCTGGCCTGGATTGGCTCGAACGCGAGACGGGCAAGCCGGTGTTGGGAGTGCTGCCGTACCTGCATGGCCTGGTGCTGGAAGCGGAAGATGCATTACCGCGATCGCGCGAAACACGCGCTGATGCCCGTCTCCGCATCGCCGTGCCCGCGCTGCCGCGCATCAGCAATCACAATGACTTTGACGCGCTGCGCGCGCATCCCGACGTGGAATGCGTATTTGTCGGCCCGGGTGATGCCTTTCCCTCATGCGACCTGATCGTGCTGCCCGGCTCGAAATCGACCCGCGCCGACCTGGCGTGGCTCCGCGAGCGCGGATGGGATAAGGCCATCCTCCGCCATGTGCGTTATGGCGGACAGGTCATCGGCATTTGCGGCGGCTTCCAGATGCTGGGGCACGCCGTGCACGATCCCGAGGGAATCGAAGGACTGGCAGGTTCTACGGCGGGCCTTGGTTTGCTCGACATGGAAACCACCATGGGGCCATACAAGGTATTGCAACACGTGGAGGGTACGCTTGCCGCCGGTGGTGCACGTGTAAGGGGTTACGAAATTCATTGCGGACAGTCGTCGGGTGCGGCGCTGGCGTCACCGATGACGTTAATCGGCAAACCCGATGGCGCCATGTCCGCCGATGGCCTCGTCATGGGAACCTACCTGCACGGTGTGTTCGATCATCCTGATGCGCTGGCTGCCTTGTTGCGCCATGCGGGCCTGGACGATGCGGCGCCCCTGGACATCCATGCGCTGCGTGATGCATCGATCGACCGGATCGCCGATGCGATCGATGAGCACGTGGATACCCGCCGCCTCGCGGAATGGTTTGGACTGGACGGATGAAGACGCTGATTCTTGGGGGCGCGCGTTCGGGCAAGAGCGCGCTGGCCGAGCGGCTTGCGGGCGAGAGCGCGAAAGACGTGATGTACATCGCCACGGCGCAGGCGCTCGACGGTGAGATGGCCGAGCGCATAGCCCATCACCGGGCGCGCCGGCCTGCGGCATGGGGTTGTGTCGAAGAACCACTGGCTCTGGGTGATGCGCTCCGTGCCCACGCAGGGCCCGACCGCCTTGTCCTTGTGGATTGCCTGACCTTGTGGCTCAGCAACGCGCTTGGCATCGACGATGGCGTCCACTTCGCGCGGGAACACGCGGCGTTGCTCGCGGCGGTCAACGCGCTTCCGCACGACATCGTTTTCGTCAGCAACGAAGTCGGCCTCGGTATCACGCCCCTGGGCGAACTCACGCGCCGCTTCGTCGATGAAGCCGGCCGCCTGCACCAATCCCTCGCGGCTGCCTGCGAACGCGTTGTGTTCGTGGCGGCCGGGCTCCCCCTCGTGATGAAAGGATCGTTGCCATGAAACGCTGGATGACCGTGCCGTGCCGGGTTCCCGACCACGCGGCCGCCGCCGCCGCGGCGGAACGGCAGGATACGTTGACCAAGCCCCCGGGTTCGCTGGGCCGTCTCGAAGCGCTGGCGATCCAGCTGGCATCGCTGCAATCGCGCAAGCGCCCGCGCGTGGACCGCGTGCATATCGCCGTGTTCGCCGGTGACCACGGCGTGGCATCGGAAGGCATCTCGGCGTTTCCGCAGGCGGTGACCGGCGAGATGGTGCGCAACTTCGCAAGCGGTGGTGCCGCTATTGCCGTGCTGGCGCGCGAGCTTGGCGCGACGCTGGAGGTGGTTAACCTGGGAACCGTCAACGACCCGGGTGAGATCGAAGGCGTGCGCCGTGAAATCATCGCTCCCTCCACGGCGAACCTGCGCCACGTGCCGGCCATGACCGATGACGAGCTCGATGCTGCGCTGGATTCCGGTGTGCGCAGTGTCGCCCGTGCGGCCGCGGCGGGCACGGAGCTCTACATTGGCGGAGACATGGGGATTGGCAACACGACGGCGGCCAGCGCCCTGGCCTGCGCGTTGCTGGGTGAAAAGCCGGAAACACTGGCGGGTCCGGGAACAGGGCTCGACAAACAGGGCGTGGCCCGGAAGGCGGCCGTGATCGCAGATGCCTTGCGCGTGCATGGCGCGCTCGCATCCCCGCGTGAGCAGCTGCGCCACTTCGGCGGCTTCGAGATCGCTGCCCTCGCCGGTGCGTTTGTCGCCGCAGCGCAGTGCGGCGTTCCCGTGTTGGTGGATGGCTTCATCGCAAGCACCGCCGCACTCGCTGCGGTGGCGCTACGCCCGGATGCCCGCCCGTGGATGATCTTCGCGCATCGCTCGCATGAGCGTGGCCACGGCCGTGTGCTCGATGCGCTGCAGGCGTCGCCGTTGCTCGACCTGCATATGCGCCTTGGCGAAGCCAGTGGCGCCGCCGTAGCGGTTCCCCTGTTGCGCATGGCGTGCACGCTGCATGGTTCCATGGCGACGTTCGCCGAGGCCGGCGTCTCCGAAGCATGACCATCGAGCTGTTGCGCCATGGCGACACCGGCCAGCGTAGCTACCGTGGCCAGCTGGATGATCCGTTGACGGCGCTCGGCTGGGCGCAGCTGCGCGCTTCGGTGGAAGACCGGGCCTGGGATCGCATCGTGTCGTCATCGATGGCGCGTTGCGCGCGTTTCGCCGAAGAACTCGCCGCTACCCGCGGCCTTCCGCTACACGTGGATGCGCGGCTGGCCGAATACCACTTCGGCGACTGGCAGGGCGTGCCGATCGAAACCCTCGCGGAGGCGCACGGTGATGCGCTGGGCCGCTTCTGGGCGGACCCGGTGACCTATCCGCCGCCCGGTGCCGAAACGTTCGATGCGTTCCACGCGCGGCTCGTCGCGGCCATGGATGATCTGGCCCGTGAATCAGCGGGCCAGCGCGTATTGGTGGTGACCCACGGTGGTGCCATCCGTTTGCTGCGCTGCGTAGCGGAACGTCGGGTGTTTGGCGACATGGCGAACATCGACGTGCCGCATGCGTCGCTTCATCCCGTCATTTGGGGCAGGTAATGCGTGCTGTCATCATCGCCTTCGGATTCCTCACCCGCCTACCCCTGCCGAAGGTGGCGTGGGATGTGCGCGCGCAGGCCGCATCACTGAAGTGGTACCCGCTGGTCGGGTTCGTGCTGGGCCTGATTGTCGTCGCCGCGGCGTGGTGCTTCCAGCACGTGCCGTCGCTGCCGGCCGCGGCACTGCTGCTGGTGCTCTGGGTCATCGTCACCGGCGCGCTGCACCTCGATGGCCTGGCGGACAGTGCCGACGCCTGGATAGGCGGCATGGGCGACCGCGAACGCACGCTGGCGATCATGAAGGACCCGCGCTGCGGCCCCGCCGGTGTCATGTCGCTGATCCTGGTCAGCCTTATCAAGTTCGCGGCACTCACGGCTCTTGTAGGAGCGGGCTCGCCCGCGATCGACACGGCCAACACCCTCCCATGGGCTCTCCTCCTGCCACCCCTGTTAGCCCGCGGCGCGCTGGTCGCCTTGTTCCTGACCACCCCTTACGTCCGCGACAATGGCCTTGGCGCCCCATTGCGTGGTGCCCCCGCCCTCGGTTGCCAGGTCGCCGTTATCCTGACCATCTTCAGCACGTTCGCCTTCGGCTACGCGGGCGCGAAAGCGTTCATCGCCGCGCTGCTTGTCGGCATCTTCTGGCGCCGCGCCTGCATGAAACGCATCAACGGCTTCACGGGCGATACCGCCGGCGCGATGGTCGAACTCATCGAAGCTGCCACGCTGATCGCCCTGCTCGTGTAGGAGCGCGCACCCACAAGCACTTAGCCGTAGGCTTGGCTGGTCAACTCGTCCAACGCATCGACGATAGCCTGGCCTTCATGCTTGAGCGTGGCCAGTGGTGCGCCGAGGAGTGTCTTGGGGATGGAGACGATTTCCAGCGGCTGCAGTACCACCGGAGCGCCGTCAATGATGAACGTCGGATTGAAACGCTTGCTGAAAACGCGACCGAAGTCCTTCGCGTGAATGAGTGGCGCCACAACACGCCGATCCGAGTGATCGAAAGCTGCTGACTGAATAACGACCACGAAGGGGATGAATTGCCTGAGCTTGCCGGGATTGGCATGGATGTCGAACTGCGCCATCAGAGCGTCGAGAACTCGTCTGCAAAGGATCCATGTTCGCGTACGAACGTATTCCAGCCACCTGCCGCCTGTTCGAGCTCGCGCTTGTTCTGCTCAAGCACGCCCTTCCGCTGGGCGACAAAGTCGGCAAGCAGCGACTCGACCTGGGCGGACAGATTCGACGTCAGCTCACGAGCCTGTGCAACCAGATCGACGTTCAGCGAGAGGTTGAATGGGCGCTTGGGCGCCGAAGCGTCGTAAATGGCGATGGCCATGGCCGAGTCCAGGGAGAGTAGGCGATGAATCAACTATATGCGCATGGATGCGCATGGACAAGGGCTCCGTTCTTGCGGGCGGCAATGGGAAAGGGCAAAAAAAAGCGCCCTCGTGGGGCGCTCTTTCTTCTAACCGGAGGGCTGGGCTCAGTAGAGCGGCACGGTGGGGTCGACCTCGCGGGCCCACGCGTCCATGCCGCCATCCACGCTGTAGATCTGGGTGAAGCCGTGGGCGGCCATGCGCTCGGCGGCACCGCGGCTGGAGATGCCGTGGTGGCAGATGAACGCGATGGCGGTGTCCTTCGGCAGCGCAGCCAGGGCTTCGTAGCCCTCGTCCTCGAGGATGCGGGCACCCGCCAGCGGGGCGGCCATGGCGCGGCCGTGGGCCGGGCGCACGTCGACCAGGATGAGGTCGCCCGCGGCCAGGCGGTCCTTCAGTTCGTGCACGGACATGCCATGGACCTCGGTCGCACCCGGGAACTTCAGGCTGAGGCCTTCGCCCTGCACGGTGCTGACCCAATCGATGATGATGCCCTTCGCACGCTGGGCGCTGCCCGGGTCGAAGTGCACCTCGATGCCGTTGGCCACGGTGATGATGTCGTGGTCGCCGCCCGGGGCGAGCTGGAAGCCGGCGCTATGGTCCGGGCCGATCTCCAGGTGCAGGGCCATGCCCTGGGCATTGGCCATGCCACCGCGGATGGCCTCGGCGGCCTTGTCGGTGATCGTGATTTCCGGCGGGGTGCGGTCCGGCGCGCTGGCGCCAAACAGGGTGTACAGCTCACCGCTGGTGTACATCTGGCGAATGATGTCCGAGCCGCCGACCAGCTCACCCTTCACGTAGAGCTGCGGGATGGTGGGCCACTGGCCGTATTCCTTGATGCCCTCGCGGATTTCCGGGTCCTCCAGCACGTTCACGGTGTGGTATTGCTCGACCACGTCGTTCAGCGTGTTGGTGGCGGCGGCGGAGAAGCCGCACATCGGCTGCTGGCGCGTGCCCTTCATGAACAGCACGACCTCGTGCTGGGCGAGAAGGGCTTCGATGCGCTCGCGGGTGGGGGTATCAAGAGCCATGGAGGGGATCACCACAAAGGGAAAGGGGGCCATTTTACCGGCATCCCTCGCACATGGGCGCTATCAAAACGAAATCAACCCGCCAGAGACGGTTCCATGGTCAAGGTAGACAGGTCGGTCCGGCAATCGGCCAGCGGGGCGAAGGCAAGCACCACCTCGGGCGAGGGCAGGACGGTCTCACGGCTGGCGCGACCGAGGGGCGTGTAGCGCTCGGTCCAGTGCACCAGCTCCATGGCGCCGGTGAAATCCTCCACCAGCGCGGTGCAGTGTTCGACCCAGTCGCCATCGTTCAGGTACAGGATGCCGTTGATCGGCCGCATGTGGCCAAAGTGGATGTGCCCGCAGATGTGGCCATCGAGGCCGCGTTCGGCGGCATCCGTCGCCACCCGCTGCTCATAGCCACGGATATAGGCCATGGCCAGGCCCACATGCGATTTGATGATGATCGACAGGGGCACGTACGGCAGCTCCATGCGCCGGCGGACCGCGTGCATGCGCCGGTTGGCCCAGCAGATCACCCGGTGCATGGCATCGCCCAGCACGGTAAGCCAGCGCTTGCCGATGTGTTCGGGATCGAACTCATCGCCGTGGCTCACGCGGTAGCGGCGGCCATCGGCACCCTCGTGCAACGCATCCAGTTCCACGCGGATGCCGGCGATGGTCGAGCCGGCCAGGCCGCGCATCTGGTAGTCGTGGTTGCCGGGTATGTAGATTACCTCGACACCGCGTGCGGCGATCGCGATCAGTTCCGCGATGACGGCGCTGTGGTCAGGGTGCCACCAGTGCCGTTTCGCCAGGGCCTCCAGGTCGATGATGTCACCGACGAGGTAGAGCCGCTCGCAATCGACACTGTGAAGGAAGTCCAGGAGATAGGCGGCCTTGCAGTCCGGGGTGCCAAGGTGGACATCCGAGATGAAGGCGCTGCGACACGTGAGCTTGGCCATGGCGGCAGTTTCCGGGGTTGTCCCGGGACGCCAGTGTCGGGGCACGCTGTAACGAACGGATGGCGCGGGTGTTTCAGGAACGTTGCGGGGGCAGCTCGCGCAGGGCGGTACGCGCTTCCGGCAGGATCGCATCGGCCCACAGGCCGTATTGCCGTGCCGACGGATGCAGTCCGTCGTCGACGACTTCACCGGCGTGATCGCGAGAAATGCCCGTCACATCCACCCAGCGTGCGAACGCACGGTGCGCCTCGTCGCGCGCGATCGCATTGAACGCATCGATCTCGTGGGCGATTGCGGCACGGTCGCGCCCTTCAGCGAAGGGCGTAACACCCCAGTCGGGAATCGAGACGACGATGACACGGCGGGCATCCCCAGCCAGCACGACCGCCCGCTCGAGCAACGCCAGGAACTGCTCGCGATACTCCGCCAGCGAGCGTCCGCGGTACTGGTTGTTCACCCCGATCAGTAGCGTGACCAGTCCATAGCCGGGCGCAAGGTGGGCCGCGTCCATTGCCGCCGAAAGCTCGTCGGTCGTCCAGCCTGTGGTCGCAACGATTCGCGGCGCCAGCAATTCGACGTGTTCGTCGTGCAGGCGCGCCACCAGTTGCACGGGCCAGCGGCCCTGCTCGGGCACGCCCTCGCCGATCGTGTACGAATCGCCGAGGGCGAGGAACGCCGGGGCCACCATCAGGCGACCGCGCTGGTGAGCGGCTTGTCCTCGGCGGCCATGCGGGCCAGGACGCGGTCCATGCGCGTGAACACCTCGGCCAGCTGTGCCGGTTCAGGCAGCAGCGTAAGGCGCAGGTGGCGGCTGGCGTGCAGGTTGAAGCTGGTACCTGGCACAACGAGCACTTCTTCCTCTTCGAGCAGGCGCAGCGCGAACGCGGTGTCGTCGAAGTGGGCGATGGCGTCGGTGCGGATCCACGGGAACGCGTAGATCGCGCCGCCGGGTGCCACTACGTCGAGGTACGGGCTGCATGCGACGTTCTCGAGAACGATGCGGCGTGCTTCGTGCAGGCGTCCACCCGGTGCAGTGAGCTCACCAATCGTGGGCTTGTCGAGCAGGGCAGGGCGTACGGCCCATTGTGCCGTGACGTTCGCGCACAGGCGCAGCGCGGCGAGCAACTGCAAGGCATCCCGATACTCCGCCACGCGTGCCTTGTTGCCTGAAAGGCTCATCCAGCCCACGCGATAACCGCAGGCGCGGTGCACCTTCGACAGGCCACCGAAACTCACGCAGGGATGATCGCCAGCCACTGCGGCGAGCGGCTGGAACGGCGTGCCGTCGTAGAGAATCTCGTCGTAGATCTCGTCACACAACAGCAGCAGGCTGTGACGGCGGGCGACCTCCACGATGCGTTCCAGCAGTGCCTTGGGGTACACGGCACCGGTGGGGTTGTTCGGGTTGATCAGCACGAGGGCGCGGGTGCGCGGGCCGACGAGCGCATCGATCTCATCCGGATCGGGCAGGTGGCCGTTCTCCGCCAGGCAGCGGTAATAGCGCGGGCTGCCATCGTTGAGGATGGTGGCGGCGCTCCACAGCGGGTAATCCGGGCTGGGCAGCAATACTTCATCACCGGGCTGGAGCAGCGCGCGCAGCGAGATATCGATCAGCTCGCTCACGCCATTGCCGATGAACACGTGCTCGACATCGACGCCCTGGGCGCCACGGGCCACCTGCTGGGCCACGATGGCTTCGCGGGCTTCTTCCAGGCCCTGCTCGTGCCCGTAGGCCTCGCTCTCGCCCAGGTGCCCGGCGATGGCCTGGCGCAGGTGCGCCGGCGTGGTAAAGCCGTAGCGGCCGGGGTTGCCGATGTTGAGCTTGATGATCGGCCGGCCGGCCGCTTCCATGTCACGGGCGCGCCGGGTGAGCGCGCCGCGGATTTCGTAGCGCACCTCCGCCAGGTGCGCGCTTGGCTTGATCGAAGACACTTTCTGGTACTTCCGTTGCGCCCCGCCAGGCCCGTCCGGGCGGTCGTCACCTGATCCTAACAGCGTCTGGATGGCCTCGCGAGGCGGAATTCGGGCCGGGAGCGGGCATAATCGCGGGCATGACCGATCCTGCGGACCTGGCGCGCCTGCGCCATATTGGCTGGCGCGACGATGCCCTGCCTGATGATCCACGCCGCCTTGCGCGCGTCGTGGCGCAGCACCGTGCCGGCTACGAAGTGCACGACGGCCACGAACCGTTCAACGCGCAGCCGGCCGGCCAGTTCCTGAAACGCGGCCTCGACCCGGCCCTGCGCCCGGCCGTCGGCGATTTCGTGCTGCTGTCGCGCGCGAGCCATCCGGTGATCGAAGCGATCCTGCCACGCCGTTCCACCCTGACGCGCGCCGCCGCCGGCGAGCGTTACGAACGCCAGGTGATCGCGGCCAATATCGATTTCGTGATCGTGCTTACCGGCCTGGATGGTGATTTCAATCCATCGCGCATCGAGCGCTATCTCACCCTGGTGGAAGGCTCGGGTGCCCGGCCTGTGGTGTTGTTGAGCAAGGCGGATACCGGCGTCGACGTGGAGGCAGCGGTGAACGAGTTGCGCGCACGCCTGCCGGCCGATGCCGCGGTGCACGCCATCAACGGCAAGGATCCGGCGACGGTGCAGCTGCTGGCGCCTTACCTCGGGCCAGGCATGAGCGTCGTACTGGTCGGTTCATCGGGTGCAGGCAAATCCACGTTGACCAATACGCTGCTTGGCGAAGAGAAGATGGCTACCGGCGCCGTGCGCAGCCACGATAGCCGCGGCCGGCACACGACTACGCATCGCGCCCTGCTCAGCCTGCCTTCGGGCGGCTGCCTGATCGATACCCCGGGCATGCGCGAGCTGAAACTGACCGGCGAAGAGAATCTGGACCTGTTCGCCGATATCGAGACACTGGTCGCCCAGTGCCGGTTCACCAACTGCACACATGGCAAGGAGCCAGGTTGCGCCATCCAGGCGGCGCTGGCATCCGGTGAACTGTCGCCCCAGCGCTGGCGCAACTTCCTCAAGCTGCACGAGGAGCGCGAGGAGCAGGCGGCGACGATGGAAGCACGCCTGCGCCGTAAATCCAGCCCGAAGCCCGGCGGCAAACCGCGTCGTGGCGGCTGGTCGCACGACGACGATTGACCCGCGCCGTCAGTACGTGACGGTGACCTTGATGATGTCGCTATACGCGCCGGCGACCGCCGCGGGCTGGGTTGGCACGCGGCCGTAGACGGTCAGGGTCTGCTCGGCCCCGCTGCCGCTCGCCGTGGCCGTATCGGTATTGACGGTGTTGCCCCAGCGCTGCGTGCGCGCCGAGTCGCGGTAGAGCTCGTAGGTGACGAATGTGCCCGTTCCTGATGCCATTCGTCGTATGGATGTCGTGCCCGCGTTCTGGCCGTTATCCAGGCCCACCTGATAAGCGGCCCGGTTGGTGCATGTCGCACGGATCAGGGATGTCTGGTCGGTATTGGTGCGCAACAAGCCGGATACCGAGCCAAAGTTCAGATCGGTGGCCGTGCCCACCGTGCACTTCGCGGCCACGGAGGCCGTGGCGTTCGTCGATGGCCCGGCGACGGTAGCAGCGGCCGCCGTGCCGCCGGCCGTGCAGCTGGCGGGGTAGGTGCCCAGCGAAAGCAGCGCCTCGTTGTAGCTGTACGTGAGTGCCGTCCCCGAGGTGCCGCCGGCGATCGTGCCCGTGTAAGAGCCCGGCGACAGCGTGGATTGCCCCGCGGTCACGCGGCCGTATGCCGTGATCGTGCCGGTGATCGCGCTGCCGTTGTTGAGCAGCGGTACCTGCGCGGTGATGAAGAAGGGTGTGTAGGTGACGTTGTTCACCACGCCCCAGATCGCCGTGCGCGTCGGGTCTTTGTACACGTTGTACTGCATGCGGTCGGTCAGCGCATCGACCATGGTACGTGGCGCCAGGTTGCCCAGCGCATCCTGGCCCAGGCTGACGCACATGTTGATGTAACTGCCATAGAGAATCCCCAGGAATCCGGAGTACGTGCAGCTGTAACCAATGGTGGCGGTGGTGTCGACCGTACCTGCGGTGGGGTCCACGGCACCAAAGGCGAAATTAGTGACACTGGTGATGCTGCACGTCGTCGTGGCGCTGGCACGCGGCGCGGCGAACAGTCCCGCGCAGGCAAGCAGGAGAATGGCGAGCCACTTCATGGCGATGGCCTGCATGGCAAGGGACCGAGTTGCGGCAGATCGCGCGCATGGTCGGGGTAGATGAGTTCGGTGGTGCAACGCGTGCCGTCGGGCCGGGTGACGATGAGCATCGTGCTGCCCTTGAGGTTATCGAGGTAGGCCTGGCCGTCGTAGCCGACGATCGCCGGCTCGCCGCGCCCGGTATCCACCATGGAACCCAGTGCGAGTGGCGTACCATCGGGTTCAACCAGCGTGGCCAGCGCCGCGCGTACCCGCGTCACCGGGAAGCGAACGATCACGCCGGAGCGATCGGCGGGCGCGACCACACTATCCACCCGTTGCACACGCTCGTCCGCCGGCAGGTCGATCGGATCGATCGCGAGCCGGTTGTCCTGCCATGCGTTGAGCCGCGAGACCAGAAGCAGCCCGTTGCTGTCGGTGACGCCCGTCCGGCGGTTCTCCAGCAATACCGGGATATCGGGTGCTCCCTCCGTCGAGACCAGCGCAAACGCATCATCGATCCGGCGCGCGGTGAACGCATGCCCGCCCATCAGCACCAGGGCGCCGTTGGCGTCGGCGTATGTGTACGACGAAGGGCCGATGGTGCTGGCGCCCATGGTCAACTGGCCGTGGTTGCCCAGCCAGCCGACCTCGCCCAAGCCACCGGCGGCCTCGCCACTGCGACCCTGCACGTGCCAGCCAAAGCCGCCGTCGCCCTCGATGGGGTGGTTCGCATCCAGCGTGCCAAAGGTCTGGTCGCGGTCGCGTTGCGCGGAGGCGGTATAGGTCGTGCGCTCATCCAGTGCCCAGGTAAGGCCGAGGAAGAAGCTTCGATCCGCGTGGACGTCGAGGTTCTGGTTCATGCTCGCATTGATGGAGATGCCACGCGACAGGTTGCGCAGCACGAACAGGCCGGCGTACCGCGACGCCGCCTCGCCCGGGTTACGCAAGCGGACGTAGTTAGCACCGAAGCTCGATTCACGCACGTTAAAGCCGATCAGCGCGCGATCGCTTTCACGCGGCGGCGGCGCACCGTAGCTGGACGCCACGTCGCGGTAGCGCGCATTGCTGCGCAGCGTATCGAGAGAGAAGTTCATGTAGCGCCCGCTCCAGGAAAAGCCTGCGCCGTATTGCGCACCACCGTTACGCGATGCGGCATAGGAGGCATTCACGACGCCCGCGCCGAACGGGTTCCACACGGCGCCCAGGCCCGCGGTGCTGCGGCCGGCGCCGGCTTCGGCGTGCGATTCCAGCGTGAGCTGGTCAGTCATGCCACGACGCCATGTGCCACTGCCCACGGGATCATCGCCGTAGTCGAACGAGTTGATGCCGTAGGCCTCGCGTACCGTGCCCAGTTCCACGGACCAGTCGTTGAGCCCGGCGCGTAGTAGCTGCCGCGCGGCGTAGAACGGGAACGTGACCGTGCTCGTGCGGCCCAGTGCATCGGTGAGGACCACCTGGGCCTGGCCGGATTGATCCACGGCGGGGACCGCGGTGAGCTGGAAGGGGCCCGCCGGCACCTTGCCGGTGTACTGGCGGATGCCATCGACGTACAGCTCGACGGAGGACGGCGCGGTGGCCTCGCCAAAGAACTGCGGCAGCGGTGTCGTGACGCGATAAGGCTGCAGGGCGAAGTCCGTGCCTATCGCAACACCGCCAATGCGCGTGGCCCGGCTCCACGAGGTGTAGCCAGTGAACGTATCGCCCACCGTGACCACCGTGGAACTATCCGGGAACGACAGTCGCCATTGCGTATCCAGGCGCACGCTGGTGCCATGCCAGCTACCGTCGGCATCCTGGTAGCGGCGGGTGAGCGAGGTGTTGCTCAGCACGCCCATGTTCTCGCTGAACGCACGCAGCTCCGCGAGGCCGCTGACATTGCCCTGGCCATCGCCGTGCGCCGCGTAGATATCGTAATTGAGCAACAGGCCCGTACCGCTGCTGGCCTTCGTCGCCGAGCGCTCCGGCTGGTTCAGTATGCGCCTGGGCAGGTCCAGCCTGCCGTTGGGCACGTCGATCGTGACGCGCTGCTGGCCCACGTCGTAGCTGTAACGCAGGCCCTGGATATCGAGGAGGCACTGCATGTCAGCGCCGGGGGGCAGCACGAAGCCCAGGCCGCGCAGATCGGCGGCTTTCGCGCACAGGGTCTGCCCGCGGCGGGTGAAATGCATCAGGCGTTCAGTCGCCGTGCCATTGAGCACCACTTCAAGGTAAAGGTCCTCACCATCCACGCCCATCCGCGGATCCATGGTGGGCGGCGGAATGGCATCGGAGGGGTGATCCAGCGCGTGCACGGTGGCGACCTTGAGCGCGAGGACGCTAGCGGCTACCCGCGTCCACGACCAACGTCGACTCGCTCGCCTCACCATTGATCCTCGCGCGTAATGCGCCAGCCTGGCGCGCTTCCGGTGGCAGGGGCCAGCTCATGGTGCTGCCGGGCAATGCGTAGCCCACCAGGCCGGGGAGAAGTGAGGTGTTCTTGCCGGCACCGTCGTGCCGGCTTACGTCGGCGATCTGGGCGTGGCCGGTCCCGGTGTTTTGCACACGCAGGCGAGCGCCATCGGGGGAGGTATCCACGGTGGCCTGCAGCGTGGCGTTGACCGTGGGATCGCCCGCGGGTGCGATGAAGACGGGGATGGAATAACGCAGCACGAACTTCAGGCCGGTCTTGTCCGCACCGCCCACGGGCAATTCGTCGACCACGACGCGATAGGCGGATTCCTTGCCATCGGAGGGAGGTGCCACCTGGCGGATGACACGCACGAGCTGGCGGTCGCCGGGCGCGACCGTCACCATCGGCGGGCTCACGACCAGGTCTTTCGATGCCTCGAGCACGTCCTTCCCATCCACCTGGGTCCAGCGGAACACGCGCACCTGGGCATGCAAGGTCTCGCTACCGGTGTTGGTGAGCCACATGGCCTGCGCCTGCTCGGCCGCGGCCAGGTGCAGGCCGATGGGCGAAACCTGCAGGCCACTGGCGAACGTGGGCGCCGCCACGCCCACCGCGAGCGCGGCCAGGAGCAGGGTGAGGCGGAACGCGCGCAGGTACACCGTGGCCTAGTACGTGATCGTCGCGGTGATCACATCGGCATAGCTGCCGGCCGGGAAGTTCGTCGACGGCACGCGGCCATACACGGGCAGGGTCTGCACGCTGCCACTACCCGTGCCGGCGAGGACATTGCCGCTGCCACCGGTCGTGCTGCCCCATACATCGGCCGCCGTGCGCGTGGCGGCGCGGTAGAGCTGGTAGGGCACCTGCGAGGTGCCGTTGCTCATCTTCCGCGAGTTCACATCGGTGCCGTTCTGCCCGTTATCCAGCGCGATCGTGTACGGCGCGCTCGGGGTGCAGTTCACGTTGAGCGCGCCCTGGTTATCCACGTTGGTGGCGGTCGAGGGCTGCGAGCCGAAGTTCACGTCGGTCGGCGCCGTGGTGCTGATATCGCACGCCGCCGTGATGGTGATGCGTACATTGAACGTCGTGGTGGCCGTGGCCGCGTGGGCGCTCCCGGTGACAAAAGCGAACGTGGCGGCGGCAGCGAAAGCGAGATTGCGGATCGTGTTCATGTGGGCTCTCCAGGCGTCCACCGCGAAGGTGTGTCGGCGCGACGCACTTCCGTCACGTGCAAGGTTCGGGACTACGCGTGCCGTGGGAAGTGAAATTCACCGTCTGCTGCCGGATCGGCCTACAGATGCCGAATGCGCTTAGCAAAGTGACAAGGGTGCTTGACTTTCGGTTAGGCGAAACCGGCAAAATATCCTGTCGCGACAGATATCTACCGTGGTGTTGTTCGACGCGGACTGACGTGCCGCGTCGCCTTGCGCCCGGCCGCGTCGGGATCCCGTCAGGGGGTGACGCATGTCACAAAATACGGATGTAAAGCATCCTTGACATGGTGGCTGAGGGGCGGCAGGATGATGTCAAGCGTGCTTGACACGCTCCACGCCAACGAAGAGGGGTTCGAACATGTCGTACCGCATCGTTTTCCGCGCCGCCGCCCTGCTCATGGCCGCCGCAGCAGCCTCCACCCTGCATGCCGCCACGCCGGGTGCCACGGCCGCCGCCAGTGCCACCCGTGCCACCACCGTCGGCACCCTCAGCGTCGAACGCCACGGCAGCGCCGGGCGCCCGGTCATCCTTATTCCCGGCCTGGCGGGCGGCCCCTGGGTGTGGAAGGACACCATCACCGACCTCGAGAAGAACCACGTCGTCTACGCCGTGACGCTGGCCGGCTTCGACGGCACCCCCGCCCCCTCCGCCGACGGCAACTGGATGGATCGGGCCGATGCCTCGCTGGCCGAGTTCATCCAGAAGAACCATCTGGATAAGCCCATCCTGGTCGGCCACAGCCTGGGTGGCACGCTCGCCCTGCGTTTCGCGGGCCGCCATCCGGACCTGACGGGCGGCGTGGTCGCGGTCGATGGCCTGCCCATCTTCCCTGGCATGGAGCGGGTCACACCCGAGCAACGTGGTGCCATCGCTGCCCAGCTGAAGGCGAAGACCGAGGGCGCGACGCCGGACGAATTCAAGGCGCAGCAACTGGCCTACATGCAGTCCATCGGCACGCTGGACCCCGCGACCGCCGAACGCGTGGCGCCGTTGAATGCGCGCAGCGACCAGAAGGCCGTGGCACGTTACATGGCCGAAGATGCTGGCGCAGATTACCGCGGCGAGCTGAAGGCGGCGAAGGCGCCGATCCTCGAGATCACGGCGTACTCGGAAAAGGACGCGCAGATGGGGCCGATGAAGATCACGCAGGAACAGAAGGTGGCGTACTACGCGTCGTTGCTCGCCGATGCGCCGAACGCCAAGGTGATCGCCCTCGCACCGTCGCGCCACTATGTCATGCTCGACCAGCCTGCCGCCTTTGGCAAGGCGCTCAACGATTTCATCGAGGCCCACTGATATGGCGATGCGTGCCGTCCACAAACGCTACCTGCGTGAGTTCTTTCCGGCCATGGCAGGTTACGTGGTGCTCATCTTCGCCTCGGTCTCGTGGTTGAAGACGCTGGACGGTACGCTCGCCCGCACCATCGTGACCTTGCTTCCCGTCATCCCCATCGCATTCGTGATCCGCGCCATGATCCGCGTGATCCGTGACCAGGATGAACTGGAGCGGCGCATCGACCTGGAGGCTATCGCGATTGCCGGTGCGCTGGGTGGCTTCGGCTTTTTTTCCTACGGCCTGCTGTTGAACGCCAAGGTGCTGGTCGCACCGGATGCGGCGGCCATCGCTATCTGGGTCTTCCCGATCCTGATGGGCCTGTTCGGCATCACCAAGTGCGGCATCCGCCTTTACTACCGCACCCATGAATAATCGTGTTCGCGAGCTACGCACCGAGCTTGGCTGGTCGCAGGCCGACCTGGGTGAGCGCCTGGATGTCTCGCGGCAGACCGTGAACGCTATCGAGACGGGCAAGTACGACCCAAGCCTGCCGCTGGCATTCAAGATCGCCCGGCTGTTCTCGCTTCCCATCGAATCCATCTTCACGCCGGAGGCATGAAGGCATGAAACGCGCACCCCGCACCGCTGTCGTTGTCGCGATCCTCGTGGCCGCCTTTGCCGGACGGCAGGTGATCCATCACGGCAAGGCCGATGCCACGCCCGAGGCGCGACCGGCGCCTGCCGCCGAGCTTGCACCCGCAGCCCCGCGCGAATGGAAACTCGGCTCCCTCGTGTTCCATCCGTGCGAATTGCCGCAACCGCATTCCGGCCTGTCCACTGCCGCGTGGTGCGCGCCCTTCCAGGTTCCCGAGGACCGCGAGCACCCCGATGGCCGCAAGCTCGACATGCGCCTGGCGGTCGTGCGCAGCAGCGCGCAGGTACCCGCGGATGATCCTGTCGTGTTCCTCGCGGGCGGCCCTGGCCAGGCGGCGACTGAAACCTATGCGAGCATCGCGCCCGCCATGGGGCTCGTCCTGGCGCATCGCAACGTGGTGTTGCTCGACCAGCGCGGCACGGGTGGCTCGCACCCGTTGAGCTGCCGCGAAGGTGACGACCACGATCTACCCGGTGGCTCGGAGGAGAGTCGGGGTGTGGACGTGGCCGCCGTGCGCAAGGAGACGCAGCACTGCCTGGACAGTCTCTCCGCGCAGGCGGATGTGCGCTTCTACACCACGACGGATGCCGTGGCCGACCTGGAAGACCTTCGCAAGGCGCTGGGTTCACCGAAGCTCAATGTGCTGGGTGTGTCGTACGGCACGCGGGTGGCGCAGCAATACGCCATGCGCCACCCGGATGCCGTGCGCACGCTTACCCTCGACGGCGTGGCCCCCAATGCCCTCGTGCTGGGGGAAGATTTCGCCGTGAACCTCGATGCGGCGCTCAAGGCCCAGTTCGCCCGCTGCGCGAACGACGAGGCCTGCCGGGCACGCTTTGCCGATCCGTATCAGACGCTGTACCAGTTGCGTGATGCCCTGCGCGCCAACCCGCACAAGGTGAGCTTCCGCGATCCGCAGACCTATGCCAGCACGCAGCGCACGCTGAGCGAGTATGTGCTCGCGACGGTCGTTCGCATGTTCGCTTACTCGCCGGAGACAGCCGCACTGCTTCCGCTATCGATCGATGCGGCGGCGCGCGGCGATGTCGGTCCCTTGCTGGGGCAGGCCAAGCTGCTGACCGGTGATCTCGGCGACACGATGGATGGCGGCATGCAGTACTCGGTCATCTGTTCCGAGGACGCCGATCTGCTCACTTCCCGGCCGCAGGACAAGGACACCATCCTCGGTGACAACATGATCGAGGCGTTCCGCGCCGCCTGCTCGGTGTGGCCGCATGGCAAGCGCCCGGCAGATTTCCACCAGCCGCTACAGGGGCCGGTGCCCACGCTGCTCATGTCGGGCGAGTTCGATCCGGTCACGCCACCGCGCTATGGCGATGAGGTGCTGAAGGGCCTTCCGAACGGCCGTCACTTTGTGCTGAGGGGGCAGGGCCACAACGTCATTGCGCGCGGCTGCATGCCACGGCTGCTGGATCAGTTCATCGACAAGGCGGACGCCCGCAGCCTGGATGGAAAGTGCCTTGAGCGTCTTTCACCGGCGCCTGTATTCGTCGGTTTCAACGGAGCCACGCCATGATCGAAGTAAAGGATTTGCGCAAGGCATTTGGCGAGGTGCATGCCGTGAGCGGCGTGAGCTTCACGGCGCGCGATGGTGAAATCACTGGCTTGCTCGGCCCGAATGGCGCGGGCAAGACCACGACATTGCGGATGCTCTACACGTTGATGAAGCCGGATGCCGGGCAGGTCCTGGTCGATGGTGTCGACGCCGCGACCGATCCGGTGGCAGTGCGCCGCAGCCTGGGCGTACTGCCCGATGCGCGCGGGCTGTACAAGCGCCTTACCGCCGCGGAGAACATCACGTATTTCGGCCGTCTGCAGGGCATGCAGGAAGCCGACATCACGCGCCGTCGCGAGGCACTGATCGATGCGCTGGAGATGCGCGACATCGCCGCCCGGCGGACGGAAGGCTTTTCACAGGGCCAACGGGTGAAAACCGCCATCGCCCGCGCGCTGGTGCATGATCCCCGCAATGTGTTGCTCGACGAGCCCACCAACGGCCTGGACGTGATGGCGACCCGCGCCATGCGCCGCTTCATGCACCAGCTGAAGGACGAAGGCCGCTGCGTGCTCTTCTCCAGCCACATCATGCAGGAGGTGGCCGCGCTATGCGATCGCATCGTGGTTATCGCCCATGGCCGGGTAGTGGCCGATGAGACGCCCGCCGCCCTGCTGGAACAGACCGGGCAGACCAGCCTTGAGGAAGCGTTCGTGAAGATCATCGGTACCGACGAGGGACTGGCCGCATGAACGCCTTCACCGCCGTCTACTGGAAGGAAGTGCGTGAGAACCTGCGTGACCGGCGCACCTTGATCAACGCGCTGATCACGGGGCCGCTGCTTGGGCCGGTGCTGTTCATCATGTTGATGAACGTCATGGTGAACCGTGAGCTAGCGCGGGCCGACCAGCCGATCCACGTGCCCGTGATCGGTGCCGAGCTGGCGCCGAACTTCATGAAGGCATTGAAGGGTGCTGGTATCGACGCCGATCCCGCCGTGGCCGATCCGGAGCGTGCCGTGCACGATATGCGCGCCGATGTCGTGATCCGCATCGCGCCGGACTTCGTGAAGGCCTGGGAGAAGGGCCAGTCGGTGCAGGTCGAGCTGGTGTACGACTCATCGCGTCGTGATGCGAACACGGCAGTCGCGCGTGTGCGCAGCGTGGTGGAAAGCTATGCCCGCCGCGAGGGCGCCATGCGGCTCATCGCCCGCGGCCTGTCGCCCTCCACCGCGTGGCCGGTGACAGTGGCCGAGCGCGACCAGGCGACCTCGCAATCGCGTTCCGCGTTGATGTTCTCGTTCCTGCCGTACTTCTTCGTGCTTACCGTGTTCATGGGCGGTATGTACCTGGCCATTGACCTCACGGCAGGCGAGCGCGAGCGCCAGTCACTGGAACCGTTGTTCGTGAATCCGGTGGCGCGCTGGAAAATCCTGGCCGGCAAACTGGCGGCGATCTGCACGTTCTCGATTATCAGCCTGTTGCTGAGCGTTTCCGCGTTCGCCACCGCACCGTGGTTCATTCCCACCGAAAAGCTGGGCATCGCGCTCGACCTCGGGCTGCATTTCGGTGCGCAGGTGGTGCTGCTCATGCTGCCGTTGATCGTATTGCTGGCGGCGCTGCAATCGCTCGTCTCGGCGTTCGCCAAGAGCTACCGCGAAGCGCAGACCTACCTGTCGATTCTCATGATCATCCCGATCCTGCCCAGCGCACTGTTGTCGGTGATTCCGATCAAGCCGGAAGCATGGATGTACGCGGTGCCGCTGCTGGGCCAGAACCTGGGCATCGTGCAGCTGCTGCGTGGCGACGGGATCACGGGGCAGGAGCTGGCCTTGTGCCTCGCCGGTGGCTTCGCGGCGGCGGCACTGGCGGTGTGGGCGACGGCCGCGATGTACCGCTCCGAGCGGCTCGCCATCTCCGCGTAGGAGCCCACCCTGTGGGCGACATCTTTCGCGACGACGTAGCGGGCGCTGTGGCTCCCTCGCGAACGGCGTCGCCCACAGGGTGGGCTCCTACCGTGTGATCGGCGTTATCGCCACCGCACATCCACGCCGACCAGGAACGTCCGCCCTGGCGCCGGCTCGAAATACCGCCCGTTGCCATCATTGACGATAACCGACCCGATCACATGCCGGTCGGCGAGGTTATCCACGCGGGCAAAAGTGTTCACCCGCCACGGGCCGTTATCGAAGATGTACCCGCCTGACAGGCCGAACAGTACGTAGCCAGGTGCCACGGCGGTGCCCAGATCGTTGGCCGTGGTCGAGCCCATCGCGTTCATGTCGATCCCCGCCTGCACGCCCGTTTCCCTGCCGTACTTCAGCGCCGCGTAGCCCATGGAGCGCGGCACGCCCGGGATACGGGTGCCGGCCGCCACGGGGGTGTCGGGTGCGGCACACCCGGCCGATACGCAGGTAAGGAACGGCGTGCGAAAGCTGGCTTGCAGATGGGTGTACGACGCCAGCAGGTGCAGGTCCTGCGCAAGCTCGCCGTCGAAGGAGGCCTCGATGCCCTGCCGACGTGAGCGGGCGATGTTCTGGTATGTGGTGCGGCCGCCCACATTCGTGGCGACGGCAAGTTCGTTGTCGCTGTCCGCCCGGAACACGGCCACGCCCGCGCTGATCGCATCGGTCGGGCGCAGTTTCAGGCCCACTTCCATGTTCTCGGATTTCGACGGCTTCAGGTCGAAGGCCAGGCCGGCACCGCCATCGGCGCGGTAGCCAATCTCGGAGAACGTCGGCGTCTCGAAGCCACGACCCCAGTTCGCGTAGAGGTGCGCCCAATTGGCCGCTCGCCACAGCACGCCGAATACGGGCGTCGTCGCGCTATACCGCTCGCTACCGCTATCGTCGGGGTTGCCCGGCACGATGTATCGGTCGGTGGAACTGAAGTGCACGTCGCTATGGCGAACGCCACCCATCAGCGTCCACGCATCGGCCACGCGCCAGGTCGCCTGGGCGTACTGGTCGAAATCGAAGACGCGGTCGATCTCGTCGCGACGCAAGGCGCCACGCACACCGAGCATGCTGCCGACGAAATTGTTATAGCCCTCACGGTGTTGGTGCTGGTTATCGTAGGCGACGCCCGTGGCAAATTCGAAGGGGCGGCCCAGGAGTTCGTGGCGCCACGTCCAGCGCGCGTCGCCGCCGCCATAGGCGTTCCCGAGGTCCACGACACCGCCGGAGTTGCCAGGTTGCGAGAGCTGGGTCGCCACGGGAATGGAAAGATACTGCGTGACCGTGCGCTGGCCGTAGTAAGTCATCACGCGCAGGCTGTTCGCGTCGTCGATGCGCTGGTCGTAAATAAGGCCGGCCTGCTGCTGGTCGGCGGATTTGCGTGTATTGAACGTATCCGCCACGCTGGCGACCTGGCGCGGATCCGCGTGAAACTGCGCCTTGGTCAGGCCGAGCGGGTCCTGCGCGCCGGGGATGTCAACCGCGTTCAGAACGAGAGTGAGCTTCCGGTCCTCATCGATCTTCCAGCCCAGCTTGGCGTTGCCGGACTCGCGCCGTGCGGCGCTGTGGTCACGGTAGCCACTGGTGCGGAAGTGGCTGAGATCGATGTTGTAGTCGACCGGGCCTTCTACGCCGCGCGCGTTCGCCGAGGCGCGGAACACGCCGTTGCTGCCGCCCGCTACGCCGAAGCGAAGCTCTGGGGGCTCCGTGCCGTCGGCGGTAAACAGCTGGATCACACCCCCGGACGCGTTGCCGTAGAGCGCTGAAAAGGGCCCACGCAGCACTTCCACGCGCTCGGCCGAATCGAGGTTGAAATGGGTGACCTGGCCCTGGCCATCGGGCATCGTCGCCGGGATGCCGTCGGTATACAGGCGGATGCCGCGAATGCCGAAGGTGGAGCGTGCGCCGAAGCCGCGGATCGAGATCTGCGTGTCCTGCGCGTAGTTCTGTCGATCGCGTGCGGTGACGCCAGGAATCGATTGCAGGCGTTCGGAAAGATTCACATCGAGCGTGCCATCGGGCGGCGTTCGAACCGAATCGATGGCCGCCGGGATGTCATACGGCGACTGCGCGGTGCGCGTGGCGGTTACAACCACGGGGGCCAGTGGCTGGGCATCCTGCGCATGGGCCGAAACGGTCAGCGCAAGAAGGATGGCACCCACGAGGCGACGGGGCGGGGGGAGGGGCATGGGGATCTTCCCTGTGGGGAAACCGGATGATGCTCGTTCATTCGTGAGGGGTACCGCAAGGCACGCGTCGTCGCAGGCAGGCCCGTGCTAGCCTTCCGGCCCTGTCCCCCAACGGTGGTAGTCGCCATGAAGAAGCTCATCCTCGCAGGCCTCGTCGGTTTCTCCCTCCCGGCTGCCGCCATGGCGCTCGAAGCCGACCAGCCGGCCCAGGCAACACCGCCGGCCAGTGCCAGCCAGGCCTCTGCCGCCCAGCTCGACCAGGCGATCGCAGGCAAGTGGCGCGATCCGAAGAACACCGCTCGCGACGTGTACCGCCATCCCAAGGAAACGCTGACCTTCTTCGGCATCCGCCCGGACATGACCGTGATCGAGATCTGGCCGTCGGGTGGCTGGTTCACCGAGATCCTGGCGCCTTACCTCAACGCGCATGGCCACTACATCGCCGCCGTGCCGCCGGGTTCGAAGAGCCGCACGGCGCTCGAGAACAAGTTCAAGTTCGGTCCGCAGCAGTACTCCAACGCCAAGTTCGTTGAGTTCGACAACAAGCAGCCCACCCTCGGCCCGGATGGCTCGGCCGACATGGTGCTTACCTTCCGCAACGTGCATAACTGGGCGGCTGATGGCAGCGCCGAGGCCATGTTCAAGTCGTTCTTCAAGGTACTGAAGCCGGGTGGCGTGCTGGGCGTGGAAGATCACCGCGCGGACAAGGGCAAGACCCTGGATCAGGTGGTCAACAGCGGCTACCTGCCCACCGATTACGTGATCAAGCTCGCCACCGATGCCGGCTTCAAGCTGGATGGCCAGAGCGAAGTGAATGCGAACCCGAAGGACAATCACGACCACCCCAAGGGGGTGTGGACCCTGCCGCCGACGTACGACATGGGCGCAACCGACAAGGCCAAGTGGCAGGCCATCGGTGAATCCGATCGCATGACGCTGCGTTTCGTGAAGCCTGCGCAGTAACGTGCTGGTCGCCCTGAACAAACCTTTCGGGGTGCTGTGCCAGTTCACCGACGAAGCCGGCCGGCGTACGCTGGCCGACTTCGTGACGCAGAAAGGTGTCTACGCCGCCGGGCGGCTGGACCACGACAGCGAGGGGCTGCTGTTGCTGACCGATGACGGAAAGCTGCAGCACCGCCTGGCCGATCCGAAGCACAAGCAGCCGAAGACGTACGTGGTGATGGTGGAAGGCACGCCCACGGAGGAAGCGCTCGATAGGCTCCGCCGCGGTGTCGTATTGAATGACGGGCCGACACTGCCGGCGGGTGCGGAGCTCATCGATGCGCCCGAATGGCTGTGGCCACGTGACCCGCCCGTGCGCTTTCGCAAGACGGTCCCTGACGCATGGTTGCGGATCACGCTGCGTGAAGGGCGGAACCGACAGGTGCGCCGCATGACGGCCGCTGTGGGCTTGCCGACGCTTCGCCTGATTCGGGAGGCAATTGGTGACTATCGACTTGACGGGCTCGAGGTTGGCCAGACTCGAATTATTGATTCGCGTCGATAGCCCGCAACTGAAGTAGTGTCGCGCGATCTTCGATTTCATACTCTCCGTGACGTCCCGTTGGCCCGACAAGTTCCATGCGCATTAGCTTCTTTAGCGCAGCTTGCACTCGTGCGGGGGTCAACTTCTCGCTTGTGTTGATACGAGCGGAGAGCCATTCGAGCGCTTCGGAGCTATACACCGAGGGGTGGGCGGGCTGCGCAAGCAGATTCATGACGCCGAGTTCGAGGGGCTTGAGTTCGTCCAGGACGGATCCAAGCCCGGTGTCGTTTTGTGCATGCACCCAGCGGCCCATGGCTGCATCGATATCACCATTGCCTGCAATGAGCAGGTGCAATATCACTTCATTCAAGAACTCCGGCGTCCGGCCAAGTGTCTCGAAGGCGGCATCCAGCGCTTGCTTGCTCACGACCGCTTGCGTGCGCAGACGAAGGAACGAAAGCCGATCTTCGATAAATGCATCGCCAAGATCCGGTAATTGAACCGCCATGGCAGAGGCAAAAAGAGGAGCTTTTTGCTGGCGGAACATGCTGTTCAGGCCGTCACGCGACGAGCCGGTATAGAACACAAGAAGCTTTCCCTGAAGCTTTTGGATGACCGTTCGCAGTGCCGCCACGAAGTCCTCGCGCTTCGCGCCGGCAAGTGCCTGAACCTCATCGAGAATGAGTAAGGTCACTCCTTTGTCGGCCAAGGCGGTCAGCGCGACATCGAGCCTGTTCTCGAGCACGGGATCCGCGGCGAAGCCGACGGGTTCAAGCGTCGACTCGATCGTAGCGGCGCCCGCGCTTGCCTTCGCCTTGAATTCTTTGAAGCGAAGCTTCCGTCGCCAACCGCTTTGGCGTGATTCCAGAAAACCCTCAAGTGCTTCCACTAATGCGAGTTCGGGCTCGCCACGTCGTCGCCACAAGTCGATGTACAGGGTCTGCCATCCGCGATCATTCGCCGCGGGGATGAGTTCGTGGCGAACGAATGATGTCTTGCCCTGACGGCGAGGGGCGAATAGCGTGACACCTTGCTTCAGCCCGCTGGTGAGGATTTGAAGCACTTCTTCGACCAAGGGCCCGCGCGGGAAGTAGGGGAGGTCGAAGGACTGGGTCACGAAAGATTATCCACAATTATCCAGATATGAATAATTGTGGATAATATATATAAATGCAAGCGATTCAGTTGTTTACCACTCCGCGACCGACCCATCCGGGTGCCGCCACAACGGGTTGCGCCAGTCCTGCACGTCGCGGCTGCGCTCGATCACCAGCTCTTCGTTCACATCGATACCCAGGCCCGGGCCGGTAAACGGCAGGGCGTAGCCGCCATCATCGAGCTTCAGCGCCTCCTTGTTGCGCACGTAATCGAGCACCTCGCCACCCTTGTTGTAGTGGATACCCATGCTCTGTTCCTGCAGCGTGGCGTTCCAGCTAACGAAATCCACATGCAGGCACGCGGCCAGGGCGATGGGGCCGAGCGGGCAGTGCGGTGCGAGCGCCACATCGTAGGCCTCGGCCATGGCCGCGATCTTGAAGCACTCCGTGATGCCACCGGCATGCGACAGATCCGGCTGGATGATGGAGATGCCACCACGCTCCAGCACGCCTTTGAACTCGTAGCGCGAATACATGCGCTCGCCGGCGGCGATGGGGATGGACGTCTGCGCAGCGATTCGCGGGTAATACTCGGCCTGTTCGGCCAGCACGGGTTCTTCGATGAAGAGCGGGCGGAACGGCTCCAGTTCCTTCACCAGTACCTTGGCCATCGGTGCGGACACGCGGCCGTGGAAATCCAGGCCGAACTCGATGGTGTTGCCGAAGGCTTCGCGAATCTCCGCCACCTTGGCCACCGCGGCATCCACCTGCTTGCTGGAGGCGATGATCGACATCTCCTCGCAGCCGTTCATCTTGAACGTATCGAAGCCGTGGGCGAGGCGCTCCTTCATCTGCGCGATGATGTCCGCCGGGCGATCGCCACCGACCCAGCAGTAGGTCTTCATGCGATCACGCACACGGCCGCCGAGGAGTTCGTAGACCGGCGCGTTAAGCACCTTGCCCTTGATATCCCAAAGCGCCTGGTCGATGCCGGCCATGGCGCTCATGAACACGGCGCCGCCGCGGTAGAAGCCGCCGCGGTACATGGCCTGCCAGAGATCGTTGATGTGCGCCGGATCCTTGCCGATGATGAACTCGGAAAGTTCATGCACCGCCGCCTCGACCGTGCGTGCGCGCCCTTCCACGACCGGTTCGCCCCAGCCGATGACGCCCTCGTCGGTTTCCATTTTCAGGAACATCCATCGGGGTGGAACGCGGTACGTGGTGATCTTGGTTACTTTCATGCTTAGACCGAACGGTAGGCTTTTACAAAGGCTTCGGCGCGCTCGCGCGTCCGCGACACCGGCTGGCCTGGCTTGTACAGGTCGCTGCCGAGCCCGGCGCCGATGCAGCCCGCATCAAGGAACTGAGCCAGATTGTCAGGGGTTACGCCGCCCACCGCCAGTAGCGGAACGTCGGGCGGCAGCACCGCCCGGATCGCCTTGACGTAGGCCGGCCCATACACGTTGGCAGGGAACAGCTTCAGCGACTGTGCGCCCGCCCGCAGGGCTTCAAAGGCCTCGCTGGGTGTGGTGAAGCCGATCGAGGTGTACATATCACGCTCGCGGCCGCGGCGGATCACCTCCGGGTAGGTGTTCGGCGTCACCAGCAGGTGGCCACCCAGGTCCGCGACCCGGTCCACGTCCTCCGGCGTGAGCACCGTGCCGGCGCCGACCAGGGCCCGGTCTCCGGCCGTCTGGGCGGCCATAGGGATGCTGCGGTGCCAGTCGGGGGAGTTGAGGGGTACCTCGATGGCGTCGAAGCCGGATTCGATCAGCGCCTCGACGTGCGCGACGATATCGTCCGGCGTGATGCCGCGGAGGATGGCGATGAGCGGTAACGCGGTAGGCCAGACCATGGAATTACTCGTGGTAGAGCTGCGAACGGCCGCCATCGATGCGGATGTCGGCGGCGTTGATGTAGCGGGCTTCATCGGAGGCGAGGAATAGTGCCGTATAGGCGATCTCCTCCGGTGTACCAATGCGCTTGTTTGGCAGGATCTCGGTCTGCTTGCGGCGCTCGGCCTCTGGGTCCGCTGCAGCGGCGAAGCCAGCCTCGGCGATCGCCGTGAGGACCAGGCCCGGCGAAATCGAATTCACCCGGATGTTCTTCGCCGCATATTCGATGCCCAGTGCCTTGGTCAGGCCGATCAGGCCGTGCTTGGCGACCGGGTAGGGGAAGCAGTGCGGGATGATCTTGTGGCCGTGCACCGAGGCAATATTGATGATGCTGCCCCGGCCTAGCGAAAGCATGCCCGGCAGCACAGCCTTGGCGCAGTTCCACGCGCCTTTCAGGTCTACCTCGAAGCAACGTGTCCACTCCTCATCGCTCAGCGAGAGCGGATCGTTGAACACGTTGATGCCCGCGTTGTTCACCAGCACGTCGGCAGCACCAAAGCGCTCGTTGGCGGCATCGACCATGCGCTGGATCGCACCGGCGTCCGTCACGTCGGCCTGGAACAGCATGGCCTTGTCGGTATGGAGTTCGTCGAGGGTCTTGCGAGCCTGTGCGTTGTCTTCCAACACATTCAGCACGATCGAAGCGCCATGCGCCGCAAACAGCTTTGCGGTGGCGGCGCCGATGCCCTGCGTGGCACCGGTGACGATGGCGACCTTGCCGGCCAGGCGGGGAAGCGGGGTAGTGCGCGGATCGGGTGTCACGGGAGTGCTCATGCAGCTACCTCATCGCCATAACGTGCTTCGGGGAGGCCGTGGCCACGCGGTGGCGTGCCGATGAAGATGGCGCCGTTGCGGGGCTCCTGCTTCACCACGGCCTCATCCAGGTATTTGAACGCGGAGGTGATCACCATGCGGTCCAGGGCAGGGCCGGCGAAGGTGACGCAGCTCGGCTGGCGCGCGGGGAGCTCGATCGTGCTGTCGATGCGGCCATCCGGCGCGTAGCGCACGACGCGGGAGGCGCCCCATTCGGCATTCCAGAGGAAGCCGTCGGCATCGATCGTCGAGCCATCCGGTTCCATGCCCTTGCGCAGTTCGGTGAACACGCGGATGCGGTCGACCTCACCGCTGGCGGCATCGTAGTCGCAGGCCATGATCTGCGCCGTGGGGGAATCGGTGAAGTACATCGTCTCGCCGTCGGGGCTGAAGCAGATGCTGTTGGTGATGGCGGCCTTGGGCAGCGCCAGCCGGTGCAGTTTGCCCTCGCGCGTGTAACGCCAGAACGAGGCGACCTTTTCGGGCCCGCGCTCGTTCAGGGTGCCGAACACGAGGTTGCCCGCGCGATCGCAGCGCCCGTCGTTGGCCCGCGTACCCAGGATCTCGGGCTCGATATCCTCAAGCACGGTCAGCGTGCCGTCGCGCGTGTCGTAGCGCGCCACCTGCTTCTCCATCGCCAGCAGCAACACACCTTTCTGGTGGGTAAGGGCAAAGCAGCACACACGTGCTGGCAGCTTCTCGTCGGTCACCCGGCCCGTGGCCGGGTCGTAGGCGAATAATTGCGAGGTCGCGATATCGGTCCAGCGAACGACATTGGCCAGGTCATCCCAGATCACGCCCTCGGCATGGGCCTGGCGGTGTTCGGAAAGCGGTTTGAACGCATCGGTCATCAGCGCGATTGCCTGCGGTTCTTGAGCTGGTCCACGAGCACGGCGATAAGCAGGATCGCGCCACGCACGAGGTATTGGTAGAAAGCATCGATATTCATGAGGCTCATGGCATTTTGCACAGTGCCCATGATGAGAACGCCAACGAGCACCCCGCTGATCGTTGCACGGCCGCCCATGAGGGAGACCCCGCCCAGCACGCAGGCCGAGATCACGTTGAGCTCGAAGCCCTCGCCCGCATTGGGCTGGCCGCTGGTCATGCGGCTGGCCAGGATAATTCCGGCCAGTGCCGCGACGACACCCTGGATGAGGAAGATGGCGATGCGGACGCGATCCACGGCCACGCCGGCCAGGCGCGCCGCATCCGGGTTGCCGCCGATGGCCAGGGTGTTTCGGCCGTAAATCGTCTTGTTCAGCAGCACGCCGAACACCACGAAGCAGGCCAGCGTAATCCACACCGGTACCGGCAGCCCGAAGAGCTCCAGCGCACCCAGGGTGAAGAATGCTTCACTGGTCACGCCGACTGCCTGGCCCTGCGAGGTGATGAAAGCCAGGCCGCGCACGATCTCCATGGTGGCCAGGGTCGTGATCAGCGCGTTGATCTTGAGCTTGGCGATGACCACGCCGTTCACGGCGCCGATCAGCGCGCCGGCGACCAGGCTGGCGCCGATGCCGAGGACCACGCTGCCCGTGGCATTGGAAACGATGGCGCACATGACGCCGGCGAAGGCGACCGTGGAGCCCACCGAAAGATCGAAATCGCGCGAGGCCAGGCAGAACATCATGGTGCAGGCCACCATGCCGATCTGCGAGACGGAGAGGGCCAGGCCCACCACGTTGTCCCAGCTGAAGAAGTACTGCACCGTGAGGCTGAGCACCGCGAACAAGGCGATGAAGATCAGGATCAGGCTGTAATCGTCCACGATCTGCCAGAGCAGGGCGCGGCGGCGGTCAGCCTGCGTCTCGCGGGCAGCCCCGATGGCGGCGGCGTTGGTCTCGGTCATGGCTTCAAGCATTCCTCATGGGGGTGGCGCTGGCGCCTTCGGGTAGCGCGGCGGCGAGGACGTTCTCCTCGTTCGCTTCGCCACGGTTGAACTGGGCGGTGATGCGCCCACGGCACATGGCGATCACGCGGTCCGACACGCCGAGCACTTCAGGCAGTTCGCTCGAGATCATCACCACCGCCACGCCGCGTCCGGCCAGCTCGTAGAGCACGTTATAGATTTCATTCTTGGCACCCACGTCGATACCGCGAGTGGGTTCGTCAACGATCAACACGCGCAGGTCCTTCTCGGCCAGCCAGCGCGAAAGCACAGCCTTCTGCTGGTTGCCGCCCGAGAGAAGACGGATCTCCTGGCGGCGGTGCGGGGTACGGATACGCAGGCGCTCAATGAAGGTATCGGCGGTGCGCGCCTCGTTGCGATCGTTGACGAAAAGGCCGGCGGTAAGGTGGTTGCGCCGGGCGCTGATGTTGATGTTCTCGGAGACCGAGCGAACACCGATGATGCCCTCTTCCTTGCGGTCTTCGGGGCAGAACACCAGGCCGTTGCGGATGCTGTCGCGGATGTGCGAGGCCTTGACCGCACGGCCGTCGACGCTGACCTCGCCAGAGAGGCGGCGATCCGCACCGTACACCGCGCGCATGATTTCGGAGCGGCCGGCGCCGACCAGGCCGAAGAAGCCGACGATTTCGCCTGCCTTCACCTCGAAGCTCACCGGCTGCGGGACGGCACGGCTGCTCACGCCGCTCACGGCGAGGCGCACCGCGCCCTGCTCACGCGGCTTGTAGCCGAAGATGTCGCCGATGTCGCGGCCCACCATGCGCTGCACCAGTGCGTCGCGGGTCACGCCTTCGAGCGTGTCGTAATCGGCCACCTTGCGGCCATCGCGGAAGATCGTGGCGGCGTCGCACAGCTCGAAGATCTCGTCGAGGCGGTGCGAAATGTAGATCATTGCCTTGCCCTGCGCGCGCAGGTCGTTCACCAGGCGAAATAGCACTTCGGTTTCGCGGTGCGAGAGCGAGCTCGTGGGCTCGTCCAGCGCAAGGATCTTGGCGTCGCGCAGAATCGCCTTGACGATCTCGACCATCTGCCGCTGGCCGATCGACAGTGACTTCAGTTTCGCGCGCGGATCGAGATCGACGCCCAACGCATTGAGTTGTTCGCGTGTCCATGCCAGTGCCTTGCGCCGGTCCACCATGCCGAAGCGAGTGGGAAGGCGACCCAGCAGCAGGTTTTCCATCACCGAGAGCTCAGGAACGTACTGCAGCTCCTGGTGGATCACCGCGACGCCGGCGGCGATCGCGTCGGCGGCCTTGCGAAACTGCATGACCTCGCCGTCGATCGCGACCTCACCCTCGTCGGGGATGTACTCCCCGCCGAGGATCTTCATCATGGTGGACTTGCCTGCACCGTTCTCGCCGAGAAGGCCGTGCACGCTTCCCGCACGTACGCTGAAGCCCACGTCGCCGAGCGCGCGCACGCCGGGGAAGGTTTTCCCGATATGGCGGAATTCCAGGCGCGGCGCGTTCGTCGTCGTGCTCATCAGAGGCCCATTTCCTTGCGCACTTCGGCGGCGTTGGCCTTGGTGATCAGGCGGCCGGTGGTCAGGGTGAGGGGCGGCGGGGCCTTGTCGTTCTTGATCCACTCGTACATATCGATCGACGTTTCATAGCCATGGCGCTTCGGGCTGATCAGCACGCTGCCGAAGAAGCCCGTGGCTTCCGCCTTGGCGAACTCGTTGAGCGCCGACTTGCTGCCGCCGATACCGACGCCAATCATGTTGTCGGCGCGGAAGCCGCGGCCTTCGGCGGCGCGCACGGCGCCCAGCACGGCTTCATCATTCAGGCCGAACGCGATCCAGTGCTTGTACTTGGGGTTCTGCGTGATCGCGATGTTCGCGGCGTTGAACGCGTTCTCGGTATCGGTCTTGGCCTCGGGCGCATTCACGACGTTAGCCTTCGGAAAGCCGGCGGCCGTCAGTGCGGCGACGGCACCATCGGTACGATCCTTCGCCGTCGGCAACTGGTCGTACGAGATGCGCAGGGCGCCGGTTTCTTCCGGCTTCCAGCCACGCTTCTTCATTTCGTCGGCGATGGCCTGGCCGACCTGCTCACCAATCTTGCTGGCCGAGATGCCCATGTGCGGCACGGATTCGATCGGCTTGCCAGAACCATCGATCAGGCGATCGTCGACGGTCATGAGCTTCAGGTGGTTCATCTTCGCCTTGGCGACGATGGACGGGCCGAGCTTCACATCAGGCGTACAGATGACGAAGCCCTGGGCATGCTGCGCCTTCAGGTTGTCGATGGCCGTCAGCACCTGGCCGCCATCGGGCGCGCCGATCTTCACGAGCGTGAAGCCCTTCTCCTTGGCCGCTTGCTCGGCGTATTTCCATTCGTCCTGGAACCAGGGCTCTTCCGGCTGCTTCACGACGAAGCCGATCTTGACCGGTTCATCGGCGGCAAAGGCCGACGAGCCAGCCGCCATGGCCAGGGCCAGTGCGAGGGCTTTCACGCCCAGGGCAAACTTGATCTTCATGCGTTCCCTCCTAAATGTCGCAGGTTAGTCGAGCAGGCCGCGCCGGCGGGCGATGGCGATGGCGCCGTGTCCGGCCAGGTCGCTCTGCTCGTCGTCGCCAAGCACCGTGACGGTGCCGGAAAAGAAATCGTCGCCTTCCACAAGGCGGGCAATGGCCTCGCGCAGGATCGGCTTGCCACTGATCACAAAGCGCGTGCCCGGGCTCATCCGGATCGCGCTGGAATTCTTCAGGGTGAGCAGATCGGAACCGAGCACGGCGCCGAGCAGGAAGTTGGCACGCGCGTTCGCGTCATACACGGCGAACTGATCGAGGATGCGCACGCTGAAGCACGCGCGGCCCAGGCCAATGCGCTTGGCCGAGGCGGCGCCGGCGAGCAGCATCTCCGGATCGATGCGCTTGGCGAACCCATCCTTCAGCGAGCCGGCGAGGATGGTGTCGTGCGAAATCACATGGAGCAGTTCGCCGGCCAGCGTGGTCACGCAGCCTTCGATACGCTGTTTCGCATCGATACTGACGAACTTGGAGTGCGAGCCCGGCAACACGATGACAGTGGGCTCATGCAGGTTCAGCCGTTCGACCAGCGCGAAGGATTCGGTTTCCTCGCCGCGCATCATGTCCATGGCCTCGCAGTTATGCAGGCCAATGTGATCCACGGCATTGCGCACGCCAGGTACGAACCAGATGGGCTGGTGCCACACCGTCTCGACGAGGGATTCGCGCATGGCCCTGGCCAGGTCATCAATGCCCGCGGCGGCGGTTACGTGCGGAATTTCGCAGAGGCCGACATTCGACGTGATCATCCCGGAGGCGAGGACACGGCCAATATCGCTCTTCTCGAGCTTTGCGTCGGCCAGGGCCGCGGTGATCGTATCGCGCAGGCCTTCTTCCAGCTTTTTCGTATTACCCGTGATCGCGGTATCACGTACGCCCACCTGGGTCGCGGCCTGTCCAATGGCCTGGCCATCGCGCCACGCAGTGACGCGGGTGTTGGTGGTACCGGTGTCGATGGTGAGGGTGTTCATCGAAGATCCGTTCTCAAGGCCACCGGATTCTTGGCGTCACCTGTCGGGACAGGCAAACTAGAATTTCTTCGGGCTTTCCCCAAATTTTTCTTGATGACCTCGCGATGAAGCGTTCGCTCCCCCTCAACGCCGTGCGTGTGTTCGAGCTTGCGGCGCAGCATTTAAGCTTTACCAAGGCCGGCGAAGAACTTTCGCTAACGGCTGCTGCGGTCAGTGCCCAAGTCAAATTATTGGAGTCTTACCTCGGTATACCGCTGTTTGTGCGAAGCAACAATAAGCTCACGCTGACGGCGGCTGGGGAGAACTATTTCCCACGCATTCGGGACGTCTTTCGTGCATTGCAGCACGCGACGGACCAGGTAATGGGCCAGCGGAGTGCCTCGCTCAGGGTCGCTGTGCCCGCCACCTTTGGTACGAAATGGCTGGTGCCGAGGCTGTTTCGCTTCTTCACCAGGCACCCGGATATCGCCGTCGAGGTGGTGACCGATGGCGGTGACGCGGGCTGGGACCTGTCGATCGACGATCGGATTGGCGAGGGCATGGACCTTTTGGTGACCACCGGCTACACGCCGGTGTGCGCACCCCGCGTGGCCGAGGGCATCAGCGAACCGGCTGACTTGTTCCAGCACTTACTGCTGCATGAGCGCCCAGGCCGCCGTGCCGTGGCCATCGCCAGCTGGGACCAGTGGTTCGAAGAGGCGGGCGTGGAGCCCGGCGCCATCTCGCGCGAGATGGGTTTTGGCGACGGCACGATGATGCTGCAGGCCGCGATCGAAGGGCAGGGCGTGGCGTTGGCGCAGGACCTGCTCGTGGCGTATGACCTGGCGGCTGGGCGGCTGGCAGCGCCCGTGTCCCGCGATGTTCCCCTGCGCCACAGCTACTACCTTGCCGTCTCGCGGGAGGCGGCCTCTCAGGAAGAGACGGCTGTGTTCCGAGATTGGCTCGTGGCCGAGCTCGGCAGCCAGGGGTGAGACGCGTCGTACCAAAAGGAGTCGGGTTCTCGGACAGAACGCTTTCGTTGCATCATCGCCTCGGCTTTGTCGAGGGCAGCGATGGGGCACACAGGAATGCCAGATCTTAGGGCGGTAGCCGCGACCCCACGATCATTGGTGACGATAAGTTGGCACTCGTACGAACGCGAAATGGCTACGATTTGGCGGTCAAACTTTATCTTTTGCCAAGGTGCGTCGATGCCATCCTTCTTGTCGCCAAGAAAGGCGGCCGCTCGCTCGATCAGGTGTAGTTCCAGCGCGGCGCTGTAGTCGAAAACACCGACAGCGATCCATGACTGATCGACCAATGCGTTCATCGTGGATAAGGCGTTGGCGTCTGCTCCGACCAGGAACTCGGCGACGACTGGAGCTGGAATCACGAGCTGGCTGCGTGGGTTGGATGTGATACGCGCTATGAAGCGAGCAGCGGCAACGTGAATGCTCGCATCCACCACGCTGCCTTTCCACGCGATGAGAAAATTGGTGTCGACGAGGACGCGGTATGCTTGGTTGCTCATTTGCATCCCCTCAATTTTTTCCACGCTGCCATCGGATCATCGAGCGCATTCCAGCCGTCCGCTGCTATCGCTGTGAATTCGTCGAGGATCTGAGCGAGGGGAGTGGTTTTGAGAACGACGAACGATCGCGCGTAACAAGCCCCTTGCTTCGGAAGCCAGCCATACGGTTTCAGGCGCTGCCAATATCCATCGGCTACCACGCGCACGAGTCCATCCTGAATATGCGGTGCGATGTCACAGGCAAGCGTGGAGTCGCTTACGAGAAGTTTGAGCTCCCGGTCACGATAGTCGCGTAGGTAGAGGTGTGTGATTTCATCGCATACGACGAGTCTTGTGACCACGCCGTCGACGTCCGCAGATGTGCGAATGTCGGGCAATACTTCGTCGACATAGAGTCCTTCGGAAAGATTGGCGACCATTTGCTTATCGGTATCCGGGTTCGATTGAACGTGGCCCCGATCGTCGCCGATTACCTTGTCCATGGGACGCAGGGACTTTCTCGGCGTTGCGTAGGTCTTTGACGATTTTCGTGTAGGCGCGACGGTGCGCGGAAAAATCTAGCTGCGCTCGTCGTTGCGTAGGCGCGGCGGGATCGATTTCTGCTTGTGCTGGGCCTCGCACTCGCGCTCCGCCGCTTTGTGGCGGCGCCACCACAGGACGCCCACCACGATCACGGCACCGGCGATGGCCAGCCAGAGCCCGGCCTGGCCGCGGTGGATCCACATGGCCAGCCATTCGTGGTTATGCGCGCCCAGGTAACCCAGGTACACCCAGATCGGCACGCTGATGGCGGCGGCCATGCCATCGAGCAGAAGGAAGCGGAGGAAGCCGACGCGGTGGGTGGCGCCGGCGGTTATGAACACCGCGGTGCGCATGCCGGGCAGGAACCGGGCCACGAACATGAGCCGGTTGCCGTAGCGTTCGAACTTTTCCTGGACCTTGGCGTAGCGCTCGGGGGTGAGCAGGCGGGCGACGAAGCGCCAGCGCATGATCCGCCCGCCGAAGTGGCGGCCCAGCAGGAACATGGTGGAATCGCCCACCAGTACGCCGGCCATGCCCACGCCCACCATGGTGTGCACATCGCCATAGCCAAGCCCGGTGATGATGCCGCCGGCGACCAGGGTGATGTCTTCGGGCAGGGGCAATCCTGCGCCGCAGAGCATCAGGGCGAGGAAGACGGCGATGTAGCCGTTCCGCCCGAAGACGTCGACGAGGCTATTGAGCAGTTCCATCAGGCTTTGGCACGTCCGGCCACGGCCGGGTCCTTCGGGGTACGAAAACCGGATGATCCCATGGATCGCATGACATCGCAGGTGCAGCGCATCATTCGGCCGCCTGCTCGCCGGAAATCACGCGCGCGGCCAGCAGTACGCGCAGTTCGGCTTTCTCCGTGTCGTCCAGCACCCCGTCCCGGGCGCGGGCGATCAGGTACTCGCGGCGTTGTGTCGTGGCCTGGCGCTGCATCTGGGCCAGGGCATCGAGGAATTCCACCCGCTGCATGTCGGCCTCGCCGACCACCTCGGCCTGCATCAGCTTCTGCAGGGAGGCGTATTCGGCGCGCTCCATGAAGTGCTCGACGAGTACCGCCGGCCGGATATCGGGGCGCGATCGGACCACATCGATCAGTTCGGCCAGCAGATCCACGCCGGGGCGGTCCAGGCGCAGGAAAGGGTAGGGTGGCTCAACCTCCAGGGCCAACCCGGGCTGGGCCAGCAGGAGCGTGATCGCGCTGCGGACCAGGCTGCGCTGGACGTTGGCGGGTCGGTTGGCCGACGTGGCGCGCTGTGGGGCCGCTTCGGGCTCAAACGTGGCCCCGGCGCCCGTCCGGCGCTTCAGCTCATCGGCCATCAGGTCGCGGAAGGCGCCATCGGGCAGCTTGGCGATCAGTGGGCGTGCCCGCTCCGCCAGTCGTGCGCGGCCATCCAGGCGGGTGGTATCCACATCGCGCCCGAGTTCTTCGAAGAAGTATTCGGAGAGCGGCATGGCTTCCTTCATGCGTTTCTCGAAGCCGTCCTTGCCTTCCTTGCGCACCAGGGTGTCCGGATCCTCGCCATCAGGCAGGAAAAGGAAGTGGGCCTGGCGACCATCGCGCATGCGCGGCAGGATCGATTCCACGGCGCGCCAGGCGGCCTGGCGGCCGGCCCGGTCGCCGTCGAAGCAGAAGAAGACGTCGGGGGCGGCGCGGAACAGCACTTCCGCGTGATCCGGGGTGGTCGCGGTACCCAGGGTGGCCACCGCGATCGGCAGGCCGGCCTGGTGCAGGGCGATCACGTCCATATAGCCCTCGACCACCATGATCCGGGTGACCGTCTGGTGGGCCTGCTTCACCTGCCACAGGGCGAACAGCTCGCGGCCCTTGTGGAACAGGGGGGTCTCGGGCGAGTTGAGGTACTTCGGGCCCTGGTCGGACGACAGCACGCGCCCGCCAAAGGCGATGACGCGGCCACGGCGGTCCAGGATCGGGAACATGACCCGCTCGCGAAACCGGTCGTAGCGGTTGCCGCGCTCGTTGCTGGCGACCATGCCGGCATCGTTCAGCAGCTTGCGGCGGGCATCGCTGGTCCCGAGGGCCTTCAGCACGCCATCGAAGCCGGCTGGCGCCCAGCCGATGCGGAAGCGCTTGAGAGTTTCCTCATCCAGGCCACGCTTTTCGACGTAGGCCCTGGCCTCGTCGCTCGTGCCCAGCTCCTTTTGGTAGAAGCTCGCCGCCTCGTCCAGCAGGGTGTAGAGGTCGGTGCGGTCTTCACGGGGCTTGTCGTCCCGGCCGCCCTCGTAAGGCACCTTCATGCCGACCGACTGGGCCAGCTCCTCGATGGCGTCGGGGAACTCCAGCCGGTCGTAATCCATCAGGAAGCGGACAGCGCTGCCGTGGGCCCCACAGCCAAAGCAGTGGTAGAACTGCTTGGTGGGGCTCACATAGAACGAGGGCGAGCGCTCGTTGTGGAACGGGCAGCAGGCCGTCCACTCCCGTCCCGCCTTCTTCAGGGGCACGCGCTTCTCGATCACGTCGACGATGTCGACGCGGGTCAGGAGGTCGTCAATGAAGTTGTCTGGGATACGGCCGCGCATCAGTCGCCTAGGATGCCACGCAACCGTTTCCGCGAGGAGCTTGACGGATGCGTCAGAACGCCATTTTGAACACGCCGATGACGGCGAGGATGGCGATCACGAACAGGATCAGGAAGATGGCGAAGCAGACCTTGGCAATGGTCGCGGCAATACCCGAGACCTTGCTGAAGCCCAGGGCGCCCGTGACCAGGGCGATGAGGCCAAAAATGATGGCGTACTTAAGCATGGGGATTCCCTCCAAAAGAGCCGGAGGACGCTCCCCCTGCCGCGGCGGGAAGGATGCGGTGGGCCGTGTGGGCCGTTTGTGAAACCGTGAATCTGCCGCCGCGGCCGGTGTTTATCAGGTCAGCTTGGCTTTGACCTTGCCTGCCACGGCGCCCATGTCGGCGCGGCCGGCGGCCTTTTCCTTGACCAGGGCTACGACCTTGCCCATGTCGCGGGCCGAGGTGGCGCCGGATTCGGCCACGGCGGCATCGACCAGGGCGTCCAGCTCGGCGTCGCTGAGCTTGGTCGGCAGGTAGGCGTCGATCACGGTCATCTCGTAGCGCTCGACCGAGGCCAGGTCGTCGCGGCCGGCCTTGTCGTACTGCTCGATCGAGTCGCGGCGCTGCTTCTGCATCTTTTCGAGGACGGCCAGGACCTGCGTGTCGTCGAGCTCGATCCGTTCATCCACCTCGCGCTGCTTGATCTGGGCCTGGACCAGGCGGATGACCGCCAGCCGGTCCTTCTCGCCGCCCTTCATGGCGGCCTTCATGTCTTCGGTGATCTTGGCCTTGAGGCTCATCGTGTTTTCTCCAGAACGACGAAAAGCCGGCTCCACCTTTCGGGGGAGCCGGCTCGGGATTTCCGCCTGATTGCGGCGGCTGCGGGCGAACGCGCCAGCCGCGGGTCCAGCACCGGCCCGAAAAGGCCGGCGAGGCAATCAGTACATGCGGGTCCGGCGCGTCGTGTCGCGGGACAGACGGCGCAGGTGGCGCTTCACAGCAGCAGCGCGCTTGCGCTTACGCTCCTGGGTCGGCTTTTCGTAAAATTCGCGCTTGCGCGTTTCGGCCAGCACGCCAGCCTTTTCGCACGTACGCTTGAAGCGGCGGAGGGCAAGCTCAAACGGCTCGTTCTCGCGGACTTTAACGCTCGGCATGGAAACTCCACTTGATTAAACTGCCCGGGCTACCCGGGTGAGCCGCGGATTATAACGTGATCGAAAAGCAAATTTCAAAGCCTGTGTTAGGCGTCGAGACCTCCTGTGATGAAACAGGGGTGGCCCTGCTGCGCTGGGACCCGGAAAATCCGGGCCGCGGCCTGCTTTCCCATGCCCTGTTCAGCCAGATCAAGCTGCACGCGGAATACGGCGGCGTGGTGCCCGAACTGGCCAGCCGCGACCACGTGCGCAAGCTGGTACCCCTTGTGCGCCAAGCCCTCAAGGATGCTGGCCTGACCCCGGCCGACCTGGGCGGCGTGGCCTATACGGCCGGCCCCGGCCTGGTCGGTGCCCTGCTGGTAGGTGCCTCGGCGGCCCGAGCCATGGCCTGGGCCCTGGGTGTGCCGGCCATCGGCGTGCACCACATGGAAGGCCACCTCCTGGCGCCGCTACTCGAGGATGACCCGCCGGAGCCGCCGTTCGTGGCCCTGCTGGTTTCCGGCGGCCATTCCATGCTGGTCGAGGTGAAGGCGATCGGTGAGTACCGGATCCTGGGCGATACCCTGGATGACGCCGCTGGCGAGGCCTTCGACAAGACGGCCAAGCTGATGGGCCTGCCATACCCTGGCGGCCCCGCCCTGGCGAAGCTGGCCGAGCAGGGCACGCCCGGCAAATTCCGCTTCTCACGGCCGATGGTCGACCGGCCCGGCCTGGATTTCAGCTTCTCGGGCCTCAAGACCCAGGTCTTGCTGGCTTGGCAGGCCTCCGATAAGTCGGAGCAGACCCGGGCTGACATTGCGCGTGGGTTCGAGGAAGCCATTGTCGATACCCTGGCGATCAAGTGCCGGCGCGCCCTCGAGGCTACCGGCGCGAAGCGCCTGGTGATCGCCGGCGGCGTGGGCGCCAACAAGCGGTTGCGCGAGCAGCTCGCCGAAGCGGGCGCGAAGGACGGGTTCCGCGTTTACTTCCCGCGCCTGCAGTTCTGCACCGATAACGGCGCGATGATCGCCCTGGCCGGTGCGATCCGCCTCGCTGCCGGGCAGCACCAGGACGACACCATTGAGGTGTTCCCCCGGTGGAGCCTGGAAACCCTCCCGCCTGCCGCGTAATGGAGGTCGCGCGCAAGCGCGCTCCTACAAGAGGAACGCGGTACCGGGTACCCTGTAAGGCCCTTTTTCTCGCACCACGGGCCTCATGGATATCGTCTTCATCGAAGACCTGCGCATCGAAGCGGTCATCGGCATCTACGACTGGGAGCGCCGGATCCGGCAGACGCTGTCGTTCGACCTGGAGATGGCGTTCGATAACCGTCGCCCGGCAGCGACCGACGACATCAATGACACCCTGAACTACAAGTCGATCTCCAAGCGGCTGCAGGCGTATGTCGAATCATCCAGTTTTGGCCTGGTCGAAACGCTGGCCGAGCGTTGCGCCGAAATCATCCGCGAGGAGTTCGGCGTCGCGTGGGTGCGCTTGAAACTTTCCAAGCCGGGCGCCGTACGTGGCGCCCGTGCAGTCGGCGTGCGCATCGAGCGCGGCACGCGGCCGGCCTGATTTTCCCTGGAGTAGTTATCGACATGGACGACATGTTCACCGTGATTGAGTTGAAGCGTGCGGGCGCGATCGCTGGCCTGTTCGTTGTCGCCTGGCTGGTTGGCCTTGTCGGCCGGGTGTTCCTGCACCGCGTGGTGCGCGTCGCGACGCGCCACACCGCGTGGCGCTGGGATGACGCGTTGTATGAATTCGGCGCGTTCCGTTGGCTGGCGCGCATGTTGCCCGCCATTGTCGTGTACTACGGCATCGTGTTGTTCCTCGAGGTAAAGGGGGATGACGGCCTCGCCGGTTTCATCCGCGATGTCGCCGTGTGCTGGATGATCGTATGCGTCATTGCTGCCATCGGTCGCGCATTAATCGCGTTTGAATCGCTGTACAGCGCGACGCCGGCTGGCAAGCGATCGATCAAGGGCGTGGTCCAGCTGTTGCAACTGGTGTTGTGGATCGTGGCCGTGGTCGTCGTCATCACCCGGCTTACCCACCAGAACGTCGCATTGCTTCTCTCGGGCATCGGCGCCATGTCGGCCGTTCTGCTGCTGGTGTTCAAGGACACCATCCTCGGTTTCGTCGCGGGCATCCAGCTCAGTACCAACGACATGCTCCGCGTTGGCGACTGGATCACCATGACCTCCGCCGGCGTGGATGGCGATGTCATCGATATCACCTTGCACACGGTGAAGGTGCGTAACTTCGATCGCACCATTGTCACCGTTCCAACGTGGCGGCTCATCTCCGAATCGTTCCAGAACTGGCGCGGCATGTCGGATTCCGGTGGCCGCCGAATCAAGCGCGAGCTGTTCGTCGATGCGGCCTGCGTACGGTTCCTGGAGGAAGGCGAGATCGAGCGTTTTGCGAAGATCCACCTGCTCGCCGCGTACCTGAAGCAGAAGCGCGAAGACATCCAGCGCTGGAACGACGCCCTGGGCGAGCCAGGCAAGCTGCCTGCGAACCGCCGTCGCCAGACCAATATCGGAGCGTATCGCGCCTACGCCGAGGCGTACATCAAGGCGCACCCGGATGTGCACGACGCGATGACCCGCATGGTGCGCATGCGCGATCCCGGCCCGCAAGGGATCCCGCTCGAGGTCTACTGCTTTACCAACACCGTGGTGTGGCTGGATTACGAACGCATCCAGGCCGATATTTTCGATCACCTCATCGCCATCCTGCCGGAGTTCGGCCTGCGGCCGTTCCAGCAACCCTCGGGCGGCGACGTGCGCGAAGGCTTCGGTGCGTTGCGCGACATCCCTGCATTGGAGGATTGAATGGGTCGCGCTTACCTCAGCCTCGGTTCGAATATCGATGCGCCACGCTGGCTCGCCGCCGCCGTGGGTGAGCTGCGGGCGCGTTTCGGCGAACTGGCTGTTTCGCCGGTATATCGCAGTGCTGCCGTCGGCTTCGACGGCCCCGATTTCTTCAACCTGGCCGTCGGCCTGGACAGTGACCTGGGGCCGGAAGCGCTGAACGACTGGCTGCATGCCCTGGAAGACCGCCACGGCCGGGTCCGCGGCGGCGACCGCTACGCCAGCCGCACGCTGGACGTCGACATCGTGCTTTACGACGACCTGGTGCTGAGTGGGAAGGGGCACCTGCAGCTGCCGCGTGGTGAGTTGCGTCATGCGTTCGTCCTGAAACCCATGGCTGACATTGCCCCGGAGGTTCGGCACCCGGTGACCGGGCAGACCATGGCCGCCCTTTGGGCCGCGTTTCCGGCGGGCGAAGAACCCCTCACCGAAGCACCGATGCCCTTGTAGACCTTCCACGGTGGCGCCGGCCCCGCTCCGGGTGCTAAAACACCGCCACAAACGCCAACCCCAGGGGGTATGTAAGGACATGGGCAAGTTCGCACGCAGTTGGGCGCTGATGAAATCCAGCGCCAACATCCTCCGCCAGGACAAGGAGCTGATGCTGTTTCCGCTCTTTGCGGGCATCGCATCGCTGATCGTCATCGCCTCGTTCGCGTGGCCAGTGTTCTCGCTGTACCAGGGCCACCGCACTGGCCTGGAAGATGGCGGCCGGCACGTGTCGCCGGTGTTCCTCGCGGTGTCGTTCCTGTTCTATTTCGTGCAGTACGGCGTGGTGATCTTCTTCAACACGGCGCTGGCATCGGCCGCGTTCATTCGCCTGGATGGCGGCAACCCCACGCTCAATGACGGCCTTCGTTCCGCGTGGAGCAAGCTGCCGGCGATCGTCGGCTACGCCCTGATTTCCGCGACGGTGGGCATGATCCTGCGCGCCATCCAGGAACGCGCCGGCTTCATCGGCCGCATCGTGGCCGGCCTGCTCGGCGTGGGCTGGACGGTCGCCACGTTCCTGGTCGTGCCGGTGCTCGCCGCGCAGAACGTCGGCCCGGTCGATGCGGTAAAGGACAGCGCCTCGCTGGTGAAGCGCACCTGGGGCGAGAACATCATCGGCAACGCCGGTATCGGCCTCGCCGGTGGCATCCTCACCTTCTGCGTCATGCTGGTCAGCATCCTGCTGTTCGTCGGCGCGGTGTCCACCGGTTCGGTGGCGCTGATGGTCCTGGTCGGTGCGGTGGGCATCATCGCCCTGGTGGCCCTGAGCCTGTTCCAGAACGCGATGCACGGCGTGTACGCCGCCGCCCTCTACCGTTACGCCGAATACGGCGACCCGGGTGAAGGGTTCGACCGCGCCCTGCTTGAAAGCGCATTCCGCCAGAAGAAGTAAAAAATAAGGCCCGGCAGCAATGCCGGGCCTTTCCATTCAATGCATCCCCTGCAGGAGCGTGCTCGCACGCGACCCGCGCCTCCGTCGCGGCAAGACGCACCAGCGCTTCAAATAGTCAACGTACGCCCACCATCCACGTGAATCACCTGCCCGGTGGTGTAATGCGCATCCAGCATCAACCAGCGCACCGCCTCGGCAACGTCTTCCGGCTCCCCTTTGCGTGCCAGCGGCGTCTTGGCAATCAACGCCTCGGCCGCTTCTTCCGGCTTGCCTGATTCAGGCCAGAGAATCGCCCCCGGTGCCACGGCGTTCACGCGCACCTCGGGCGCCAGCTCCTTCGCCAGTGATTGCGTCAGCATCGCCAGGGCTGCCTTTGCCATCACGTACACCGTGTGCCCGGCGAGCGGCCGCTCAGCGTAGATATCGACGATATTGACGATGGCGCCCTTCGCTTCGCGTAACGCGGGCGCGGCAGCCTGCGAAAGAAAGAAAGGGGCGCGTGCGTTCGCCGCGAACAGGTCATCCCATTGCGCCTGCGTGGTGTGTCCGATGGGCGTGGGGTAGAACGCCGAGGCGTTATTCACCAGGCCGTTCAATCGGCCGAAGACGGCCAGCACATCGCCGATCAGGTGGTCAGGCGTGGCGGGGTTATCCAGCGCCCCGGAAAACAGCGCGACGCTGTCGGGACGGGCGGCGTTGAGTTCGCTGGCCAACGCTTCGGCTGCATCGGCCGAACTGCGGTAATGCAGCGCGATGTTGCACCCCGCGGCGTGCAGGCGCCGGCATATGACGGCACCGACGCGGCGTGCGCCGCCCGTGATGAGGATGACCGGTGGCTGGCTCATGGCTTATTCCCTTGGCGATGCGCGGGCAGCTTGCCGGAAAGTGCGGTGGGCGTCACGTCGTGGAAGGGGATTTGCGGGTGGTTTTCTTTGTCGCGGGGCGGCGGGCGGTGGTCTTCTTGGTGGCTTTCTTCGTGGCACTCTTGGCGGCGGCTGTTTTAGGCGCCGAGGTTTTTTTCACTGTCGCGCGCTTGCGGGAGGCGGTCTTCTTCACTGCCTTGCGGGCCGCCGCCTTGGGCGCAGGAGCGTGCGCAAGGCGGGCTCCTGCAGGGCCATTCGCCGCCTTGGGCGCTTTCGTTGCGTTGCGCGTGGGCGCGGCCCCGTCGTCCGACGTCGTTGTTCTTGCGGTCTTCCTGGCGGGTTTGTCGCCGTCATCCCCACCATCGTCGATGTGGATGTCGCCGCTGAAGAGTTCGATGGCCGTTTTGGCGACCTGACCGGTGTCGTAATACGCGTAGGCACCCACGCCGAGGGCGCCGACCACCGGCAGCCAGCGGGAAATGCCCTTGCCCACGGCGCGCTTGGTAACACTGACACCGATGCGGCCAGCCAGGCGCTGGAGCACGCTGGTAGCGGTGGTGCGGAAGACCAGGCGATCACCCACGCGAATGGCGATATCGCGGAACGCCTGAGCGGCGGTGTGGCGGAACAGGCACCACAGCATCTGCTCGCGGCCGAGCTTGGCGGTCTTGCCGTAGGCGGCGGCAATATCGCTGACCAGCTGGCCCTGGATACGCCAGATAGCGACCAGTTCGGGCAACACGGTGAGCCAGCCGAGCGGGCCCGGGGGCAGGGCGAGCGAGCCGGCGGTCAGGGCGGCCTTATTGGCAGCCGCACTGGCCAGGCGCCGACATTCCTCCTCGGCGGAACCCCTGGCGGCTTTGGGCACCTCGCTCTCGGGAATGCGGCTCACGAACTCGAGGATGGCCTTGGCCACCGGGCTCTCGCCGCGCTCGATACCCTCGGTGGGCACGATTTCTTTGGAACTGGAGGCGGGGTCGCGTTTCGCCATCGTTTTCTCCCGGAAGGTTGGCCGAAAGGGTGAAGGCCCTATCGTGAAGCGCACGTGGCCTTCCCCCTCTGGCTGCCCGATAAGGACCGCCACTGCCCGCCACGGTGCCGCCCGCCACCTGAACACCGGTGGGTGACTAACGGCACGGTCCCCCGCGATGAAAGTTTCCCGAAAGATTCGCGGTCGAGACTATTGAAACAATATAACATTCTATGGCCCCGTCCCCATGAAGCCTGTGCGTCTTGCGATTGCGATCGCGTTTGCCCTTTCCGCCTTTGCCGCCCACGCCGCCGATGATGCGGTGACCCCGCAAAAAGCCACGAACCTTGGCGAGGTGGATGTCACCGCCAAGCTGGACGAGGCGCGCAACAGCCTTTCCCCCGATACGGGTAGCAGCCAGTACGTGATCGATCGCCAGACGATCCAGGCGCTTCCGCTGGGCGATTCCACCCCGTTGAACCAGGTGATCCTGCAAGCGCCAGGCGTGGTCCAGGACAGCTTCGGCCAGCTGCATGTGCGCGGCGACCACGCCAACCTGCAGTACCGCGTGAACGGGGTGGTGATCCCGGAGAGCATCGGCGGCTTTGGCCAGACGCTCGATGCACGCATGATCGAGAACGTGAAGCTCCTGACCGGCGCGCTTCCAGCGCAGTACGGCGACCGCACCGCCGCCGTGGTGGATATCACCACGCGCTCGCAGAAGCAGGATGGCATCGGTGGCAGCGTCGGCATCACGGGTGGCCAGTTCGGTACGCTGAACCCGAACGCCACGCTTTTTGGCCGCGAAGGCAAGTGGAGCTTCTTCCTCACGGCCAACTATCTTGAGAACGATGTCGGTATCGAAAACCCGACCTCAAGCCGCAAGGCGATCCACGATCACACCAACCAGGTGAAGACGTTTGGTGACCTGTCGTACCTGATCAATGACGATACCCGCCTGAGCTTCATGTTCGGGGCGACGAACAACCGCTTCGAGATTCCGAATAATCCGGGCCAGGATGCGCAGTTCGGTTACCTCGATGTCACCAACTTCGATTCGTCACAGCTGAACGAGCGCCAGCAGGAAAAGACCCGCTTCGGCATCCTGAGCCTGCAGGGCAAGCTTGGTAGCACCGCGTACCAGGTCTCCGCCGGCCAGCGCTACAGCGGCCTGGACTTCACGCCGGATGATATCGGTGACCTGATGTTCAACGGCGTCGCCTCGGATGTGCGCCGCTCCAACCGCGCCGACACCCTGCAGGCGGATTTCTCCACGCCGCTGGGCGATAGCCACACCTTGCGCTACGGCATCTACGGTTCGTTCGAGCGCGCTAATGCCACGAACAACTCGCTGGTATTCCCGGCCGATGCCGACGGCAACCAGACCTCGACCACGCCGCTGAACATCCTCGATACCAGCCGTATCCTTGCGCGGACGTACGCTGCGTACTTGCAGGATGAATGGAGCATCGGCTCGCAGTGGACGGTGAACTACGGCCTGCGCGCCGACAAGTTCAATGCGTTCAAGCCGGAAAGCCAGCTGAGCCCGCGCCTTGGCGTAGTGTACCAGCCGACCGACAGCACCACCATCCACGCGGGCTACTCGCGTTACTTCACGCCGCCGGCAACGGAATCGATCACGCCCACTGCGATCGCCAAGTTCGTGGGCACCACCAATGCCCTTGCCGATAATGGCAATGACCTGCCGCTGGCCGAGCGCTCCAGCTATTACGACGTGGGTATCTCGCAGAAGTTCGGTGATGCATGGACGGTAGGCCTCGACAGCTACCGCCGTAACGTGCAGCGCCTGCAGGATGAAGGCCAGTTTGGCGCGGCCGTGGTGTACTCCACGTTCAACTACGACCAGGGCAAGATCAAGGGCGATGAGCTGACCGTCAATTACGACGGCGGCGCGCTCACCGCGTACTTCAACTTCTCGTACAACCGTGCGGTGGGCAAGCGCGTCATCACCAGCCAGTACAACTTCTCGCCCGATGACCTGGCCTACATCTACGACCACTACATCCATCTCGACCACGACCAGAAGTACACCTCGTCCGGTGGCGTGAGCTATGCCTTTGGCGAAGGTACCCGCGTGGGTGCGGATTATCTCTTCGGCTCGGGCCTGCGTAGCGACGGCATCGTGCCGAACGGCGATCACCTGCCGGCGTATTTCCAGCTGAACCTCAGCGTGGCGCACGACTTCAACCTGACCCCGATCGGCGCAACGCACGCGCAGCTGGCCCTGGTCAATGCGTTGGATCGCACGTACGAAATCCGCGATGGGTCCGGCATCGGCGTCGGTGCCCCGCAGTTCGGCCCCCGCCGTGGCGTGTTCCTTTCGCTGCAGCAGGACTTCTAAAGCCCCACCGCGGCCGGGTCGGCGGCGGTCGGGCGGGCTGGTATCCTTGGCCGCATGACTGATCGCCTTCCCGAACCCGGCGCGGACGAGCGCGCCCACTCCGAACACCTTTCCGGTCTCCTTCGCGAAGAGATCGCCGCGCACGGTCCCATGCCGTTCTCGCGCTTCATGGAGCGCTGCCTGTACACGCCCGGGCTGGGCTATTACAGCGCGGGCAAGGCCAAGTTCGGCGCGGAGGGCGATTTCGTCACGGCGCCTGAGCTGGGCACCTTGTTCGCCCGCTGCGTTGTTCGGGCCTTTGAACCCGTGCTGGCATCGCTCGGCCCGGACGCCGATTTCCTCGAGATAGGCGGTGGCAGCGGCGCGTTCGCCGAGGCTGCCTTGCGCGCGCTCGATGCCGCGGGCAAGCTGCCGCGGCGCTTCATGATCCTTGAACCGAGTGCCGACCTGCGCGAGCGCCAGCACGCACGGTTGCACGCCAACCTGCCGCCCGATGTAGCGAAGCGGGCCGTGTGGCTGGATGCCCCGTTGGAAGAACCCTGGGATGGCGTGATCTTCGCGAACGAAGTGATCGATGCGCTGCCGACCACGCGCTTCACCACCCGCGACGGCGAGGTGTACGAGGAGTACGTGGTGCTGGATGGCGAGGGCCGCTTCATGCGCACCGACCGCCCGGCCGACGTGCTGGTGAACGGTGCCGTTCGCCACCTGGAGCGTGACCTGGGCCGCGAGTTCGAGGCTGGCTACCGCACCGAAGTGCTTCCCCAGCTCCCGTACTGGATCCAGGCGGTGGCGGGCACGCTGCGCCGTGGTGCCATGCTGTTCGCCGACTACGGCTATGTCCGTAGCGAGTATTACCAGCCCGGTCGCAGCGATGGCACGCTTCGCGCGTTCTATCGCCACCGCGCGCACGGCGATGCGTTCTTCCTCCCGGGTTTGCAGGACCTCACCGCGTCAGTGGATTTCACCGCACTGGCCGAGGCGGGCAATAGTGCGGGGTTCGGCGTAGCGGCCTACATGCCGCAGGCGCAGTTCCTGATCGCTGCCGGCATGCAGGCGTTCTTCGAAGACGATTACCTCGCGCTCACTGACGAAGCCGCGCGCTACCGGCTGGCGCAGGAAGTGAAGAAGCTCACGCTACCCGACCAGATGGGTGAGCGTTTCCAGGTGATGCTGTTCGCCAAGGATATCGACCCGTCGGCCTTGCCCGAGGGTGTGATGGCAGCCGATCAGGGCGCGCGCCTGTAGAAGCGCGCTCCTACGGGTTCCTGTCGACCGCGGCGATGGCGGCGGTCTGGGCTTTCTTCATCGCCTCGCCGATCGCCGGGCCCTGCAGGCCCTGGTCGACGAAGGGTTTTGAGGTGATGGCGGCGGCGGCAGCGCGGCACGCGCGCAGGTAATCGGCCTGCGGGTACGGTGCATCGCCGTGACCGAGCCGCCCGCGCTTGTCAGCCATGCACGCCAGCAGGAAGGTTTCCAGCCGTTCCGGGCGGCGCAATGCACCCAGTGCGTCCAGCAGCCGCAGGATGGTCGAGGCCTTCAGCTCGAACGCCATGTGCGCGTTGAGGTGATGTTTGCAGACCATCTCCGCCATGAATGCGTATTCGGCAGGGACCTTCAGCCGCGCCGACATGTCGCGCACCGGCTCGATGCCGCGTTGCTCATGCATGATGTGTCGTGGCAGGACATCGGCAGGCGTGAGCGCCTTGCCCAGGTCGTGCGTGAGTGCGCAGTAGCCGACCAGCGCATCACCCGGCGCCAGCATGGCCGCTGCCTGCAGCACCATTTCGATATGCACGCCGGTATCGACCTCGGGATGGAACTCCGGCCGTTGCGGCACGCCGTAAAGCGCATCGACTTCAGGAAAGAGCACGCGCAGCGCGCCGGATTCGCGAAGTACGCGTACGAACACCTCCGGCGCAGGTTCGGCGAGCGCCTTGCGCGTTTCGGCCCACACGCGTTCGGGCACGAGGTGATCCACCTCGCCGTTCGCGACCATGTGGCGCATGAGCTCCATGGTTTCGTCCGCCACCGCGAAGCCCAACGGGGCATAGCGCGCGGCAAAGCGTGCGACGCGCAGCAGGCGCACCGGGTCTTCCACGAAGGCGTCCGAGACATGGCGCAGCAGGCGCGCCTCGATATCCGCGACCCCGCCATACGGGTCCACCAGCCGACCATCCTCATGCTGCGCGATGGCGTTGATGGTGAGGTCGCGGCGTTCCAGGTCCTGCTCGACGGTTACCGTGGGATCGGCATGAAAGGCGAAGCCGTGGTACCCGCGGCCTGTCTTGCGCTCGGTACGGGCGAGTGCGTACTCCTCCTTGCTGTCCCCATGCAGGAACACCGGGAAATCCTTTCCGACCGCGCGATACCCCGCCGCGAGCATTTGCTCGGGCGTGGCGCCGACCACCACCCAGTCGCGATCGACGACCGGGCGGCCGAGCAACTGGTCACGGACGGCACCGCCGACGAGGTAAATCTGCATGAAGGCCTTGGCTTGCAGTGATCAGGGACGCCGGCGGCCGCGGGCCTGGTCGAGGCGGCGCTGGCGTACCGGCTGGCTCAGCAGGCGAGGAAGCCACGCCGAGAGTGATTGGGGCACGATACCGAGCCGGGCGAGGCCGTCAACCGTGCCGACGGAATCAGTGCACAGGCTCAGGAAGTTATCCGGCGTAAACGGTTTGCCGGGGGCGAACTGCGCGACAGCAGCCTGCAGTCTGCCGAGTGCATCGGGCAGGGGCAACACCAGCCGGCGCCGGCCGCGCGTATCGCGGATGGCCTGCACGATGTCGACGAGCGTCCACACCTCGGGCCCATAGAGTTCGAAGGTCTGCCCAATGGATACATCCGGATTCGCCACACAACGCGCGATGGCCTCGGTCACGTCACCGACGTACACCGGTGCCATTCTCGCCCCCGGACGCGGAAGCGGCACGGCCGGCGCCATGCGCAGCAGGGCATCGAATCGCGAGACCAGCCCATCGCCGGGCCCGAACAACGTGCTCGGTTCGTAGATCGTCCAGTCCAGCGCTGATGCCCGTACCAGTGCCTCGGCCTCGCCCCGCGTGATGAGATACCGGGATGCGCCCTTGCCTGCCTGCAGCGAGCTCATCTGGTGCAGGCGCGGCACACCTGTGTCGCGGCAGGCATCGATGATCTTTCGAGCCAGCTCGACGTGGACGCGCTGGAACGTGTTGCGGCCTTGCTCGTTGAGGATGCCTACCAGGTTGATCACTGCATCCGCGCCGGCGAAGTGCGCCCGTAAGGCAGCAGGATCATGTACATCCGCCGTCACCAGGGTCACGTTGCGGCCCACGGCCGCGTGCCTCTGCGCCTGGCGGTTGCGTGAAAGCAGGTGCAACGCGTGGCCATCGGCCGATAGCCGCGCCACCAGTGACTGGCCCACGAAGCCGGTGCCGCCGAGGATCACGATGCGTTGCGTGTTCATGGCGGCCTCCGGGGTATCAGCGTTGAGGGTCGGGCGTACCTGGCGCGGACGAGGCCGCCGCCGGCGCCGGCTCCAGCACGGCGGGCGTGGTCTGCGGCGCGGGTTTGGCGACGGCGGGCGCAGGGCAGGTAACCGCCTTGCGCACGGCACCCGGCGAGGGCAGCGTGTACGGCGAACCGATGCGGGTCATGCGCGAGCTGATCGGCAGCGCGTTGCCGTTGAGGCGCCAGTCGTAGATCACCGCGAAGGCCATGACCCGGGCCACGTACTCGCGCGTTTCCTTGAACGGGATGCTGACCACGAACAGGTCGGGATCGAGCGTGCCGCGCGCATCCACCCACTGGTCGACCTTGTACGGGCCGGCGTTGTACGCGGCGCTGGCCAGCCAGGGGGCGCCGTTGAAGCGCTGCGCCATTTCCGACAGGTAGCGCGTGCCGAGCACGATATTGGTGGTGGGCTCATACAGACTCTCGCCGCCAGACCAGCCCAGGCCATTCTTTTTGGCGACGGTGGCGGCCGTTCCCGGCAGGAGCTGCATCAGGCCACGTGCATCGGCACCCGAGCGGGCATCGCTCATCCATGCACTCTCGGCACGAATAATGGCGTAGGCCCACGGCGCCTCGATGCCGGCCTGGCTGGCCTGCTCGACCACGCCATCCTGGCGTGCCAGCGGGAAGCGTTGTTCGTAAAGCCGCAGCGCTTCACCCGAGGAAAGGGTAAACACCGCACGGTCATACCAGCCCTTGCGGAAGGCAAGGTCCGCGGCGAGGCGCTGCGTGTCCGCATCACGGCCATTCAGCACGGCGCTCCACTCGCGCCTGGCCACCTTCTGAAGGCCGACGGCATAAAGCTCAAATGCGCGATCCATGCCCGGTTCGGCGAGCAACGCGGCTTCGCGCGTTTCGTCCGTAGCCATGCTGGAAGGGCAGATGGCATAGGACGTGTTGACCCGGTCGGCGGCCATGAAACCAAAGTAGGTCGCTTCCTGCGCCACCGAGCGGAAGATCGATGCGGCCTCGGTCTGTTTGCCGAGGCGGTTGAGCACGAGGGCGCGGAAGTACCGCCACTCACCATCGTCCTTCTGTGCCGGAGCCAGCGCATCCAGCGCGGCCAGGGCCGCCGTCCAGTCCTGTCGGGCAAGGGCGACGCGGACGCGCCATTCGCGTGTCGCGTCGGTCTGGGCCCGCGGGGGCAGCGCGGCCAGCCGCTCCAGCGCGGTCTCGTCGAAATCGGTGGCGTGGAACAGGGCGATGGCGTTCTCGATCGCGCCACGCTGCTGTTCGGTCAGGGCGAAGCGCGACCCCAGCTGCATCCACGCCGCATCCGCCGCGGTGGATTGCTTGCGCGCCAGGCGCTGCAAGGCAAAGGTCACGGCCTGGCGGTTGCGTGGGGTGTCGGGCCAGGTGGCCGCGTCGCGCGCGGCGGTCGCCGGATCGTTCAGTGCCTGGGCCACGTGCTGGCCGGCCGATACGTCATCCGGGGATAGCCACGGCGCCAGCGAAGCGACCGTACCACCCTTGCCCGCATCGGCAGCCACGTCGATCCGGGACCACAGCCGATCGTTCGTGAGCAGGCCCTGGTCATGCGCCGCGGCGATCACCGGATCGCAGCTGTTGGGCAGGCTGGCCTTGCGCCACAGGTCGGCCATGTCGGTTTCGAACACCAGCTTCTCGCCGCGCGCGAGTTTGGCCTGCAGGTTGTAGCAGGTGAGCGAATCGCCCAGGCCCGGCTGGTACATGGCAGTAAAGGATGCCCAGTCCTTGCGCCGTGCCAGTTCACCCAGGAAATCGCGGCGCAGGTCGGCGGCCGGGATCATGCCCGGGTAACGGCGCAGGTAATCCTGCACGCGGGCGCTATCGAGGGTGCGCAGGTCGTGGGTGAGCGCGGCCGCTTCGATATAGGGGTAGATCGCGTAGGTCTCGAGCCCAGCGGCCTGGGCGCGCCACGCATCGCCGCCTTGCTGTGAGGCCGTGGCATACGCCTGGCGGAAGCGCGTGCGCTGGGTATCGGTGCCCTCGGCCTGGGCGGCCAGGCTGGCGCCCAGGGCGCAGGCAGCGATGGCAAGGCTGGCCAGGCGGCGAAACACGGGGACCATCGGGATTCCTTCACGAAGACGTCCGCATCATTGTAAGGGAAGGACATGCGCAAGCCGGATGAACGGCCGTATACGCGACGCATCGCGTGGAAGCGTCCGGCCCGCTAAGCTTGCGGGGTTTCCCTTGCGTTTCCTGGAACGGCATGCCGCCCCAAACCGCCCTTGCGCGATTCGCGCGCCCGCTCGCATGGATCGTCCTCATCGCTGCCGCGGTGTTTGGTGCCGCCTATTGGTACGCACTCGGCCGTCCGGTCGCCTTGCCGGATTCGCCCACGGCGAAGATCGCCTGCGTCTCGTATGCACCGTTCCGCCTGAAGGGGGAAACCCCGTTCGACCTGAACGCGTTTATTCCACCGGCGCGTATTGAGGCAGATCTGAAAGCGCTCTCGCAGCGCTTCGATTGCGTTCGTACGTATTCCATGAGCCAGGGGCTGGGCGCCGTGCCCGATATTGCTGGGCGTTATGGCATGAAGGTGCTGATGGGCATCTGGCTCGGTCGCGATCCCGTGGCCAACGAGCGCGAGGTCGAACTGGGCATCGCCGCGGCGAAGCGCGACCACGACAACCTGCGCGGCATCATCGTCGGCAACGAGGTCATGCTGCGCGGCGAGCTTTCGGAGAAGGCGCTTGCCGCCTACATCGCGAAGGTGAATGCCGCGACGGATGTACCCGTGACCTACGCGGACGTGTGGGAATTCTGGGAGCGGCATCCGGCCCTGGCGAAGGTCACCGATTACCTCACCATCCACATCCTGCCGTATTGGGAGGATGAGCCGGTCGCCCCGGAAAAGGCGGTGCGTCATGTGGCCGATGTGTACCAGCACATGAAGGGCGAATTCCCCGGCAAGCAGATCATGATTGGCGAGACGGGCTGGCCCAGCCAGGGTCGTACGCGTCGCGACGCCAGCGCAAGCCTGGTCAACGAGGCGCGCTACATCCGCGAATTCCTGAATTACGCGGCCACGGTGGATATGCCCTACAACGTGATCGAAGCGTTTGACCAGCCGTGGAAGCGCGACCTGGAAGGCACGGTGGGGGGCTACTGGGGCATTTTCGACGTGGATGCCCAACCGAAGTTCGCGATGACCGGGCCGGTGGTGGAAGAGCCGCGCTGGACATGGGCGATCGCTGCAGGCGGCGCGGGCACGGTGCTGTTCCTGCTGGTGGGTGCGTTTGCCCGCAAGTGGCGTGGCGTGCAGGGCTGGCTTGCGCTCGCACTGGCGGGCTTTGCCACGGGTACCGCATTGGCGGCGCACGCGCGCCTGCTGCTGTTCTCTTGCCGCAATACGCTGGAATGGAGCACGGGCATCGTCATCGGCGCGATCGCGCTATTTACCGCGCTATGCCTGGCACGCGCCGTCGCATCGCGTCTCGCACCTGCCATGCCGGGCGCTGCCGAGGTCGCATGGCCGGTCGAGCGCCGCCGGCTGGGTATCGCCTGGTCGGATGCGTTCACGCCGCAGCGCTTCTTCTGGATGTTCGTGCTGGGCCTGTACGCCATCCTCATGGTATTCAACGGCCGCTACCGTGATTTCCCGATCGGCCTGTTCGCGCTGCCGTGCATCGGCTTCCTGCTGCTGGCGCTGTTGCGCACGCGCGAGGATGTGCTCATGCCGCTGGTGGAAGAACGCCTGCTGGCCATCATCATCGCCGTACTCGGCATCGCCGTGGTCGCGCAGGAACTGGGTGCCAACGCGGTTTCGTGGGGCTGGCTGGGCCTTAGCCTGGCGCTTTCGGTGCCGGTGCTCGCGGCGTGGCGGCGGGCATCGCGTGCAGGCGCGTCGGGGCAGGCATCCTGAGTGCGGCTCGCGGCCTGGGTCGCGTGCAAGCACGCTTCTACGGGGTCGCTGTCACCAGTTCCGCCTGCTGTCGGTCGTATTGCACGCGCACCAGGCGGAGCATGCCGATCAGCAGCGCCAGTGCGCCACCTTCGTAGCAATACAGCTGCAGGGCGAGCACGCCGATGCATGCAGCCAGCGTAGCGATACCCATGCTGCGCCAGACCAGAGCGAGCAGCGCCACCACGATGGCGGCATAACCGTAGCCATACGAGAGGAAACCCTGCACCACCAGTTCGCGGGTGCTGCACCACCACAGCCGCGTGCCGCCTTCGCAGGCGTGTTGCATGTGCTGCGGTTCGATGAATGCGTAGCGCAGCCATGCGGCCGCGGCGGCGGCAAGGATGATCATGGCCCAGGGCAGGGCGGCGCGCAGGCTGGGTTTCATGGAGCGGTTTTACCTTGGTTGCGCCGCGCCAGCTGCCGCCGCAAGGGTGAGCGGCAGGCGGATCTCGGCGGCGAGCGGCAGATGATCGGAGAAGGCACGGGGTAATGTCCACGTGCGATCGAGCTGGATATCGGCCGAGGTCAGGATGTGATCGAGCGCGCGGCGCGGTTTCCAGCTGGGGAATGTCGGCGTGAGGATCTTTGGCGGCTGCAGCGCGGTCTTGTCGAACAGGTGGCGCATCTCGGGGCTGCCCGGCTCGGTGTTCAGGTCACCCATCAACACCGCGTGCGGGTAGGGAGCGAGCAACTCCGCGATAAAGGCGAGCTGGCCCATGCGGGCGGCCGCGCCCAGCGAGAGGTGCGCGATGACCACCACCAGTCCCTCGGTGCCATGGCCGAAGCGTACGAACAGCGCGCCGCGGCCCTTGATACGCCCTGGCAGGGGGTAATCCACCACTTCCGTCGGTTCGATGCGGCTAAGCAGGCCGTTGGCCGAATGCGCCACGCGCACCATGGGCCGGTTCGGCTGGTGGCTCCAGAAGGGCATGCCGGCGGCTTCGGCAATGTAGCGTGTCTGGTTGAGGAAGCCCGAGCGCAAGCTGCCGGCATCGGCCTCCTGCAGGCCCACCACATCGAACTCATGCAGTAATTCGGCCAGCGAATCCAGGTTCGCCAGCTTCGACGGGCCCGGCAGCACGGCGTTGACGCTGCGGGTGAAGTAATCGCTGTACCGCTGCACGCTGGCGCCGGCGAGGATGTTGCAGCTCAGCAGGCGCAGGGTGCGCTGGGGAGCGGGCGAGGCGTTGGGGGCGCGGTTCATGGGAATAGGGAGTTACTCATGCGGCCACTGGGGCCAGAGGATGCCCCCCGTCGCGTGAACGGGGGGCATCCGTCGCAGGCGCTTACTTGGCGCCCTTGAGCTCGCGATTGACCAGGAACTTGGCCACGTCGTTGAGCTGGTCGAAGTTCTGGATGCGGTTGCTGCGGTACTTGCCGTTCACCACGATGGTGGGCGTACCGTCGATACCCCAGCCCTGGAACAGCTTTACGTCAGCGAGGATCTGGTCGCGGACCTCGGTGCTGTTCGCAATGGCCAGGAACTTCGCTTTGTCGACACCCGCGGTCTTGGCGTACCAGTCGGCCAGCTCGTCGATCGTACCCAGCGGGTAGTGGTCGGTGTGGATCGCCTTGAACAGCGCCGCGTGGGTCTGCGGCAGCACGTTGAGCTTCTTGGCGGCGTAGAACGCCTGCGCATACGGCAGCCACGCATCGTTGAAGGCGGCGGGCACGGCATGGAAGGTCACGCCCTTGGGCAGTTCCTTCTGCAGCTTCTCAACGTACTCCTCGTAATGAGCGCAATGGATGCAGCCATACGAGAACACCTCCACCACTTCCACCTTGTCCTTGGGCGCGTAGCGGCCGGGGGTGGTGGTGGCGATGTATTCCGTGCCCTCGGTGAGGTTGCTGGCAGGTGCTGCAGCGGCGGCCGGATCGGCGGCCGGCGCACCATTCCCGTTACCGTTACCGTTGCCGCCTGCCGAGCAGGCGGTGGCCATGGCCAGGCCGAGGAACAGGAAGGAAAGACGCTTGATCATCGAAATCTCCGTAATAGGGGACGCGGGTTACTTGCCCGCGGCCTCCTTGCTGATGAGCCACTGGACGAGTTCCACCGACTGGGCATAGCCACCGGCGCTGTTCGGCGTGAGGCGGTACTTGCCGTTCACCACGATGGTCGGCGTGCTATCGACCTCGTAGGCGCGGATCAGTTCATCAGCGCGCTTCATCTTCGTGTTGATGGTGAAGGAGTTGGCCGTGGCGGCGAATTCTTCCGGCTTCACGCCGTACTTCGCGTAGAACTTGGCCACGTCGTCGATGGTCGGCCACGCGGACTGGGCCTTCGGCTTGTTGGTCTTCAGGTCGATGATGCCCAGCTCGCCGCTCTTGAACACGGCATCGAACACCGCATCGTGGCTCTGCTTGTCCACGCCGAACGCCTGCGCCGTCAGGTAGGCGCGCTGCAGCAGCGGCCAGTTTTCGTCGGGGCGGAACGAGGCCGGGGTGTAGGTCATGACCGTGCCGCGGGGCAGGTTCTTGGCCAGGTCATCGACCACGCCGTGGTACTGGAAGCACGCCGGGCAGCCGTAGGAGAACACCTCGGTCACTTCGATCTTGCCGGGGCTGCTGGTCGGCTGGGCCGGGTCGATCCGGAAATAATGCTTGCCTTCCACCCACTTGCCGTCGTCCACGAACGGCTTGGGCGCCGGACGGGTGTCGTTGGCGTCATCGGCCGGGGCCGGGGCCGGGGCCGGAGCGGCCGCGGTGGCGGCCGTGCCGCTGGCCGCCGGGGCGCTGGTGGCCGGTGCGGTGCTGGCGGGCGCGGGAGTGGCGGGCGTTGCCGCGGGCGCGGTGGCTGCGGGGGCCGGGGTGCTGGCCGGGGCCGCGTCGTTGTTACCGCCGCCACAGGCGGCAAGGCCGATCAGGGCGGCGCAAAGCAGGGGAAGGCGCAGTCGCATCGTGGGTCCTTTTCTTGCGTTCTTTAAAAGACAAACGGGCCCGAAGGCCCGTTCGATCCATCCAACTTTAACGCCTTCACGGTCCCGCGGGTGCGGCCTGCGACGGATCGTTCGTGTGCAGGCCTTCCAGGTAGCTGGCCACGGCCGCGATGTCCTTGTCGTCGAGCTTCTGCGCGATCGGCATCATGATCTTGGTATGCGGGTCGTCGGACGGTGCGGTGGCTTCCTTCCAGGCCTTGAGCCGCGATTCCACGTACTTGCTGTGCTGGCTGGTGAGGCGCGGGTACTGCGCGCCCGGGTTGCCGGCACCATCGGGCCCATGGCAGGCCATGCAGGCGGGAATGCCGCGGTCGGTATCGCCCTGGCGGTACAGGGTTTCACCCTGGGCGACGAGGGCCTGGTCGGCCACGCCCGGCAGCGGCTTCTGGGTGGCGAAGTAGGCGCCGATGTCGTGCATGTCCTGCTCGGACAGCGCAGAGGCAAACCCCTGCATGATCGGGTTCATGCGCTTACCCGATTTGAACTGGGCGAGCTGGCCGGCGATGTACTGCTCGCTCTGGCCGGCAAGGCGCGGGTTGGCCGGGTCGGTGGAGTTGCCATCCATGCCGTGGCAGGCGCCGCAGACGGCGGCCTTGCCCTGGCCGGCGGTGGCATCGCCTGGCTTGGCCACGCCCGTGGGCGAGGTGTTGGCGGCCACGGTCGGTGCCTGCGCCGCGGGCATGCCCGGGGTGGCGGTATCGGTGGCGGGGTTGGCCCCTGGTTTCGCGGCGGTGGCCGCGGGGGCTGGCGTGGACGCCGGCTTGGCGGGTTGGGCGGTCTGAGCGGCTGCGCTGCTCATCACGAGCAACGCAGTAATGGCAGCGGCGGCGTGCCGAAACGTCATGGGTTTCTCCACAAAAGGGTACTACCGGACCGGGCGCGTTCCCTGCCGCGCCTCATTCAAACGATTATGTCTGGCCCGCTCACGGTCGGTCAAACCGTCGCGGCGGGCGGCGGGGCGCCACATCGCATACACTGCCGGGCCTTCGATTCTTCTGCCCGCGAGCAGCCCAGGTCCCATGTCGTCCAATGTCCTGAATGGCGCGCGCTTCAACCTCGCCGCCAACGAAATCACCCAACTGCCGTTCGACCATGGCGCCGAAGTGGCGTTCGCCGGCCGCTCGAACGCGGGCAAATCGAGCGCGCTGAACGCGCTGACCGGGCACAACAGCCTGGCCCGGACATCGAAGACGCCGGGCCGCACGCAGCTCATGGTGGTGTTCGACCTGCCGCCGCTGAAGCGCGAGGGCGAGGAGCCGCTGGTCGCCCGCCTGGTCGATCTGCCGGGCTATGGCTACGCCAAGGTGCCCGATGCCATGCGCGACCACTGGCGGCGTGAGATCGATGCGTACCTGAAGATGCGCCGCAGCCTGCGCGGCGTCGTGCTCATCGTGGATATCCGCCATGAGCTGAAGGATTTCGACCGGATGATGATCCAGTTCTGCGCGGATACGGACCTGCCGTGCCACGTGCTGATGACCAAGGCCGACAAGGTCTCGCGTGGCGAGGCATCCAAGGCGCTCGAAACCATGAAGAAGATGTTCCGCACCAACAACGTGCCCGGCACGGTGCAGGTGTTCTCATCGCTGGCGAAAACCGGCGTGGAAGAGGCGCGGGCACGGATCATCGAGCTGCTGCATACGCCGCGCGCGCACGAGCTCTAAGGCTTAGCCGATCGCCTTCATGAAGGCGGCGCACAGCGCCTCCATGCCGCGGGCGTCCTCTTCGTCGAAGCGGCCGACCAGCGGGCTATCCACATCCCACACGCCGAACAGGCTGCCATCGGCGCGGAACAGCGGCACGACCACTTCGGAGTTCGAGGCGGCGTCGCAGGCGATGTGGCCCTCGAAGGCGTGCACATCTTCAACCAGCTGGGTCTGGCCGGTCTGTGCGGCCGTGCCGCACACGCCACGGCCGAGCGCGATCCGGATGCAAGCGGGTTTGCCCTGGAACGGGCCCACCACCAGCTCATCGCCATCGAACAGGTAAAAGCCGGCCCAGTTCAGGTCGGGCAGCACGTCGTACACGAGCGCCGCGAAGTTGGCCGCATTGGCGATCATGTTGGTCTCGCCATGCATCAGGCCCTGCGCCTGCTCCACCAGTTCGGCGTAAAGCGTGGCCTTGTTGTCGGTGGCGATAGCCTGGGCTTGGTACATGGCGGGTCCTGCATTCATCGGGAGGGGCAAGCCGTGTATGGTGCCACGTCCCCGCTTCCGCAAGGCTGCTTTCCCCATGCCGCGACACCTCTTCGTGACCGGAACCGACACCGGCATCGGCAAGACCCACGGCGCCCAGACCCTGGTCCACGCCTTTCGCCAGGCCGGTGAACGCGTCGCCGGGATGAAACCGGTCGCCAGTGGTTCCGCTCGCCTGCGCGAAGGGCTGCGCAACCAGGACGCCCTGGACCTGCAGGCCGCCAGCGACCCGCAGCCGCCCTATGACCTGGTGAACCCGATCGCGCTGGCGGAGGCGGTTTCGCCCCATCTGGCTGCCGCGCGCGAGGGCGTCACCGTGGCCTGGGAGCCGATGGATGCCGCCTTCGCGGCCCTTGGCCGGGACTACGACCGGGTGGTCGTCGAGGGCGTCGGTGGGTGGATGGTGCCGCTATCGGACACGATCTCCGCCGAAGCACTGCCCATCCGCTGGAAACTGCCGGTGGTGATGGTCGTGGGCGTTCGCCTGGGCTGCATCAGCCACGCCCGGCTTACCGCGCGGGCCATCCAGGCCGATGGATGCCATCTCGCCGGTTGGATCGCGAACCTCGTGGAGCCCGACATGCTCCTTCGCGACGAAAACGTCGACACCCTGCGGCGCCTCCTGCCCGCGCCGTGCCTGGGCGTGCTGCCCTGGCGGGTCGCACCGGCCGACGCGGCCCTGCTGCTCGACCTGGCCCCGCTGGCCTGACGGGGCGTTCACAGCGCCCGGCTTAAGAGGAACCCATGACCACGTACTTTCTTTCGGTAAAAGACATGGCGAAGGCGAAGGGTCCCGATCCCGAGCTTTCATTCGAGGGCATCGGCCCGGATGCACTGGCGGCGGCGCTGGCCGACGCGATGCGCAGCGATAGCCTGTTCCAGCGCTGGCGCGCCAAACAGCCCGACCCGGATGAGGTGGACCCCAGCCTGGGTGCCACCGATCCCGGCGCCAGTGCCAAGGGCGAGCTGTCTCCGATTGATCGGAACGATGTGGCACTGACGACCAGCCTGCCCATGCGGATCGTGAAGCACCGATTGAACCTGCTGATTGGCAGTAGCTGGGAATTGCGGGATACGAAATAACCCGGTGATGCCCGCCGCCGCAGCGCAACAATCAGCGCAGTACCTGTGGCGGTTGTCCCCTGTGCCCTGCCACGGCTAGAGTCCTCGCTTTCGAACACGCCAGGGGACCGCCTGTCCATGAAGGTACGCACGCTCGTGATCGCCACTTCGATCGCCCTCACCACCGCCTGCTCGTCCTCGAACGATGCCGACAAGGCCGCCGCCCCGGCGCCTGCCTCCACTGCACCGGCGCCGGCCTCTGCGGGCACGGCCGCTGCGGCCCCTGCCGCGCACGAGAACCCGCTGCTCACCGCCAGCACGCTGCCGTTCCAGGCACCGGCCTTCGACAAGATCACCGATGCCGACTTCCAGCCGGCGATCGAAGAAGGCATGAAGCAGGAGCTGGCCGAGGTCGAGGCCATCGCGAATTCGGCCGACGAGCCGACCTTCGATAACACGGTCGTCGCCCTCGAGAAGTCCGGCGTGCTGCTGACGCGCGCACAGATGGTCTTTGGCGCGCTGACCGGCGCCAATACCAATGACACGCTGCAGAAGGTGGAAGAAGACGAAGCGCCGAAGCTCGCCGAGCACAGCGACGCCATCTACCTCAACGACAAGCTGTTCAAGCGTATTGAGACGCTCTACAACAAGCGCGATTCGCTGAACCTCGATCCGGAATCGAAGCGCCTGCTCGAAGTGAAGTACCAGGACTTCGTGCACGCTGGCGCGAAGCTCTCCGAGGCGGACAAGACCCGCCTGAAGGAGATCAACAAGGAAGAATCCACGCTCAGCACGCAGTTCACCAACAAGCTGCTGGCCGCGACCAAGGCGGCGGCGCTGGTTGTTGACGACAAGAAGGCGCTCGATGGCCTGTCGGATGCGGACATCGCTGCCGCCGCCGATGCCGCGAAGGGCCGCGGCCTGGAAGGCAAATACGTATTCCCGCTGCAGAACACCACGCAGCAGCCCGAGCTGCAGCCGATGAACGACCGCGATACCCGCGAGAAGCTGTTCAAGGCCTCGTGGGAGCGTGCCGAGCACAACGATGCCAACGATACGCGCGACACCGCTGCCCGCATTGCGCAGCTGCGTGCCGAGCGCGCCAAGCTGCTGGGCTTCAAGAACTACGCTGCATGGAAGCTCGACGACCAGATGGCGAAGACGCCGGAGGCCGCCGAGAAGTTCATGGAGCGCCTGGTGCCCGCCGCCGTCGCGCGCGCCAAGTCCGAGTCGAAGGACATCCAGGATGTGATCGACCAGGAGAAGGGTGGCTTCCAGGTGCAGGCCTGGGATTGGGACCATTACGCCGAGAAGGTGCGCAAGGCCAAGTACGACCTCGACGAATCGCAGGTCCGCCCGTACTTCGAGCTGGATAACGTGCTGCAGAACGGCGTGTTCTACGCCGCCAACCAGCTGTACGGCATCACGTTCAAGGAGCGCAAGGATATCCCGGTGTACCAGCCGGATGTCCGCGTGTTCGAAGTGTTCGACAAGGATGGCACCTCCATGGCGCTGTTCTATTGCGATTACTTCAAGCGCGATAACAAGAACGGCGGCGCCTGGATGGATAACCTGGTGGGCCAGTCGCACCTGATGGGCACCAAGCCGGTCGTGTTCAACGTGGCCAACTTCACCAAGCCCGCCGCCGGCCAGCCCGCGCTGCTGTCGTGGGATGACGTGACCACCATGTTCCACGAGTTCGGCCATGCGCTGCACGGCATGTTCTCCGATGCGAAGTACCCGTCGCTGTCGGGTGCGAACACCGCGCGTGACTTCGTCGAATTCCCCTCGCAGTTCAACGAACAGTGGGCCTCGGATCCGAAGGTCTTTGCCAACTTCGCCAAGAACTACAAGACCGGTGAGCCGATGCCGGCCGAGCTGGTGGCGAAGATCAAGAAGGCCTCCAGCTTCAACCAGGGCTACGCCATGAGCGAGCTCATCTCGGCCGCGCTGCTCGATATGAAGTGGCACATGCTGCCGGCCGATGCGCCCAAGCAGGACGTGGACAAGTTCGAAGCCGATGCACTGAAGAAGGTCGGTTTCACGCTACCGCAGGTGCCGCCGCGTTACCGCTCCAGCTACTTCCAGCACATCTGGGGTAATGGTTACGCTGCGGGCTACTACGCCTACCTGTGGACGCAGATGCTCGATTCCGATGCGTTCGAGTGGTTCAAGGAGCATGGCGGCCTGACCCGCGAAAACGGCCAGATCTTCCGCGACAAGATTCTCTCGCGCGGCAACACCGTGGAGCTGGGCAAGCTCTACCGCGATTTCCGCGGCAAGGAGCCGAGCATCGAACCGATGCTCAAGGATCGTGGGTTGAAGTAAACCGAAGGGGCCCCGCAAGGGGCCCTTTTCTTTTGGCGCGCGTCGCGAACGTGCATCGCGTGCAAGCACGCTCCTGCATCGTTCCGGGAACGACTGAGCCTGCGCAGGTCTTGTGTAGGAGCGCACTTGCGCGCGATAACCTCACGGCTCCAACGTGATTCGCTCAATGCACAACGTACCCCCACGCCACACGATGCCCTGGAGTTCGTTGAGCTGAGTCGCCGCAAAGGGAAGATCGGTCCAGAAAGCCGGGTCGTCGGGCACGCGCGCATCCGGCTGTTTGCCGTATTCAGCACGCCATGCTTCCTTGAACGTGGTGTGCGTGAGGAAGCCCACGTGCGCGTCTGCCCCGAGATTGCCCACGCCCAACCGGCAAGTCACCTTGCCATAGGCGTGGCGAAACAGGATCAGGCACTCATTGTGGCGCCCCTTGATGCCCGTCAGAAACGTTCGATTCCCGTCCATGCTGCTACTGATGACCAGGCCATTCAAACCGGCAAAAATGATCAGCTCCTCGAATTCCCTGAACGTATTCCCGGGGATGGCGTGGAAGCCCGCGCGCGAGAAATCCACGGTCAAGGCATGGGGCCCCAGGCGGGAGCTGATGTGTTCGAGGAGGTCTGGTCGATCCACCAACTGGCGCAGGCGTGGCCTCGATGAGACCTTGCTGGCTTTCGGAACAGGATTGACCTTGAGAGACGCATACGCGGTACCGGGCGACATCATGTCGCTGTCCTCCAGCTAGGGTGGTGGACGCCGGGTACCGGCCGGCGAGGTTGTGCAAAAAGCGTCTATCGCAGGCGCGTGCGGCGCAATAGGCCTTTTGTTGTAGGCGCATGAAAAAGGCCGCGCCCCTGGCGGAGCGCGGCCTTAGGTCTCACGTTGCCGCTTTCGCTTATTCGCCGATCGTCAGCAGCGATGCATTACCGCCCGCCGCCGTGGTGTTGATCGTGAGCGTGCGCTCACCGGCGAAGCGCAGCAGGTAGTGCGGGCCGCCGGCCTTGGGGCCAGTGCCGCTGAGGCCTTCGCCGCCGAACGGCTGCACGCCGACCACTGCACCGATCTGGTTGCGGTTGACGTAGCAGTTGCCGACCTTGGCGCGCGACGAGATGTACTCGATGGTGTCGTCGATGCGGCTGTGGATGCCGAGCGTCAGGCCGAAGCCGGTGTCGTTGATCTGCTCGACGACCTTGGCCAGGTCCGAACCCTTCCAGCGGATGACGTGCAGCACCGGACCGAAGATTTCGCGGGTCAGCGTTTCCAGCGACGGGATCTCGTAAGCGCGCGGCGCGAAGAACGTGCCGTTCGCCGTGCCTTCCGGCAGCGCGACTTCGGCAATCTTCTTTGCTTCGCGGTCCATGCGTGCCGCGTGGTCGACCAGGATCTGGCGCGCGTCTTCGTCGATCACCGGGCCGACGTCGGTCGACAGCAGGCCGGGGTCACCGACCTTCAGCTCGGCCATGGCACCGGCGAGCATGCCGATCACCTTGTCGGCGATATCTTCCTGCACGAACAGGATGCGCGCGGCCGAGCAACGCTGGCCGGCCGACTGGAACGCCGAGTTGATCACGTCCTTCACGATCTGCTCGGGCAGGGCCGAAGAGTCGGCGATCATCGCGTTCTGGCCACCGGTCTCGGCGATCAGCGCGGCGATGGGGGCGTTGCGTGCAGCGAGGGCGCGGTTGATCGCCCAGGCGGTATCCGTGGAACCAGTGAACGCGACGCCGGCGACGCGCTTGTCGCGGGTGAGGGCGGCGCCGACCGTGGCGCCATCGCCCGGCAGGAACTGCAGCACATCGGTCGGTACGCCGGCAGCGTGCAGCAGCTTCACCGCGGCGTAGCCGATCAGCGCAGTCTGCTCGGCGGGCTTGGCGATGACGGCGTTGCCGGCGGCGAGCGCGGCAGCGACCTGGCCCAGGAAGATGGCGAGCGGGAAGTTCCACGGGCTGATGCAGACGAACACGCCGCGGCCATTGAGGAACAGCTGGTTGCTTTCGCCGGTGGGGCCGGGCAGCTGTTCCGGCTGGCCGAACAGGCGGCGCGCCATGGTGGCGTAGTAGCGCAGGAAGTCAGCGGCTTCGCGGATTTCCGCGATCGCATCGGGCAGGCTCTTGCCGGCTTCGCGCACGCACATGGCGATGAACTCGGCACGGTTGTGCTCGAGCTGCTCGGCCGCGTGCTCAAGGATGGCGGCGCGGCTGGCGGCCGGCAGGCGGTCCCAGCCCGGCTGGGCGGCGACGCCGGCGCGCAGCGCGGCATCGACCATGCCTTCGTTGGCGTTCTCGACGGTGCCGATGATGCGGCGGCGGTCCGACGGGTCGGTCACTTCCTGCTTCGTACCACCCGCGGCGCCACCGGCGACCAGCGGAGCGGCCGTCCACGGGCCGGAGTGACGGTTGACGGCGTCGGCGAGCTCGTTCAGCTCGTTGTCGTTTGCGAAGTTCATGCCCATGGAGTTCTTCCGGAGTTCGCCGTACAGATTGACCGGCAGGGGAATGCGGGGGTGGGGGATGGAGGCGAAGGCGCGCACGATTTCGCACGGGTCGGCGACCAGGTCGCGCACCGGCACGCTTTCGTCGACCACGCGGTTGACGAAGCTCGTGTTGGCGCCGTTCTCGAGCAGGCGGCGTACCAGGTACGGCAGCAGGTCTTCATGCGTACCCACCGGCGCGTACACGCGGCACGGGACATTGAGCTTGTCCTTGCCGATCACTTCCGCGTACAGGTCCGCGCCCATGCCGTGCAGGCGCTGGTTCTCGTACGGGCGGCCCTTGGCGATATGGTGGATCGCGGCGATGGTGTGCGCGTTGTGCGTGGCGAACTGCGGGTAGACCAGGTCGCTGCCCGCATTGAACAGGCGGTGCGCGCAGGCCAGGTAGCTCACATCGGTGTTCGGCTTGCGCGTGTACACCGGGTAGCCGCTCAAGCCGTTTTCCTGGGCGCGCTTGATCTCGGCATCCCAGTAGGCGCCCTTCACCAGGCGCACGAACCAGCGGCGGCCGGTGGCGCGGGCCTTCTCGACCACCCAGTCGATCACGAACGGCGCACGCTTCTGGTAGCCCTGGATCACGATGCCCAGGCCGTTCCAGCCTTCCAGCGACGGGTGAGCGAATACATCGCCGATGATGTCGAGCGACAGTTCCAGGCGATCGGTTTCCTCGGCATCGACCGAGAGCGCGATGCCGTTCTTGAACGCCAGCTGCGAGAGCTCGAGCAGCTTGGCGCCCAGCTCCGCGCGAGCGCGGGCACGGTTGCCCACTTCGTAACGCGGGTGCAGGGCGGAAAGCTTCACCGAGATCGACGGGGCTTCCACGTTGCTCTTGAACGGACCGCGGGCACCGAGCGCGTTGATCGCGTCGCGGTAATCCTGCTGGTAACGCTCGGCCGTCGCCTGGGTGAGCGCTGATTCGCCGAGCATGTCGTACGAGTAGCGGTACACCGAGTGCTCTTTCTCCTCGGAGCGGTCCAGGGCTTCCTTGATCGTGCGTCCCATCACGAACTGGTGGCCCATGATGCGCATGGCCTGGCGGACAGCCAGGCGCACCACCGGCTCGCCCGCGCGGCCTACAAGGCGGCGCAGGGCGGAGGTGAAGTCGTGGCGGGTTTCTTCGGCCAGGTTCACCAGGTGGCCGGTGAGCATCAGGCCCCAGGTGGAGGCGTTGACGAACACGGACTCGCTCTGGCCCAGGTGCTTCTTCCAGTCGGCATCGCCCAGCTTGTCGCGGATCAGCTTGTCGGCGGTGGCCTTGTCGGGGATGCGCAGCAGCGCTTCGGCCACGCACATCAGCAGGACGCCTTCCTCGGAGGAAAGGTCGTACTGGCGCATGAAGGATTCGACGGCGCTCTGGTCCTTGGCGCGGGCGCGGACGCGGGTCACCAGGCCGGCGGCCACGTCGATGACGTGTTCGCGCTCGGTCGGGGGCAGCGTGGCCTGGGCCAGGAGGTCGTTGACGGCCTCGGTTTCGTCGCGCAGCCACGCGGCGGTAATGCGCGCGCGCGCCGGCTCGGCACCGGTGGGGAGTTCGGGACTGAGAATGGAGGGATTCACGGGGTGCTATGGGGGACGGGGAGACCGCCCATTGTAAGGGAGCGCGGGGCCGAGTGTGTGGTGCGCTGCGGGGTGGGGCCCGCGGGGCCCGGTAACGCGGGGCGGTTGGGCGCCCGCCGAGGCACCGCACGGCGGGCGTGCTTCGCCATCAAGCACTTACCGCGTGCGTGCGTCGTACTACCGGCGACAACCGTCCTTGCGGCACCCGTCCTTGCCGCATCTTCGCCGCCGCCCTATGATCCCAATGTTCCAGGCACGCCGGATTCCCATGTTCGTGCTTCGACCGACCGTCGCGGGTCACCCGCGCGTAGTGTGGCTTCGGCCCAACCGCGCGCTGGACAAGCGCGGCCTGCGTCGGCTGATCATCGGGCTTTCGGCGTTGGCCCTGGCGACCGCGGCGTTTGGCGCGTGGCAGGGGAACGTCTTTGCTCCCTTCTTCGCACTGCTCGAAGCGTTCGTCCTGGGGTTCGCGCTTGGCGCGGCCTGGCGGGCCGGCGACAGGGGTGAACGCATTGCCATTGGCCCGGATACGCTGGAGGTGCGGTTGCTACCGGGTCGACGGGTGCGTCGTTTCCAGACATATTGGGTACGCATCGGGCTGGCGCCGGGGGAAGGTCGCCAGCGGCTCTTGATCACATCGCACGGCAACGAGCTCGAAATCGGCGCTTTTCTTGGGGAAGAGGAAAGGGTCGAGGTGTCAAGGAAACTCATGGTGCTTCTGTCCGAAGTGATGGATCAGTCGCGCAGGTAGGTTCACTAAAGGTGCAAACATGACATCTGGCGGCATCGGACGATTGGTTTCGGCGTGGACGGCAGGCGTGGTACTAGCGCTCTCGGGTGGGGTGGCCAGGGCCAACCCGGAACCCGACCAGCTCAACATGACCAAGGGTGCGGCGGAGTGGTCCCCCTATGGCATGCACATGGTGGCGCTGTGGGTCTGCGTCGTCATTGGCATCGTGGTCTTCGGCGCCATGTTCGTGGCGATGTTCCGCTTCCGTAAGTCACGCGGCGCCGTGGCGGAAAAGTGGACGCACAGCACGAAGCTGGAAATCGTCTGGACGGTCATCCCCGTCATCATCCTTATCTTCCTGGCCAAGCTCGCCACCGGCGGCCTGACCAGCTTCGCCGATACCACGGGCTCGGAGATGACCATCAAGGTCACCGGCTACCAGTGGAAGTGGCGCTACGACTACGTCGAGTACAAGGGCAAGCCGGTCGACCGCGTGGGCTTCATGTCCAAGCTGGAAGAAACCTCCGACCGCACCCGCCAGCTCAAGTCCAACCTCGATCCGGAGAAGATCCAGGTCGACGGCTATAAAACCTACCTGCTCGATGTGGATAAGCCGCTCGTGGTGCCCGTGGGCGTCAAGATCCGCTTCATCATTGTCGGCGGCGACGTCATCCACTCGTGGTGGGTGCCAGCGCTGGGCTGGAAGATGGACGCGATCCCGGGCATCGCCAACTCGGCCTGGACGAACCTGAAGGAGCCTGGCGTCTATCGCGGCCAGTGCGCCGAACTTTGCGGCCAGGACCACGGCTTCATGCCGATCGTGGTCAAGGCCGTGCCCAAGGCTGAATTCGAACAGTGGCTGGCCACCCAGGAAGACGAGGCGAAGGTGCAGAAGGCCGCACAGACAGCCCAGGCAACCCCCGTCACGGCCCCCCAGGGCTGATTCCTCCCACGTCCCAGTCCGTTTAAGTCCAAGGTAGAGGTGCAAGGCCCATGGCGCACGATGCCACCCACGACCACCACGAACACCACGGCGCCCCGCAGGGTTTCTTCCAGCGCTGGGTGATGTCCACGAACCACAAGGACATCGGAACGCTTTACCTGGTTTTCGCCTTGCTGATGTTCTTCATCGGCGGCGCCTTCGCGATGGTGATCCGCGCGGAGCTGTTCAAGCCAGGCATGCAGCTGGTGCAGCCGTATTTCTTTAATGAAATGACGACGATGCACGCGCTGGTCATGATCTTCGGCGCCATCATGCCCTCGTTCGTGGGTCTGGCGAACTGGATGATCCCGCTCATGGTTGGCGCGCCGGACATGGCGCTGCCGCGCATGAACAACCTGTCGTTCTGGATCATGCCGTTCGCCTTCACGCTGCTGCTGAGCACGTTGTTCATGCCCGGCGGTGGCCCCGCCGGTGGCTGGACCATGTATCCGCCGCTGTCGCTGCAGGGTGAGTCGATCGCCTACGTGGTGTTCGCGGTCCACCTGATGGGTATCAGCTCGATCATGGGCGCGATCAACATCATCGCCACCATCCTCAACATGCGTGCACCGGGCATGGATCTGCTGAAGATGCCGGTGTTCGTGTGGAGCTGGCTGATTACTGCGTTCCTGCTTATCGCGGTGATGCCGGTGCTGGCGGGCGCGGTGACCATGCTGCTCACCGACAAGTATTTCCACACGAACTTCTTCAATGCCGCCGGCGGCGGTGATCCGGTGCTTTACCAGCACATCTTCTGGTTCTTCGGGCACCCCGAGGTGTACATCATGATCCTGCCGGCGTTCGGGATCATTTCGGAGATCATCCCCACCTTCGCCCGCAAGCCGATCTTTGGCTACAAGGCCATGGTGTTCGCCATCGCGTCGATCGCCTTCCTCTCGTTCATCGTCTGGGCCCACCACATGTTCGCCGTGGGCCTGCCGATGGGCGCGGAAATCTTCTTCATGTACGCCACCATGCTCATCGCCGTGCCGACTGGCGTGAAGGTGTTCAACTGGGTCAGCACCATGTGGGGCGGCTCGATGACGTTTGAAACGCCGATGCTGTTCTCCATCGCGTTCGTCATCCTGTTCACCATCGGCGGCTTCTCCGGCCTGATGCTGGCGCTGGCCCCGGCCGACTTCCAGTACCACGATACGTACTTCGTGGTCGCGCACTTCCACTACGTGCTGGTCACCGGCGCCGCGTTCTCGATCATGGCTGCCGCGTACTACTGGCTGCCGAAGTGGTCGGGCAACATGTACAGCGAGACCTGGGGCAAGATCCACTTCTGGTCCAGCGTCATCTCGGTCAACGTGTTGTTCTTCCCGCAGCACTTCCTGGGCCTGGCCGGCATGCCGCGCCGTATCCCGGATTACAACGTGGCCTTCGCCAACTTCAACATGATCAGCTCGATCGGCGGCTTCTGGTTCGGCGCCTCCCAGCTGATCTTCCTGGGCGTGATCGTGCACTGCGTCTACTTCTCGAAGAAGAAGGCTGCCGACCGCTCGTGGGAAGGTGCGAAGGGCCTGGAGTGGACGGTGCCGTCGCCCGCCCCGCACCACACCTTCGATGTGCCGCCGGTCATCCATGACGATGAGCTGGCGCACGGCCACACGGATCATTGATCGATGAACGCCATGGTCGACAGTGCAATGGATGAACGGCGCAAACGCGCCCGCCGCACCGCGTGGATCGCGGGCTGCGTGGCGCTGGGCATCTTCGTCCTGTCGATCGTGCAGATGTTGAAGCTGTAACGGCCAACAAGCGACTTCCACGGGAAACCAGCATGGGTCACCAGCAACACGACGCTTATTACGTACCGAGCAAGAGCCAGTGGCCCATCGTGGCCGCCGTGTCCATGTTCGTCACCGTGTTCGGTGCCGCGCACTGGCTCAATGCAGAACCCGGTGAATCCGGCTTCGGCAAGACCGTGTTCTGGGTCGGCCTGGTCATGATCCTGGGCATGTTCTTCGGCTGGTTCCGCTCGGTCATCAACGAATCGATGGCCGGCAACTACAACGGCCAGGTGGACCGCTCGTTCCGCATGGGCATGATGTGGTTCATCTTCTCCGAGGTGATGTTCTTCGGGGCGTTCTTCGGCGCACTGTTCTACGCCCGCATCTTCTCGGTGCCCTGGCTGGGCGGTGAAGGCCACGGCGTGCTCACCCACCAGTTCGTGTGGGAGAACTACAGCGCGGCGTGGGGTGCTTCCGGTGGCGGCGGCCCCGACAAGATCGGCGGCTCGTTCCATACCATCGCGGCGTGGGGCCTGCCCCTGCTGAACACGCTGATCCTGCTGTCGTCGGGCGTCACCATCACCATCGCGCACCACGCGCTGAAGGCCGGGCACCGCAAGGCGTTGCTCATCGGCCTGGGCGCCACCGTGCTGTTGGGCGCCACCTTCCTGTTCTGCCAGGCGCATGAGTACGCCGAGGCGTACGAGCACTTCAATCTCACGCTGGGCAGCGGCGTGTACGGCGCCACGTTCTTCATGCTCACCGGCTTCCACGGCATGCACGTGACGCTGGGCACGATCATGCTGGCGATCATCTGGCTGCGCTGCGCCAAGGGCCACTTCACGAAGGATGACCACTTCGGCTTCGAAGCCGTGGCGTGGTACTGGCACTTCGTCGACGTGGTGTGGCTGGCCTTGTTCTTGTTTGTCTACGTGCTCTGATCGAGCGTTGGTATTCGTTACCAGAGAAACCCGCCGCCTGGCGGGTTTTCTTTTCTAGGCACGGGCACTCCTTAGTGAGTCATTGACGCACGTAAGTCATTGGCGCACTATGCGCCTTTCGTGTCGTTATGACGAACCACGACTGACGTGCCGAGGCAGTTTCTATGAACACTTTCTTCGATGAGCTTCTCGAAAGCGTCCAGCAAATGGACGAGATTCACCGCGGAAAGCGCGCGCCGTCGCGCGAATTCCATGTCGACCCGGCCGCCGTTAAGGCGATTCGCGAGAGCACAGGGCTTTCCCAGCCGAACTTCGCCAAGGTGCTCGATGTCGATGTTGGCACCCTGCGCAACTGGGAACAGGGGCGGCGCGAGCCGACCGGGCCGGCGCGGGCGTTGCTAAGGGCTATTCGGAACGATCCGCAGCATGTGATGGCTGCGTTGGTTGGGTAGGCGCGGGATCGCGCGCAAGCGCGCTCCTACAGGGGGCGGGCAACGACCATAGAGCCGGCATGGGGCCGATTGCCGCAGTTTGCCGCAGCGCGCCTTGGTGGGCGGAGGGGGCGGGTTAGAATTGGCCCACGTCGTGCGGGTGCAGCCACCCCATGAAGATGCCCAGCGCCACCATGGCGATGAGCAGCAGGGAAAGGCCGATTCGGCGGGTAAGGGCCCATACGGTGCGCTTGCTCTGGCCCTTGTCGGTCATCATGAAGAACAGCGCCTGGCCCAGGTTGAACAGCACCACCAGGAGCAGGACCACCAGCGCGTATTTGTAGATGGTTTCCACGTGACCGTTCCGCTTCATTGCGACAATCCGAGTATAGCGGTGGGCACGCGGGGCTTTGCATGAGCTTCCTGCGCCGCCCGACGTGGTTCGCTGTCGCACTTACCGTGGCGGGAGTGCTGGTTTTCGTGCGCCTGGGCATCTGGCAGCTGGACCGGGCGGCCGAGAAAGATGAACTGCTGCGGCGCTACGCCGCAGCCAGCGAGGCGCCTGCCGAGGCCTTCGGCCGGGTGGCCGCCAACCCGCCAGCGGATCGGTACCCTCGCGTGGATGTCTCGGGCGTGTTCATCCCGGGCCATCGCTACGTGCTGGATGACCAGACCCGCGCCGGCCAGGTTGGCGTGCACGTGTATGCCGCGTTCCTGCCACACGGCGACAACCACGCCGTTCTGGTCGATCTGGGCTTCCTTCCGCGGGAAGCGGGCGCTTCGCCACGCCTGCCTCCCGTTCCCGAAGCGCAGCTCACGCTGCGTGGCCTGTACGTGCCACCGCCGGGGGTGGGTATTCGCCTTGGTGGCGATCGCCTTCCCGATCAGAAGGGCCCAGATAAGTCGGTGGTCTACGTCGACCTGTCCGAGATCGCCGCCGACCTGCACCGCTCCCTGTATCCTCGCGTGCTGCTGCTCGATGCCGATCCGGCCACGATCTATGCGCGCGAATGGACGCCCGCGGTCATGCCGCCGGCGCGCCACCGTGCTTACGCGTTCCAGTGGTTCACTTTCGCGCTTGCCGCGGTCGTGATCTTCATCCTTCTCCACCGCAACCGGCGGCCCCGCCCGCGCAACGAGAACCCATGAGCCAACCGCAAGCCCCATCCGCCCGCTCGGGCCGCCTGAAGCTGGTGCTGATCATGCTGGTGTTCCTTGCGCCCATCGTGGCGGCGGGCATCCTGACGCTGACGGGCTGGCAGCCCACGGGCAAGGGCAATGGCCAGCCGATCCTGCCGCAACGGTCATTCGAAGGCGTGCGTGTGGATGCGGGCGGAAAACCGTGGGCATGGCGTGACAGCGAGCCTCGCCTGACCCTCGTGGTCCTCCCGGGGCCGGCATGCGCCGCGGAATGCGTCAAAACGCTCGCGCTCGTGCGCAACGCGCGCATCGTGCTCAACCGTAACGCCGATCGGCTGCGCTTGCTTTACGTCGGCCAAGCGCCGACCACCACGGATGCGCAGGCGGTGATGTCCGACTACACGCTGGGCACCGAGCCCGCCGACACGTTTGCCCCGTTTCGCCCCACGACGCCCGATACCGTCGCGGTCGTGCTGGTGGAATCCAATGCCACCGCGCTCGCCTGGTACCCGGCGGGCTTTGACCCGAACGGCCTGCGCAAGGATCTGCAGAAGGTGATCCGCTGATGTCCCCCCGCGCTTTGAAAGCCCTGCGCACCCTGGCCCTGCTGGCCGCGATCTTCGCGTTCTGCGTGGTGATGTTCGGTGCGTTCGTGCGCCTTTCCAATGCCGGCCTGTCGTGCCCGGATTGGCCCACCTGTTATGGCAAGGTCACGTGGCCTGGCCATGCGCATGACATTGCGCAGGCCAACGAAGCTTTCCCTGATCGCCCGTATGAGGACCACAAGGCCTGGCGCGAGCAGGTGCATCGTTTCCTCGCAGGTAGCCTCGGTTTCATGGTGCTGGCCATCGCGCTGATCGCCGCATGGCGCCGCCGGATGGCCGTGGGCGCTGTACTTGCTGCCGCCGTGTTCGCGGCAGTCGGCGTCGTGCTCTACATGCGCGGCGCGTATCTGGTCTCGTCTATTCTCTCCGCGCTGGCGATTGCCCTGCCGCTTATCGCGGCAGCAACGCTCGACCGGCCGGGCGCGTGGCGTGTCGGTGTGGCGGCGCTCGCAGTCATCATCTTCCAGGCCATGCTCGGCATGTGGACGGTGACCCTGCTGGTGAAGCCCATTGTGGTGACCGGGCATTTGCTCGGTGGGCTCGCGACATTCGGGCTGCTCGCCTGGGCGGCGTTGCGCTGGTGGGGCGTCGGTACGCGCGATGAACGCTTTGCCGCGCTACGGCTCCCCGTCACCCTCGGCATCGTGGTCCTCGTCTGCCAGATCACCCTGGGCGGATGGACGAGCACCAACTACGCGGCGCTCGCCTGCGGCACGGATTTCCCGAAGTGCCTGGGCCAGTGGTGGCCCGACACCGACTTCCATGAAGCCTTCATCCTGTGGCGCGGTATCGGGGTGAACTACGAAGGTGGCGTGCTCGACATGGCCGCGCGCAGCGCCATCCAGATGGCGCACCGCATCGGCGCCGGCATCACCTTCCTCTACCTCGCGTGGCTTTCGCACAAGCTGGCTCGCGCTGGCCTGCGTAAGGTGGGCATCGCCGTGGCGGTGGTCCTCGTCGCGCAGGTGCTGTTGGGCGTCGGCAATGTTCACCTGGGCCTGCCGCTGCCCATGGCCACGGCGCACAATGGCGTGGCCGCGCTGCTCCTTTTCACCCTGCTCGCGGCCCTCGCCAGCACGCAACGTCTGCCGTCGGAGTCCCCGTGACCAAGTTCAAGCAATACCTGGAACTGACCAAGCCGCGCGTCGTCGCGCTGCTGGTGTTCTGCGCGGTCATCGGCATGTTCCTGGCGGTGGATTCCGATGGGAACCGCGTGCTGCCCACGTGGCAGTCGGGCATCTTCGGCACGCTGGGCATCTGGCTGGCCTCGGCGTCGGCTGCGGCGTTCAATCACCTGATTGACCAGCGCATCGACAAGATCATGGCGCGCACTTCGCACCGGCCGCTGGCCACCGGCGAACTCACGCCGATGAAGGTGTTCGTATTCGCGATGACGCTGGGCATCGTTTCGATGCTGATCCTCGTGTTCCTTGTGAACACGCTCACCGCGGTGCTCACGTTCTTCTCGCTCATCGGCTATGCGGTGATCTATACCGCGTACCTGAAGCGTGCGACCCCGCAGAACATCGTGATCGGCGGCCTCGCCGGTGCCGCGCCGCCCGTACTCGGCTGGACGGCGGTGACCGGTTCGCTGCACCCGTATGCCTTGCAGCTGCTGTTGATCATCTTCGTCTGGACCCCGCCGCATTTCTGGGCGCTGGCCATCTTCCGTGTAGATGATTATTCGCGCGCGCAAGTACCCATGCTGCCGGTGACCCACGGCGTGAAGTTCACCCGCTGGCACATCTTCTTCTACACCGTGCTGCTGTTCCTGGTGACGCTGCTGCCGTTCCTCACCGGCATGAATGGTCTCATCTATCTGTTCGGCGCCGTGGTGCTCGGCATCGGGTTCCTCTGGTACGCGGTGCGGCTTTTCTCGTCCACCGACGAATTCTTCCCGATGAAGATGTTCAACTACTCCATCATTTACCTGATGGTGTTGTTCGCCTTCCTGCTGGCCGATCACTGGCTGGTCGAGCCGATGGTGCATCTGCCAGTGCGGTTCGAGCCGATCGTCTGACGGCAAGTTAGCCGATCAAAACGCCGCGTGTACCCAGTTGGCGACGGCGTCAGGGTGTTCCAGATGGAGGTGGTGCCCTCCGTCCATATGCGTCACGCGGATGTTCTCCACGCAATCGATGCGAACCTGTAGCGAGTCCGGTTCGAGGTAGGGCGGGTGCGGGTTCGCGAGCAGTAGCGACGTCGGCGCGGCAAGGCCGAGCAACAGCGCCATCACCTGCGTTTCCGCCAGCCGCACCGCCGTAGGCCGCGACAGCCGCGCATCGCTGCGCCAGCTGTAGCCGCCGTCAACAGCATCCAGCCCGCGCTCGACGATATAGCGGCCGAGTTCGGGCGCCAGGCCGCTGGCCAGGGCACGCGCTTCGGCAGCGGATTCGATGGTCGGGAACACCCGCAGCGGCCGGTTGCCCGTGGCCTTCAACGCCATCGCCTCACGGAAGCGATCGAGCGTGCGTGAACCGTCATCACCGAGCGGGCCGAGGCCTTCGATCAACGCCAGCCCGCGCACCCGTTCCGGAGCCGCGATGGCCAGCATCGTCGCCACACCGGCACCCAGCGAATGGCCGAGCAGGTGGAAACGGGGCAGGGCGAGCGCATCGGCTGCGGCGAGCATGGCGCGCACGTAATCCACGTGCTGATAGATGGTGGATTCGGGAAGGTGCGAGGAATGCCCATGCCCCGGGAGGTCCAGTGCAATGACGTGGAAGCGGTCGGCAAGCTTCGGTGCGAGCAGCGCGAAGCTCGCGGCGTTGTCCAGCCAGCCGTGGACCATGAGCAAAGGCTGCGCATCGGGTTCACCCCACGCAAGGCCGCCGAGCTCGAGCCCCGGGATAGATACTTTCAGCTCACGCACCGGCGCCTGCCTTTCGCGCGCGCTCACGGGCGGCGGCCAGCTTTACGGCCTCGGCGGCCGCGTCGTAAGCGGGGTCGAACTCCGGCCAGCCCTGGGTGTGCTTGAGGACCAGATCGGCCAGGGCATCGACGTGGGCCGGTTCCGAGTTAAGGCAGGGGATGTAGCTCAACGTTTCGCCACCCGCTTCGCGGAAGAATTCCGCGTTCTGCATGGCGATCTCTTCCAGGGTCTCAAGGCAATCGACGGCGAAGCCCGGGCTGATCACGTCCAGCCGCTTGATGCCCTTCGCGCCCAGTGCTCTCACCGTTTCATCCGTATAGGGGTGCAGCCAGCGCTCCCGCCCCACGCGCGACTGGAAGCTGAAAATGGCTTCGTCCTCCGACAGCCCCAGCGCCTCGCGCAGCAGCCGCGCCGTGGCATGGCACTGGCAGTAGTACGGATCGCCCGCGCGGGTATAACGCTCGGGAATGCCATGGAAGCTCATCAGCAGCTTCTCGCCGCGGCCGTGGGTTTCCCAATGGGCGCGCACGCTGGCGGCCAGCGCGGCGATGTACGCCGGGTTGTCGTGGTAATCGTTGACCTGGCGCAGCTCGGGCGGCCAGCGCAGGCCCTTCATCGTGTCGGCGACGGCATCGAACACGCTGCCCGTGCTGGTGGCGGAGTACTGCGGGTACAGCGGGAGCACGAGCAGGCGGCGAACCCTTTCGCGTTGCAGCCTGGCGATGGTCGCGGCCACGGAGGGCTTGCCGTAGCGCATAGCCAGCGCAACGGATACCGGACCGGGCCGTCGGCGTGCCAGTTCGGCGCCGAGAGAGGCTGCGAGAGCTTCGCTGCCCACGCGCAGTGGCGAGCCTTCGGCGGTCCAGATCCGCTCATACGCATGCGCGGAGCGTTTTGGGCGAATCCTCAGGATGATCCCGTGGAGAATCAGCTTCCAGAGCAGGCGTGGGTATTCGATGACCCGCGGATCGCCAAGGAATTCAGCAAGGTATGGCCGCACCGCGGCCGCCGTGGGCGCGTCAGGTGTACCAAGGTTAACCAGGAGCACCGCTGCCTTCGCGGGAAGGTCATGGGAATGCTCGTTCAGGCCGGTATAGTTCGGGGTACCTGGCATCGGATTCGGTATTTCGCTGGGGACCCGTGAAGTCTGCCATACGCAGGCGTGCGGCTCCTGCGGCAGCATGTCCCGGATCCTGCCTAAAGCGTTCAAAAGGAGCCACCCATGACCTCACGCGTTTCCCTGCTTGCCCTTGGCCTCGCCGCGCTGCTGCCCTCCATGGCCGCCCAGGCCGCCGATCCGCCGCGCAAGCAGGCCACCGAAGCCGTGCGCGTGCTGGATGAAATGATCAACGACGCCCCCGATAAGTCGTTGCCGACCGATCTGCTCAAGAACGCCTGCGCCGTGGCCATCATCCCGGGCATGGTCAAGGGCGGCTTCGTATTCTCTGGCGCCAAGGGCGAAGGCCTCATCGCCGAGCGCAAGGACTGCACGGGCACCTGGTCCAACCCCAATTTCATCTCCACGGCCGCTGCCGGCGTGGGCTTCCAGGCCGGTATCCAGTCGATCGACGTCATCCTCGTCTTCCGTACGCACAAGGGCGTGGACCAGATCATCGATGGCCAGTTCACCATGGGCGCCAGCGCCTCCGCGGCCGCTGGCCCGGTCGGCCGCTCGGCCATGGCGGCCACCAACGGCAAGATGAACGCCGAGATCTACACCTATTCCCGCGCCAAGGGCCTGTTCGCCGGCATTTCGCTGGATGGCTCGCGGATCAGCATCGATGACGACTCTAACGAGGAGATCTACGGCTCGGGTATCACCCCCCGCCGTATTTTTGAAGGCGGCGTCACGAATGTTCCAAGCGAGGTGAACGCATTCCGGGATAAACTCGAGGAGTACACTCAGAAGTGAGTCCCCTCCCGGCGGGTCCCTGAAGGGCCCCGCCTCCGTCCCACCGGTGCCCCAGGGGGTGCCCCGAGGTTCCCATGAGCATTACCCATATCGTCCTCCTGCTGCTTGTCGTCGTGCTGATCTTTGGCACCAAGAAGCTGCGTAACATCGGCTCGGACCTGGGCGGTGCCATGCGCGACTTCAAGAAGGGCATGGATGGCGGCGACGAGGAAGAGCAGCGCCGCCGCGACGCCGAAAAGCTTCGCGCCGAAAGCACCGCCTCGCAGGAAAGCGTCCGGCGCGACAGCACCGAGACCCACGACCGCAATCCGTAAGCCCCGGCTCGCCCCATGATCGAGATCAGCTTCGGCAAGCTGCTGCTGCTCGCGCTGGTGGCGCTGATTGTCCTTGGCCCCGAGCGCCTGCCGCACGCCGCGCGTACGGCGGGTGCCCTGTTGCGCCGCGTGCGTAACGGCTGGGATAGCGTCCGCTCCGAGGTGGAGCGCGAGATCCAGGCCGAGGAAATCAAGCGCACGCTGCGGGAGACCGCCGACAGCGCTCGTACGGCCCAGGAAAATGTCCAGAAGGGCTTTCGCGATGCCAGTAACACGGTATCCGATCCTTTCAAGGACACCAGCGCCCAGGTACGCGATGCCTACACCGAGGCCCAGTCCGCCCACGCGGGCCGGCGCGAGCCCGACCCGGAGCGCGACATGCTCCCGTTGAACCAGGGCGAAGCGCCCGCCCGGAACGAACCGAATGACCGCACGTGATCCGTCGGCCGAAGACGAACTCGAGCAAGGCCTGTTTTCCCACCTGATTGAACTGCGCGCCCGCCTCATGCGCGCGATCGTGGTGCTGCTCATCGTGCTGCTGGCCCTGGTACCCTTGGCCAACCACCTGTACGCCGAGCTGGCCAAGCCGCTGGTCGAGAAGATGCCCAATGGCGCGCATCTGATCGCCACCGAGGTGGCCAGCCCGTTCGTGACACCGCTGAAGTTGGCCTTTTACGTCGCGCTGTTCATCAGCATGCCGATGATCCTGTACCAGCTGTGGTCGTTCGTCAGCCCGGGCCTGTACAAGCACGAAAAGCGCCTGGCGCGGCCGCTTCTGGTCGCCTCGCTGGTGTTGTTCTACGCGGGTTGCGCGTTTGCCTACTTCGTCGTGATGCCCGCTGCGTTCAAGTTCCTCAACGCGGTGACGCCGGAAGGCGTGGCCATGATGACGGACATCACGCATTACCTCGATTTCGTGACGCTGATGTTCTTCGCGTTCGGGTTGTGCTTCGAGGTGCCCGTGGCCGTGGTGATCCTCGCGGCCATTGGCGTGGTCGATGCCGAGAAGCTCAGCAAGGGCCGTGGTTACGCGATCGTAGGCGCGTTTGCTATCGCCGCGTTCATCACCCCGCCCGACCTGCTCTCCATGGTGATGCTTGCAGTCCCCATGTGCCTGCTCTATGAAGTGGGTCTTCTTTCCGTACGATTCCTGCTGAAGCCCCCCACACGGGAGTAAGCGCGATGGCCGGGAGCCGCGGCTGGCTGGCGGTGAAAGGTAAGGACGGCCCGGCGGTACTCGCCGAGCTGGACCTCGTGCGCACCGAGGAAACGGCCTCCCACGCCCAGCGCGGCATGTCTATCGCGCTACCCAACGGCTGGTTCGTGGTTATCACCCGCTTTGCTTCGCCCTTGCTTACCGAGGATTCACTGCTGCCGCTTTCCGCAGGGTGCAAGGTGATCGGCGTGCAGTGGGACGAGGCCTCGGTCAGCGTGGCCACCGCGTACGAAAACGGCAAGTCGGCGTGGCATGTCGAGCACAACGCCGAAAGCACGGTTCGCGTGCTGGTGACCAGCGGCGAGCTGCCGCCACCCTTCGATGTGCTGCATGCCCGGTTCGAAGCGGAACAGGATGCCGCCGATGCGGCAGGCGAAGACGTCGACTGTTTCCACGCATTACCGGTCGAGCTCGCCGAAACCGTCACCGGATTCGAATACGAGCTGGGCGCCGGCGCCTACGGCGTACCTGCATTCGAAGGCTGGAAGATCGGCCAGGAGCCCGTTCCCCGCGCCACCTCACGCCGGCTGCGCCGGCGCATGGCCCGCTCCGCCCGGCCCTGGTGGAAGTTCTGGTAACAACCCCGTAGGAGCCCACCCTGTGGGCGACAGGTTTTCGCGAACGAGTTGCAGGTCCTGTCGCGCCTCGCGAGAAGATGTCGCCCACAGGGTGGGCTCCTACGGGGTGAGTCATGCGCGGAATCCGTCACCGCCGATTGAGCGAGAGACCCTTCAGCACATTCAACGCCTGCGACAGCGCGTAATCCTCCAGCGCCAGCTTCCCGTCATCGTCGCTGGATGACTTGTCGTCCGTCGATGCTTTCTCGTTCGCCAGGTGATTCGGCAGGTCGGCTTCGGAACCGATCAGCGACGGTGCCGTGTCACTCTTGTTCACCGCCAGGTCGGCCAGTGCGATATCCGGCTTGATGCCTTCGGCCTGGATCGACGTGCCATTAGGCGTGTAATAGCGCGCCGTGGTGATTTTCACCGCGCTATCCTGGTCCAGCGGCAGCACGGTCTGCACCACGCCCTTGCCGAACGTGCGGCGTCCCATGATGAGCGCGCGGTGGTTGTCCTTCAGGGCGCCCGAGACGATTTCCGCCGCCGAGGCCGTGCCGTTATCGGCCAAAATCACCATCGGTGCGCCGTTGAGCATGTCGCCGGGGTGCGCATCGAAATGCAGGTTCGCATCGGGCAGGCGGCCCTTCGTGGTGACGATCGTGCCGGAATCCAGGAACGCATCGGCCACGCCAACGGCGGTGGTCAGCAGGCCGCCCGGGTTCGAGCGCAGGTCGAGCACCGCGCCGCGCGGCGCGCCGTTCTTCTTGATGTAATCGCCGAGCTTCTTCTCCAGATCCGTCGCCGTATCCTCCTGGAACTGGCTCAGGCGGATGTACACGTAGCCCGGTTCGAGCTGGCGCACCTTCACCGAGGTGACATTGATGCGCTCGCGCACCAGCGGCATATCGATCGGCTTGTCGGATTTTTCGTGGAGGATGGTGAGCACCACCTTCGAACCCGGATCGCCACGAAGCTTCTTGAAGGCATCATCGATGTTCTGCTGGTCCACGACCATGCCATCGACTTTCAGGATCGTGTCGCCTGGCTTGATGCCGGCGCGCGAAGCGGGCGTATCGTCGATGGGCGAGACGATCTTCAGCAGGCCATCGACCTGCAGCACTTCGATACCGAGCCCGCCGTACTGGCCGGTGGTGTCCTCATCCAGCTCGTCCAGGCCCTCCTTGTCCAGGTACTCGCTGTGCGGGTCCAGGTTCTGCAGCATGCCGCTGATCGCGGCTTTCATGATCGTCTTGTTGTCCAGCTTTTCCACGTAGGCCTGCTGGATGATGTGGTACACCCGGGTGAAGTTGCGGATGTCATCCAGGTCGACGCTATCGTCCGCTTTGGCGGCAACAGCTGCGGCGGAGCTGCTGGAGGCCGCAGGTGCATCGGGTTGCTTTAGCGGTGCCTTCTTCTGCTGCTGGGCCTGGGCAGGGAGCGCCAGCACACCGGCAAGTGCCAGTGCGAGGGCGATGCGAAGGGGGTGCTGGCGCATGCCTTTCTCCGTGGTCAATGCTTTTTCGCTAACCAGCCGCGCGCATCGATGGGTTTGCCACCCTGGCGCAGCTCAAAATACGCGCCGTTGTCGCCGGCAGGCGCCGCGGCGGTGCCGACGGCTTCGCCGGCCTCCACCATGTCGCCCACGCCGTGCAGCAGCGTTTCGTTGTTGCCGTACATGCTCATGAAGCCGTTGCCGTGGTTCACGATGATCATCATGCCGTAGCCGCGCAGGAAGTTGGCGAACACCACGCGGCCGCGCGCCACTGCCTTCACTTCGCTGCCGCGCGGCGCCACGATGATCACGCCATTGCCGAACGCGTGCACGGGCCCATTGGCTGGCCAGGGCAGGTTGCCGCGCAGGTTGCCCAGCGCCGGGCCGGCCGGGACGCCCTTCGGCGCGGGGGCGGGTTCGGCGGCCTTGGCAGCATCGTCGATCACCTTCTGCAGCTTGCCCACCAGGGCGTTCATGTCCTGCTCGTTCTGCTTCAGGGCGGCCATGCGCTGGCCCTGGTCCTTGTATTGGGCATCCGCCGCCGCGACCAGCTTTTGCTGGTCGGCGCGCTGCCGCTCCAGGTCGCCCGCGCGCTTTTCACGCTCGGCCTTGGTCGCCTCCAGTTTCTGCTGCTCGGCACTGATCGCGTTTTCGACATCCTGTAGCCGGGAAAGATCCGCGAGCAGGCCCTTGATCCGTTCGACCCGGTTCTCCTGGAAATAGCGTGAGTACGCCAGGGCACGGGAAATCCGGTCGATATCTTCATCGCCCAGGAGCAGCTGCAGGTCTGACCCCCGGCCCAGCGTGTAGGTGGCGCGGAGCAGGTCGCCCAGGGCGCCCTTATGTTTCTCCAGTTCCGCCTGCATGCTGGCGCGCTGCTCGTTCAGCTGGGCCAGGTCCTGCTGGCGCTGGGCCAGCTCGCCGTCGGTTTCACGGACGGCCTTGGCGGCCGCCGACACTTCTTCGGCTTTCTTTGCCAGGCCGGCATTGGCGGTGTCGCGGGCGTTCGCGGTCTCGCGCTGGTCTTTCGTGAGGCTTTCGATCTGCTGGCGCACCCCCTGCAGCTTCTGCCGGGCTTCATCCTGCTCCGCGCGCGCCTTGGCATCCTGCGCGGCGTGGGCCGGGGGGATGGCGGCTAGGCTGGCGGTGGCTAAGGCAAGGCAGAGGGCGGGCAGGCGGAGGTATGGGCGCATCGCCCGATTATGACCTATCCGCCCGCCGCCTCGCCGTGACCCGCGCCCCTGTAGGAGCGCGCTTGCGCGCGACCGGCCGGGTGTTTCGGGACAGGGTGTCGATGCGGGACCGTATGGCCGCCAATCGCGCGCAAGCGCGCTCCTACAGAGGTCCGGTCCGTGCGTGAGACGTAAGGTTTTCGTTCGGACGTCCAAACGCTTTGACGCAGCGCGGCAAATGTGTGTACCTTCGGGGGTATGCCCTATGCGTGCATGTGATGGTCGGCCGGTTCTCGGCCACGGGGCCACGTGCACGCTTCTGACTATCCCAGCACAACCGTATGCCACAGGAGGCGTTAGGTGAAGCAAGGCACACCGCGCCTATACGACGAGGCGTTTGAACACGACAGCTGCGGCTTCGGTATCGTCGCGCAGATTGATGGGCACGCGAGCGCGAAGCTCGTAAACACCGCGTTTGATGCACTCGCGAAGCTTTCCCACCGCGGCGGCGTGAACGCTGACGGCATCAGCGGCGATGGTTGCGGCGTACTTATCCGTCGCCCGGTCGAGTGGCTGCGTGCACTGGCTACCGATGCGGGCATCACCGTTTCCACGCAGTTCGCAGCTGGTGTCGTCTTCTTCGATACCGAAACGCACGCTGCCGCGGTAGTTACACTTGAAACCGAACTTGCTGCCGCCGGTCTGCGCGTGGCCGGCTGGCGCGATGTCGCCGTGAACAAGGATGCGTGTGGCCCGCTGGCCGCATCGTCCATGCCGCTCGTGCGCCAGGTGTTCGTCGATGCGCCGGGCGATATGCCGCCGGCGGTGTTCGAAGCGGCGTTGTTCCGCGCGCGTCGCCGCGCCGAGCAGGCGCTCAAGGGCGATAAGCAGTTCTATGTTGTCTCGCTGTCGGGCGAAGTTATCGGCTACAAGGCCATGGCGGCGCCCGGGCATCTGCGTGATGTGTATCCTGATCTGAAGCACCCGGCACTGGTCGCCGACGCCGTGGTGTTCCACCAGCGCTTTTCCACCAACACTTCACCGAAGTGGCGCCTGGCGCAGCCGTTCCGCTTCCTCGCCCATAACGGCGAGATCAACACCATCCGCGCGAACCGTCGCTGGATGCAGGCGCGCGGCACGGTCATGCGTTCGGACAAGGTCGATCTTTCCGATATCGGCCCGCTGGTGACCCAGGACGGCTCGGATTCGGAAAGCCTGGATAACGCGCTGGAAGTGCTGCTGATGGGCGGCATGGACCTGCTGACCGCCATGCGCGTGCTCGTACCGCCGGCGTACACCGCGCGCGAGGATATCGATGAAGACCTGGCGGCGTTCTACGAGTACTACGCGCTGCACAGCGAACCGTGGGATGGCCCGGCCGGCCTGGTGATGTGCGATGGCCGGTATGCGGCGTGCACGCTCGATCGCAATGGCCTGCGCCCGGCGCGCTGGGCGCTGTCGGATGACAACCACCTGATCGTCGCTTCCGAAGCCGGCCTCTGGGATGTGCCTTCCTCGCGCATCGTCGCGAAGGGTCGCCTTGCACCGGGCGAAATGATCGCCGTGGATTTCCGTGCGCACCGCTTGCTGCGCGATGCCGATATCGATGCGATCAACCGTGCGCGCGCGCCGTTCCGCGAATGGCTGCGCGAGGGTGTGACGTACCTCGAATCCGACCTGATCGACCCGAGCCTGGCCGCTGAACCACTGCCAGCGGAGGAACTGCGCCGCTACCAGAAGCTGTATGGGCTTTCCCGCGAGGAGAGCGAATCGGTTCTCAAGATCATCGCGGAAACCGAGGCCGAAGCCACGGGTTCGATGGGCGACGACACGCCCATGGCCGTGCTATCGCGCCAGGTACGCCCGCTGTTCGATCGCTTCCGCCAGGCCTTTGCCCAGGTCACCAACCCGCCCATCGATCCGCTGCGCGAGCGGCTGGTCATGTCGCTGGTGACCCAGATCGGCCAGGAGCGGAACATCTTCGATCTCGGTCCGGAGAACGCAAAGCAGATCCTGCTGAATTCGCCGATCCTCTCGCAGCGCAAGCTGCGCCAGATCCTGGCGAACCCTTCGTACGCCAGTACGCCGCGCTTCGATCTTATGTACGGCGCGGATGAAACGCTCGAGCAGGCGATCAACCGCATCTGTGATGACGTGGAAGCGGCCGTGCGCGGCGGTGTCGAAGTGGTGTTCCTCAGCGACCGTTACCCACGTCGCGACCTGCTGCCCATCCATTCGCTGCTGGCCACCGGCGCCGTGCATGCGCGCCTGGTGGAAACGGGCCTGCGATGTCAGTGCAACATCATGGTCGAGACCGCGACGCCGCGCGATCCGCACCAGTTCGCCTGCCTGCTCGGCTTCGGCGCCACCGCCATCTACCCGTGGCTCGCCTACCAGAGCCTGTTCGACATGGGCCGTAGCGGCCACCTCCGCAAGGGCGAAGGCGCCCCGCGTGAAATCGGCCGGAACTACCGCCGCGGCATTCGCAAGGGCCTGCTGAAGATCCTCTCGAAGATGGGCATCTCCACGGTCGCCGGTTATCGTGGCGCCCAGCTCTTCGAGATCGTCGGCCTGTCGCAGGAAGTGGTCTCGCTGTGCTTCCCGGGTACGCCTTCGCGCGTTGGCGGCAGCACGTTCGCCGATCTGGAACAGGAACAGCGCCTGCTTGCCGCGGAAGCGTGGGATGAAGCGCAGGCCCTGCGTGCCGGCGGCCTGTACAAGTACGTGCATGGCGGCGAGTACCACATGTACAACCCCGATGTGATCGCCAGCTTGCAGGTGGCGGTGCGTACGGGCGAGTGGAAGGATTACGAGAAGTACGCCCACTATGTGGATTCGCGCCCGGCCTCGGCGTTGCGCGATCTTCTGGTGCCGCGTGACGCTACGCCGATTCCGCTGGACGAAGTGGAACCGGCGGAAGCGATCCTCAAGCGATTCGATTCCGCGGGCATGTCGCTCGGCGCGCTGTCGCCGGAAGCGCACGAGGCGCTCGCCATCGCGATGAACCGCCTTGGCGCGCGCAGCAATTCCGGCGAGGGTGGCGAAGATCCGTCGCGCTATGGCACCGATCGGCAATCGAAGATCAAGCAGGTGGCCTCCGGTCGCTTCGGCGTCACCCCGGCGTATCTCGTCAATGCCGAAGTCCTGCAGATCAAGATCGCGCAGGGTGCGAAGCCGGGCGAAGGTGGCCAGCTTCCCGGGCACAAGGTCGACCAGACGATCGCTCGGCTGCGTTACGCCAAGCCCGGCATCGGCCTTATCTCGCCACCGCCGCACCACGATATCTATTCCATCGAAGACCTGGCCCAGCTGATCCACGACCTCAAGGAAGTGAATCCGCAGGCGCTGGTCTCGGTGAAGCTCGTCTCGCACGCTGGTGTCGGCACGGTCGCCGCGGGCGTGGTGAAGGCGGGTGCGGATCTCATCACGGTGTCCGGCCATGATGGCGGTACCGGCGCAAGCCCGCTTACCTCGATCAAGTACGCCGGTACGCCTTGGGAACTCGGCCTGGCTGAAACCCAGCAGACCCTGCGTCTGAACGACCTGCGTGGCCGCGTGCGTCTGCAGACCGATGGCGGCCTGAAGACCGGCCTCGATGTGATCAAGGCCGCGATGCTCGGCGCGGAGAGCTTCGGCTTCGGCACCGGACCGATGGTAGCGCTGGGCTGCAAGTACCTGCGTATCTGCCATTTGAACAACTGCGCCACCGGCGTGGCCACGCAGCACCCCGTGCTGCGCCAGAAGCACTTCCTTGGCCTGCCCGATATGGTGATGAACTACTTCCGCTTCATCGCGGAAGATGTGCGCCGCCATCTTGCGCGCCTGGGCGTGCGTTCGCTGGCGGAGTTGATCGGCCAGTCGGATCGGCTGGAACAGCGCGGCGGGGTTACCGCCGTGCAGGAGCGCCTGGATCTGTCGCGGCTGATCGGCGAAGACGGCCTCGGCGAAAAGGTGGACTTCGCCTGTACGCTGGCGCGTAACCCGATGCGCGATCCGGCCGCACTGGCGTCGCGCATTTCCGCCGATGTGCGTGACCTGGTGAAGGATGGCCTGGGTGGCACCTTCAGCTACCCCATCGTCAACACCGATCGCGCCATTGGTGCGCGCTTGTCGGGCGACGTGGCGCGCCGTTGGGGCGATGCCGGCATGGCCGAGCGTCCGATCAACCTGCACCTTACCGGGGCGGCCGGACAGAGCCTCGGCGCGTGGAACGCGGCCGGTGTGCACATCGATCTTATCGGTGAAGCGAACGATGGCGTGGGCAAGGGCATGGCCGGTGGCCGCCTGATCATTCGCCCCCCGGCGGATTCGCCGTTCGCGAGCCAGGATGCGTCGATCATCGGCAATACCTGTTTGTATGGCGCCACCGGTGGCGAGCTGTTTGCGGCCGGCCAGGCCGGTGAGCGCTTCGCCGTGCGTAACTCGGGTGCGCTTGCTGTCGTGGAAGGCGCCGGTGACCACTGCTGCGAATACATGACAGGCGGTGTGGTAGCTGTACTGGGCCGCACCGGCCTGAACTTCGGCGCGGGCATGACCGGCGGCTTCGCCTACGTGCTCGACATCGAGCGCAACTTCGTCGATTGCTACAACCACGAACTCGTCGACATCGTGCGCATCTCGCACGAAGGCATGGAACATTACATGCAGCACCTGCGCCAGCTGATCGCCCGTCACGCCGAACTCACAGATAGTGCATGGGGCCGTCGCGTACTGGGCGATTTCCGCGGCATGCTGCAGCGGTTCTGGCTTGTGAAACCCAAAGCCGCGAGCCTCGATGCCCTGGCCGAAGAACTGCGGAGTGCGGCATGAGCGCGAAGGATTTCCGTTTCCTCGATATCCCGCGGCAAACGCCGCGGACGGTGCCGGTCGCGGTGCGTGTGCTGGGCTACGGTGAGATCTCGGGTGACTTCGCGTCCACCGAGGCCTCGTCGCAGTCGGGCCGTTGCATCGATTGCGGCAACCCGTATTGCGAGCACGCGTGCCCGGTGCACAACTACATCCCGAACTGGCTGAAGCTGGTGCAGGACGGCCGCTTGTTCGAAGCGGCGGCGCTCATGCACGAGACCAACCCGTTGCCGGAGATCTGCGGCCGTGTCTGCCCGCAGGATCGTTTGTGCGAAGGCGCATGCACGCTGGAGCAGGGCGAATTCGGGGCAGTGACGATCGGTAGCGTGGAGCGTTGGGTCACCGACGAGGCGTTCCGCCAGGGCTGGCGCCCGGATCTCTCCCGGGTGAAGGAAACCGGTGCGCGCGTTGCGATCGTGGGTGCGGGCCCCGCAGGCATCGCCTGTGCCGATCGCTTGCGTCGCGCTGGCGTCGCAGCCGACGTGTTCGATCGCCAGCATGAAATCGGCGGCTTGCTGACCTTCGGCATCCCGCCGTTCAAGCTCGACAAGAACATTGTTCGCACCCGTCGCGGCGTGCTCGAAGGCATGGGTGTGCGTTTCCATCTCGGCGTCGAGATCGGCCGCGATATCGAGTTCGATGAACTGCTCAACGACTACGACGCGGTGTTCGTCGGCACGGGTGCCTACACCTACGTCGATGGCCAGCTCGAAGGCCGTGAACTGAATGGCGTACACGATGCATTGCCGTTCCTGATCGCCAATACCGAGCGCCTGTTGCGCGAACAGCCGCCTGCGCCGGAATACGACCTGGCTGGCAAGCACGTGGTTGTGCTCGGCGGCGGCGATACCGGTATGGATTGCAACCGCACCGCCATTCGTTTGGGTGCCGCGTCGGTCACCTGCGTGTACCGCCGCGACGAGCCCAGCATGCCGGGCTCGCGCCGCGAGGTGGGCTACAGCCGCGAGGAAGGCGTGCGCTTCCTGTTCCAGCGCCAGCCGATGGCGCTGGTGGGCGAGGGCGGCAAGGTGAAGGCCGTGCGCGTCGTCGAAACCCAGCTGGTGGATGATGGCGATGGCCGGCCGCGCCCGCGCAACGTGGAAGGCAGCGAGACCGACCTGCGTGCGGATGTGGTGATCCAGGCTTTCGGCTTCCAGCCGAGCCCGCCGGATTGGTGCGATGCCTTCGGCATTGCGCGCGATCGCAGCGGCCGCATCATCACCGGCGCGGAAGGCCACCTGCCGCACCAGACCAGCCACGCAAAAATTTTCGCGGGCGGCGATAACGTACGTGGTGCCGATCTGGTCGTGCGCGCGGTCTACGACGGCCGCGAGGCCGCCGCATCGATCGTGCGCATGCTGGCCAACAAGAAAGCCGCCACCACCGTCGCTGCGTAACCAACCTGCGGCGGTGTGACCGACTCGTGGCGCCGCGGTGGTGCCCACGTGACCTGCTTTTGTAGGAGCGAGCTTGTGCGCGATGGGTGCTTGCCGCAAACACCCATCGCGCGCAAGCGCGCCTTTACAAAGGCGTCGCCTTTCCGGTCAGGCGCGGACGCATGGATGAAATTGGCGCAGAATAGGGGCCATGCCCTCCACGGCCCCCTTCCGCCTATGTGCCTGATCGCCTTTGCCTGGCGCGCGCACCCGCGCTGGCGCCTCGTCATGCTCGGTAACCGCGATGAATTCCACGCCCGCCCCACGGCGCCCCTGGCGCATTGGGATGAAGCGCCGCAAATAGCGGCGGGGCGAGATCTGGAAGCGGGAGGTACCTGGGCCGGTGTCGCACCCCACGGGCGTACCAGCATCATCACCAATGTGCGCGACCTGAAGGCAGACCACAGCGGCCTTTCGCGCGGCTTGCTGGTTGCTGATTACCTCGGCTCTAACCTGCCTGCTTCAGCGCATGCGCTTGAGCTCATCGCTACGGCTCGCGACTACCGGCCGTTCAACCTGCTCACCTTCGACCACGACAGCGCGTATTACCTCGGTAACCACCCCGATGCGCGCTATGAACGCGTAAGCGACGGCGTCCACGGCCTTTCCAACGCCGACTTCAATGCCCCCTGGCCGAAAACCCGCGCCCTCGTGCACAGGCTCGAAGCCTGGATCGAAGACGGACGCGAAGATATCCCAGCGCTGTTTACCATGCTCTCCGACCAGGGCCGCTGGCCCGACGACCTTCTCCCCGATACTGGCATCGGCATCGAACGCGAGCGCTTCCTCTCCAGCGCCTTCATCGTGGGCGAGAACTACGGCACCCGCGCCAGCACGGTCATCCTGGTCGGCCACGATGACGAGGCCACGATCATCGAGCGCCGCTTCGGCCCCAACGGCGTGCCCGAAGGCGAAACCCGCCTGGACCTCCCGCCCTGACCCCTGCGGCACCGTAGGAGCCCACCCTGTGGGCGACATCTTTCGCCTCAATACGACAACTTATAGAAGCCACCGCGAGCTCCGCCGCCCACCGGCAGAACTCCCTCGCGATGAGCGATCCTTCGCGCCAGGGCAAAAGTCTTTCGCCCCGCCAGCGATTGATCCAAGCCCGTTCCGGCCCGACGATGTTCCCATCAACTTTCCTACCGGGAGCTACCCCATGAACATCGATCTCTCCAAGCGCAGCGCCATCGTCACCGGTTCCACCGCCGGCATCGGCCTGGCCATCGCCCAGGGCCTCGCGGGCGCCGGTGCCAGCGTCGTCGTCACCGGCCGTACCCAGGCCCGCGTCGATGCCGCTATCGCCGAGATCAAGAAGGCCGTGCCGAACGCGAAGCTCTCCGGCGTCGCCGCCGACCTCGGCACCGCTGAGGGCGCCGCCACCCTGATCAAGGCCGTGCCGAACACCGATATCCTCGTGAATAACCTCGGCATCTTCGAGCCGAAGCCGTTCTTCGAGATCCAGGACGACGAGTGGACCCGCTTCTTCGAAGTGAACGTGAACTCGGGCGTGCGTCTGTCGCGCCATTACGCCAAGGGCATGGCTGATCGTGGCTGGGGCCGCGTGCAGTTCATCTCCAGCGAATCGGCCCTGCAGATCCCGGCCGAGATGGTCCATTACGGCATGACCAAAACCGCCCAGCTCGCTGTCGCCCGCGGTCTGGCCGAAACCCTCTCGGGTACCGGCGTCACGGTGAACTCGGTGCTCCCGGGCCCGACCCTCTCCGAAGGCGTCGGTGAGTTCTTCGGCAAGATCGCCAAGGACCAGGGCAAGTCGCTGGCGGAAGTGGAGAAGGACTTCATCAGCACCCACCGCCCGACCTCGCTGATCCAGCGCCTGCTGAGCGTCGAGGAAGTGGCCAACATGTCCGTGTACCTCGCCTCCGAACAGGCCAGCGGCACCACCGGCACGGCGGTTCGCGTCGATGGTGGCGTAGCCCGCCAGGTCGTCTAAAACGTCTCGACGGCGTTCCCGCCGTTGTAGGAGCGCGCTTGCGCGCGATGGGGCCTTGCCGCAAACCCCATCGCGCGCAGGCGCGCTCCTACATGTGCTTCAGTCGACATCGCCGTCGACGTAATACCACCGGCCGTCTTCGCGAACGAAGCGGCTTACCTCGTGCATCTTCTTCGCACTGCCACCGCCGTAGCGAAGGCGCGCGACGAACTCCACGACGGCGGTATCCGGCGTGGGGTTTTCATGGCGCTTCACGGTCAGGCCAAGCCAGGTGGGCTTCGGCGCGCCACCCAGGTCGAGGTTCAGCTCCGTCGGCCGCATGCCGGGGTGCCAGGTGGCTATCAGGTAATCCGCTAGCCCCATGACGTAGGCGCTGTAGCGCGACCGCATCAATGCCTCGGCGGTGGGTGCGGGTTCACCGGTGTGCCAGCGGCCACAGCATGCGGCATAAGGCTTGCCGGTGCCACAAGGGCAGGCCGGATTTGGGGTGGCCATGGCCATGTCCTTGCAAAGTCATAAGGCGTCCATGCTAATGGTTCATGGACCAGATAAGCTGCTTCCCATTAAGGGGTCTCGGATGGCTACGATGGCGGCATGCTTTATGGCGCCCGTCGTTAGCTGGGGAGCCGTGGCGGCTCTTGTCCGCTCGGTGACTTCGCCTACACCCGCGTCCACACCTACCAGGGACAGTCGCTGTGATGCATAGGATCATGTTGGCGGTCGCCCTATCCATGGCGCCCTGGCTCGCGCACGCGGGCGAAAACATATGGAGCCGGGTGGGCGTTAACCCGCGTGAGATCCGTGAGTTTGAACGTTACGAGTGGTTGTCTCCTGATGGCACCGCGACCCTCGTGTACGACATCAACAACGGTGTCATCTTCAAGCGAGGGGCCTTTCATGCCGAGCTCAACGAGCTGGACACAAACGCAGGATCCGTCGAGATAGGTTGGGAGGCTTCCGGCAACGGCGTGTTCTTCAACACGACGGACGGTGGGGCGGTCGGCACATGGTTGACTCGCGTCTTCGTCAAGCGCGGAGCCACGATGGTCAAGGTGCCTGTCGAATACATCATCAGGAAGGTTAGTCCACTGTGCCGGGCCGGTGGCTATACGCAAGGGCAGAACTTCGGCGCGGTCGCTTGGCTGGACCATGGAAAAAAACTGCTCGTCGCTGAAGCATGGCCCGGCTCAGGGGCGTATGGCGAGGCCATGGGCCAGGGTTTGTTTTTCATCGTCGACGTGGAGCGCAACCGGGTCGAGAAAACCCTGACGCCGATCGAGGCACTTGCTCACCCGGAATGGTGCCGGTTCTGGGGGCCGTATTCGCTGGCGATCTTCGCGGCGTCATTGCCGGAGGCACTGGTCCCGGCTTCCAGCGAGTTCCAGATCCATTGCGATCAGCCCTGACGTTCGCCCACGGTCGCCGACTCGATCAGTGCGGATAGGTCGTAACCCATGGTCACCGCGCTAGCCTTCAGCCGCTCGAAGGTGGCTTGGTCGAGCTGCGGTTCGCGCGAAAGAATCCACAGATACTTCCTCCCCGGCTGCCCCACCATCGCCCACTGGTAATCGTCATCCAGCGCGAGCACCCAGTAATCCGCCCAGACCAGCGGCAACCAACGCAGCCATGGCGGGACGAAGGTGACCTCCAGCTTGCCGCGCGAGAACGATTCGGGGCGGCGGGCGACACCGCGGCTGGCGATGGGTCCTTCGGCCGTATCGCAGCGGTTCTCCACGGTCACCGTGCCGTCGATGTTTGGGGTGTAGTGGGCCGTGACGTTGCCGGTGCATTTACGCTGGAAGTACATGGGCAGCCGGGCGATCTCGTGCCAGGTGCCGGCGTAGCGTTCCAGGTCCAGGTCGGCCACGGCGGTGACGGGCGCGGAAGCGATGCCGGGGGCGGCCATGGCCCGGTTCAGGGCGGCGAGGAGGTCACGCATGGCTGGATTCCATTAAAGCGACTGCCTACGATGCCGATGACGGGTGAATCCTCAATAAATTGCGCCACCGGAACCGCTCCATGGACCACGACGAGAACCACGGTAAACGCCCGCTATTCACGCGCTTGCGCGAACGGCTGGTAGCCCGGGGGGCGGCCCACGTGGACCTGGAGGCGGGGGTGCTGGTGGCCACGCCCGGTAGCCTGCGCATCCGCGAGGTGCCCCTGGCCCGGGTGAACCGGGTGGAGGCGGGCAACCGGGATACCCCCGCATGGGACACCGTGTTCCTGTTCTTCCACGTGGATGGCGAAGAGCCGCTGGTGCTGTCGGAAGAGGACAAGGGCTTCGCTGAACTGGTGGCCGATCTGCGCGGGGTATTTCCTGGAATAGAGGGCTGGGCATCGGCCGTGCCGTCGGTGAAGTTCCAGCTGACGTCGGTGGATTTGTGGCGGCGCGAGGTGCCTGAGGCCTCCGAACAGCCCAACGAACCTGCACCCGCTCCGTAGGAGCCCACCCTGTGGGCGACATCTTTTCGCGAAACGTACCAGGGCCTGTAGCGTCGGCGCGAACGGCGTCGCGCATAGGGTGCGCTCCTACAGGTGGATCGCTATGGCTTGGGTGTTGGCGGCGAGCGTGAGGCGGCCGGCATCGAAGATGGCGTCGCCTTTGGTTACCGGCTGGCTATCTGCCGTGCCTGCGCCTTCGGCGATGTAGGCGATCTTCACGCCATCGAACACGCCAGGCCCATGCAGCACTTCGAGGCGGGCGCTGCCTACGCCACGTCGTACCATCAGGTTGAAATCGCGTGTGGCTCCACCGGCCAGGCGTACATCCACCTTTGCCTCGCCGGGGAAGGCGAACGGCGCGCAGGGTGTCGTCAGCGCGTGCTCTCGCTCGCCATCCAGCACCATCGTGAACCCATCACCTTCGAGCAACACGATCGTGCGATCGATGCCGGCAAAGGTCGAAAACGGCGACGCCGTATCCACATCCGCAATGCTCACCCGCCACGCGAACGTATCCATCGATGCGCCCGGTGGCTCGACGGCAAGCTCACGAGTGATCCCCAGGCCGTTCTTCCACGGCACGGCTTTCAGTTCGTCGAATCGGATGATCTTCATGCGACGCGCTCGATCTCGCGGGCGAAAGGAGGAAGGGCGCGGAGCATGCCGGTGCCGTAGCGTTTGGTGATCACGCGGCGATCAAGCAACACGATGCGCCCCGTATCGGTTTCCGTACGAATCAGGCGGCCACAGTACTGCGTCAGGATCCGCGTGGCATCGGGCACGCTCACTTCGATGAACGGATTGCGGCCGCGCGATTCCAGCCATTCGGCGTACGTGGCGCCGACGGGATCGGTCGGCACAGCGAACGGCAGCTGCGTCACGACCACGGTCTCGCAAAGCTTGCCGGGAAGATCCAGGCCTTCGCCGAATGACGCAAGGCCGAAGATCGTGCTGCCCTTGCCCGCTTCGATATCCGCGCAGTGCTCCGCAATGAGCTGAGCCTTCGCCAGCGAGCCCTGCGCACGCACCTTGCGCACGTGATCAATGGGCAACACCTGCAGCACGCGATCAAGCTTCGCACGCGAGGTGAACAGCACGAGGTTGCCCGCATCCCAATCCAGATGCTTTGCCAGCCAGCTCGCCACTTCGCGCGCATGGCCTTCGCGGTCATCGGGCAGCGTGTTGAAGGCGGGCACCTCGAGCTTTGCCTGGCGCTCCAGATCGAACGGGGAGGGCAGGCTGATGGTTACCGCCTCGTTCGGCAAGCCGACCGAATCCGCGAACCCGCGGAAGTTACCGCCCGCGCTGAGCGTCGCGGAGGTCATGATCACGGCGGACGCGTTATCCCACAGCACGGTGCGAAGCAGACCACCGGCCGATACCGCGGAAGCGTGGCAGATCAGTGACTGATCCGACCCCATGCTCACCCAGCGGGCCAAAGGCGGGCCATTCTCACGATCGTCGGTCGACCACGCGTACCACGTGCGCACCTGGCGATCGAGGCGCTCCAGCGCCACGCCGAGCTCGCGCGAAAGCGCTTCCTGCGTGGGTCCGCCCGCTTCCATTTCCACGACAGTGCGCCGCACGGTGCGCAGCCAGCGCTGCACATCGCGCGTCACCACATGCAGGTGCGAGGCGTGGATCTTCCAGTTCTCAGGAAGCTGGCCAAGCGACGCGCGAAACACGGGTTCGAGCTCGTTGGAAGAGGGCGTCCACGACAGGCGAATCTCGCGCTCGATCTCTTCCAGCGCGTTCGACATCTCCAGCATCTTCTCGTCGCCGGATTCGAGCGTGAGGTTGCCGATGCTTTCCTTGTCGGTAAGCGAATACGCCGCGTGTACCTGGTTCTGCAGACGGCCGATGCGGCGCACCGTGCTGGCCAGGTGCACATCGGCCGCGCCGCGGTCGATCGCCTTGGACGGCACGTGGTGCGCCTCATCGAAGATGTACAGCGTGTCCTCAGGCTTGGGCAGGATCACGCCACCGAAGGTATCTTCATCGCGCGGCATGGTGAGGTCGGCCAGGACCAGGTCCTGGTTGGCAACCACGATATCGGCCTCGCCAATGGCGCGGCGGGCGACGAAGAAGGGGCACACGGCGAAGGCGTTGCACTTGCGGCCGGTGCAGCCACCGGCACTGGTGGTGACCATGCCGCGCACCAGGTCCGAAAGCGGTTCCGGGCTGGTATCGATATCGCCATTCCACTCGCGCGACTCGAACGCCTTGCCGAGTTTTTCGATGGCCTTGGTGTCGCGCTCGGCGGGCGGGCGCGACCACAACGCGACATCGGCGTCGAAATCGAAACCGCCCTGGGCGCTGGGTTCCGAGCCGGCCATGCGCAGGTTGCGCGGGCACAGGTAGCGTCCACGCCCCTTGGCCAGCGCTACCTTGGCCTCCACGCCACAGAGCTTCATGTACTGGGGAATATCGCGCTGGACCAGCTGCTCCTGCAGCGCCACGGTGGCCGTGGCGATCACCAGCTTCTTCTTCTGGGCGCGCGCCACTTCCAGGCCGCCGATCAGGTAGGCCATGGATTTACCGGTACCGGTGGGCGCTTCGATCACGGCCGCGCCCGCCGGCTCAGCCAGCGCCTTGGCGACCTCGGCGATCATCTTCAGCTGCGACGGGCGCCCGCGGAACCCCGCCAGGCCGTCCTTCAGCCGCGCATAGGCGGCGCGGATCGCGGCTTTGGTATCTTCGGTGAGCATAGCCCACCAAGGTTACCTTATCGGGGTCTCACCCCGTGGCTCAGCGTGCATGCACCGCCGGGCTAAGCGGCGCGCTGGCCACCAGGCCGGCGACGACCCAGGTGTGTTCTTCCCAGCTGCCGTCGGCGTGCTGCACGTGGATCGCGACGGGGCGGCCCAGGCTGTCGGAGAGGCCGGGGGATAGCGCTTCGGCGGCGTGGATGGCATCGGCCTGCGTCGGGTAGGTGCCCAGGGGCACGGAGGCGCGGCGGACGATCCACGGTCCCTGTGTCGATTCGCTGTACGGAATAAACAGTTGGGCGGAACTCGATGCCATGGAACCCTCGCGTGTGTCGGTGGGTACGCCTGACGAGCCGGGGCCGCCCACGCGGCCCCTTGGGTTCCACGCTACGCTGGAACGGCTAAAAAAATCATTAACCCTTGTTCCGCAAGGGTTTACGAAGCAGTTCGGCCCGCCGGAAGCAGCCCGGCGCGTGGGTGTTGAGCAGGCCGGTGGCCTCCATCCAGGCGAAGACGATGGTGGGGCCCACGAAGGTGAAGCCACGCTTCTTCAGCGCCCTGGATACCTGCTCGGAGAGCGGGCTGTTGGGCGGTACGGGGCCTTCCCAGGCCAGCGGCTCGCCGCCCACGAAATCCCAGCAGAACGTCGCGAAATCTTCGCCGGCATCGCGCATGGCCAGGTAGGCTTTCGCGTTGTTGATCGCGGCGCCGATCTTGCTGCGTGAGCGGATGATGGCGGGATCGGCGAGCAGCCGTTCCACATCGCGCGGCCCATACCCTGCCACCACCTCGGGATCGAACCCTTCGAACGCGGCGCGGAAGCCATCGCGGCGGGCCAGGATGGTCCGCCACGACAGCCCGGCCTGGAAGCCATCCAGGATCAGCTTCTCCCACAGCTTGCGGCCGTCGCGCTCGGGCACGCCCCATTCGCGGTCGTGGTAACCGCGCATGAGGTCGTCGGCATCGCCCCAGGCGCAACGCGCCAGGCCATCACTCATCCGGCAAAGCCGAGGTAATCCAGCTTGCCCACGCCCACGCCGTTGTGGCGCAGGATGTCGTACGCGGTGGTGATGTGGAAATAGAAGTTGGGCAGCGCGAACACCATGAGGTACTCGCTGGCGGTGAAGGTCTTCTCGGCTGGGCCGAACTTGCGGGTGATGGTGCGCGAGGCGCCGGCATCCACCTTCTCGGCTGGGACGGATTTGATCCATGCCACCGTATCGTCGATGCGCTTGATCAACTGGTCGATCGTGGTCTCGGTATCTTCGAACGACGGGGCCTGCACATCGGCCACGCGCGCGACGCCGAACTTGGCGGTATCGCTGGCGCGTTGCACCTGGCCAGCCAGGTTCAGCATGTCCGGAGCAAGCCGCTGTTCGATCAGCGCATCGCCGCCATGCTCTTTCGCCTTGGCCAGCAGATCGGCAAGGACGCGGAAGCCGCGGATGTAGGCGGCGGCGGAGGCTTCGTGCAGCGAGATGCTCATGGCGGTGGCTCCTGGAAGGTTCGGGCAGGGTGATCGGTGAAGGGGGGCCGGTACCACGGCCATCGGCGGACCGGCAATCCAAGCATGCTTGGGGTGTCAGGGCCTCACCTTCAAGGCCTGTGCGCCATACCGCCCAAGGGACTACCATCACCCGCCAACCCCGCAACCAACGGCCCCCCATGTCCCCCACCGATCACGCGCCCGACGCCATCGTCGCGGTGCGCGGCCTTTCCAAGGCCTACAAGACCGGCTTCCAGGCGTTGAAGCACGTGGACCTCGAGATCCGGCGCGGTGAAATCTTCGCGCTGCTCGGCCCCAACGGCGCCGGTAAGACCACCCTCATCAGCATCATCTGCGGCATCGTCAACGGCACCGGTGGCAGCGTGGCCGTGGATGGCCACGATATCGTCCGCGACTACCGCGCCGCACGCAGCCTCATCGGGCTGGTGCCGCAGGAGCTCTCCACGGATGCGTTCGAAACCGTATGGGCCACCGTGAACTTCAGCCGTGGCCTCTTTGGCAAGGCGCCGAATCCGGTGTACCTCGAACGGATCCTGCGCGAGCTCTCCCTGTGGGAGAAGAAGGATTCGAAGATCATGGCGCTGTCCGGCGGCATGAAACGCCGTGTTTTGATCGCGAAGGCGCTATCGCACGAGCCGCGCGTGCTCTTCCTCGATGAGCCCACCGCAGGCGTGGACGTGGAGCTGCGCCACGACATGTGGCAGATGGTCCGGCGCCTGCGCGCATCGGGCGTCACCATCATCCTGACCACGCATTACATCGAAGAGGCCGAGGAGATGGCCGATCGCATTGGTGTCATCAACCACGGTGAACTCATCCTCGTGGAAGACAAGCACACGCTGATGCAGAAGCTCGGCAAGAAGCAGCTCACGCTGTCGTTGCAGGCACCGCTGCAGAGCGTGCCCGAGGGGCTGGAGCACTGGCCGCTGGAGCTGTCGAAGGACGGCTTGTGCCTGACCTACACCTTCGATACGCAATCGGATGACACGGGCATCGCCGAACTCCTGAAGAAGCTCGGCGCGCTGGGCATCGACTTCAAGGACCTGCATTCCAGCGAGAGTTCGCTGGAAGATATCTTCGTCAGCCTCGTCCGGGGAGGTGGCCTGTGAATATCCATGGTATCCGCGCCATCTATCGTTTCGAGATGGCCCGCACGTTCCGCACGCTCACGCAGAGCATCGCCTCGCCGGTGCTTTCGACGTCGCTGTACTTCATCGTGTTCGGTGCGGCGATCGGCTCGCGCATGGGCGCGATCGGTGGCGTGAGCTACGGCGCTTTCATCATCCCTGGCCTGATCATGCTGTCGCTGCTCAATGAGAGCATCTCGAACGCATCGTTCGGCATCTACATGCCCAAGTGGGCCGGCACGATCTACGAGCTGCTTTCGGCGCCGGTGAACTACGTCGAAGTCGTGCTCGGCTACGTCGGTGCGGCGGCAACCAAGTCGATGATCCTCGGTGCACTGATCCTGCTGACCTCGCGCCTGTTCGTCGATTACCAGATCATGCACCCGGTGTGGATGGTGGCCTTCCTGATGCTCACCGCGGTGACCTTCAGCCTGTTCGGTTTCATCATCGGCCTGTGGGCGGATGATTTCCAGAAGCTGCAGGTCGTGCCATTGATGGTGATCACGCCGCTCACCTTCCTGGGTGGCAGCTTCTACTCCATCAACATGCTGCCACCGTTCTGGCAGAAGGTGACCCTGTTCAATCCCGTGGTGTACCTGGTGAACGGGTTCCGCTGGAGCTTCTACGGGCAGGCCGATGTGAACGTGGTGGTGAGTGTGTCGGCCACCGTGGGGTTCATGCTGGTGTGCCTGGCGATCGTGTGGTGGATTTTCCGCACGGGGTGGAAGCTAAAGAACTAACCGCCTCCCGGAACGGGTGTAGGAGCCCACCCTGTGGGCGACATCTTTCGCACCAAGGCCACAGGGCCCATGCGCTCTCGCGAAGAGCTGTCGCTCACAGGCGGCCCGTGCGCTCTCGCGAAGAGCTGTCGCTCACAGGGTGAGCTCCTACCGTAATGACACTTCGTTATTCGGGCTTGCCGATGAAATCGGACTTGCCCAGCACCACGCCCACGCCGCGCAGGATCGCGTAGGCGGTGGTGCAGTGGAAGTACACGTTGGGCAGCACGAAGCCGAGCAGGTAAGCCTGGCCTTTGAAGTGCATCTCGCCCGAGCGCATCTTCAGCAGGATGTCGCGGGTTTCGCTGCCATCGATCTGCTCCGGCGTGAAGCCCTTGAGCATGTCGATCACCCTGGCGATGCGGGCCTGCAGCTGCTCGAACGTGGTCTCATCGTCGGCCATGGCCGGCGCGTCCTGGCCGGCCAGGCGGAAGCCCGCGCCCTTGGCCATGTCGGTGGCGATCTGCACCTGGCGGATCAGCGGGAACATATCCGGGGTGATGCGGGTATTCAGCAGCACCTCTTCGGCGATGTTGCGTTCCTTCGCGTGGTCGGCACCCTTCTTCAGCACGCCGGAAAGGTTGGTCAGCGCGCGAACGAGGACGGGCACAGTGGTCTGGTACATCGTGATGGACATGGAGGTCGGGCTCTTTGGGGTGGGCCGGCCGGCGGCCGGGGCGCGCGTATTGTGCTTGTGAGTTGGCGGCCCGTCGACGGCGTGGGAAGCTACGATGCAGCCATGACCGAACCCGTGCCCCCCAACGCCCATCCCGACGGGAAGAAACCGCTGCAGCGCGTGCGCCGCGCCCAGCGTTTGCTCGATCAGCTCTTCCAGGGCCTGCCGCTCGCCTCGCGCATGCGCGTGGGTGCATTCATGGCGTTCAAGGCCGTGCTGGCCTCGACGTTCGCCTACGGGGTGGGTTTCCTGCTGAACCCGGAGGAAGCGTTCTGGGCGGCGATCAGCGCCATCGCAGTTACCCAGCCCCACTATGGCGATACGCAACACTCGGGGCGCGATCGCGTGGTGGGCACGACCTTCGGTGGTATCGCCGGCATGCTCGGCCTGTGGGTGGGTGGCGATGGCGACCTGCTTTCCTTCGCCGTTGCGCTGGGCCTGGTCACGCTCGCGTGCTGGACCGCCAACGCGGGCGCGGCTGCACGCATCGGCGGCATCACCTCGGCGGTCGTGCTGCTGGTGCCCGCCACCGGCCCGCGTTGGGAAGTGGCCGCCTGGCGATTGGGCGAAGTGATCTGCGGCACGGCCTGCGCGCTGGCGGTGGGTTGGTTGGTATCGCGTCTGGAACACCGCGTGGAAGAAAAGGCAGAAGGGGAACCGGGTTGAGCCGCAAACATTCCGAACATCACCGGCTGGACCGCCTGGGCTGGCTGCGCGCCGCCGTGCTGGGCGCCAATGACGGCATCCTTTCCACGGCCAGCCTGCTCGTGGGCGTCGCCTCCGCGGAAGCGGGCACCTCCGGCGTGATGATCGCGGGCGTGGCCGGGCTCGTGGCGGGCGCCATGTCGATGGGGGCGGGTGAGTACGTCTCGGTGAGTTCGCAAGCCGACAGCGAGCGCGCCGAGCTGGCCGTCGAATCGCGTGAGCTACGCGAGGACCCCACGGGGGAGCACAAGGAACTGACCGAGATCTATGTGCGCCGCGGGCTGGACCGCGCGCTGGCCCACGAGGTGGCCGAACAGCTGATGGCGCATAACGCGTTGGAAGCCCACGCGCGCGATGAGCTTGGCCTGTCCTCGGCGACCGCGGCGCGGCCGTTACAGGCTGCCGCTGCTTCGGCAGTCAGCTTCGCCGTGGGTGCGATCGTGCCGATCCTGGCGACCGCGGCTTCGCCGCGCGAGCACATGGCTCGGGTGACGGTGGTTGTTTCGTTGCTGGCGCTGGCAGCATTGGGCGCGGTGTCGGCGCGGCTGGCGGGTGCGGCCGTATGGCGTGGCGTGGCGCGCATCGTGTTCTGGGGTGCGGCGGCGATGGCGCTAACGGCGCTGGTGGGTCGGTTATTTGGCGTGGCTGCCTAGAGCGGCGGTAGGAGCCCACCCTGTGGGCGACGCCGTTCGCGAACCGCTACAGGCCCGACATTGTTGCGAAAGATGTCGCCCACGGGGTGGGCTCCTACACGGGCGGGTTAGCCGGCTACGCAGCGGTTGCGGCCGCCGTTCTTCGCGGTGTACAGCGCCAGATCGGCTCGCTCGAAGACGGCCTGCGGCGTGTCGCCCTGGCGGAACTGCGCCACGCCGATCGACGCGGTGACGCGCACGGGCTGGCGGCTGGCGTGGAAGGCCAGATGCTGGATCTTGCCACGCAGGCGCTCGCACACCTGAAGCGATTCCGCTTCGTCTGCGCCGTCGAAAATGACGATGAATTCCTCGCCGCCGTAGCGGGCGACGAAGTCGACGGGCCGCACGTGCTTCAGCAGTGCCTGGCCGATCACGCGCAACACCGCATCACCTGCGGTGTGGCCGTAGGTATCGTTCACGCTCTTGAAGTGATCGATATCGATGGCGGCGATGGAAAGCGGGCGCGACGTGGTCAGCCAGCTCTCGTACGCCGCTTCAATGCGCTTCTCGTACGCCAGCCGGTTCGGCATGCCGATCATCGTGTCGGTCTGGGCCAGCTCGTGCTCGCGCTCGAGCGAACGCTGCAACGCATTGCGCTCGGTCTCCAGTTGCTCCACGCGCTGGCGCATTTTTTCGGCGCGCTCGCGGTAAGCCGTGAGGCGTGCACCCTCGCGGCCGCGGAAATCGCGGAAGCACGCCGCGATGGTTTCCAGGCTGGCGTTGACCCGCTCACGCAGTTCATGGGCATCCTCGGCTTCGAGGATCGCCTCGCTAAGCAGGCGCATCTCGTGCGCCACGGACGCATCCAGGGCCTGGCCATTGGCTTCGCCGGTGGACTGGTCCGCCAGCTCGCGGGCCATGTACTGGGTCATCTCATCCAGGCGGCCCGCCACGTGGCGCAGCACCGCCTGCAGCGCATCGATCTCGCGCTGCATGCCGATCCGCTGCTCATTGACCAGGTCGGCCAGGCGGTCGCCGCAGGTAGCCAGGCCGACCAGGTCGCCGGCGTCGGCCACATCGCGGCGCAGGTCGTTGGCGCGGTCGGCCAGCTTCGGTTGCACCACGATGCGATCGACCAGGCGGTGCAGGGCGGCTTGCACGGACGAGCCGTGCTCCGTGCGTGCCGGCCGGGTGATGGGGATGGCCCGCTCTTCCGGGCTGCGCAACGGCCGGGTGGCCAGGCCCTCCAGGGCGTCGCGCAGGCTGTTGGAAAGGGTTTCCAGCACCATGGCATCGACCGAGCCGGCCGAAAGGGCCGCGCTCAGGCGCTCGATATGGGGATCGACCTGGTCATGGGCGCCGTGGGCGGCGCGGGTCAGGCTTGCAACCAGCTGGCGAAGCACGGACTCCACGGCCCGCCACTGGGCTTCTTCGCGGGTAAGCCGTTCAACGGCCTCGCGGTATTTGCTTTCCCAGAGCTGGCTGTCCAAACGCACGCCCCAACCGTCGCGTGAAGTGTCTCAAGTACGTCGCGCATCATACGATGAAACTTGGAGATTTCGATCGGCCTTATGGCTGATCCGGCGCTTCTTTCATCCAACGGGTGGCCCGGGCTGCCACGACCGCCCCGACGGCGATCAGCACCGCCGCCAACAGGAAGGCGATGCCCGGTACGTGCACCTGGCGCTCAGGGGCGATGGAGAACGCGAAGATCTGGGCGAACAGGTACGGGCCAAAGATGCCGGCGAAGCTGCCCAGGCTGGTGATCGCACCCTGCAGCCGGCCTTGCTGGTCGGCCGACACGCAGCGGGTCATGATCGATTGCATGGGCGGCCCGGCCAGGCCCCACAACGACATCAACGGGATGCCGATCAGGAACACCCACCCGGTGGTCGCCAGGCCCATGACAGCGAACGCCAATGTGCCGAAAACGAGGCCGGTGACCAGGATCGGCCGCTCGCCGAAGCGGGTGGTGAGCTTGCCGGTCAGGAAGGCCTGCACCGAGCCGTCGCAGGCGCCGACCAGCGCCAGCACGAAGCCCACCGCCTGCGCGCCCCAGTGGTAGCGGTAATCCGCATACAGCACGAAGGTGGTCTGGAGCACATAGTGCGCCAGGTAAAAGAGGAAGGTGACGATGGCCAGCCCGAATACCGTGGGGCTGCAGCGGAGCAGGCGCATGGCCCCCAGCGGGTGCGCGGTGTGGGGTTCAAACCGTGCGGCGCGGCGTTCCGGCGGCAACGATTCCGGCAGGATGAAGAAGCCATACATGAAGTTCGCCAGCGCCAGGCCGGCGGCGACCCAGAACGGCAGGCGCAGGTCGATTCCGCCGAGGAAACCACCTAGCGCCGGGCCGATGATGAAACCGATGCCGAACGCGCCGCCGAGCAGGCCAAAGGCACCGGCACGTTTCTCCGGTGGCGTGACATCGGCGATGTAGGCATTCGCGGTAGTAAAGCTTGCCGCCGTCATGCCCGAAATGATGCGGCCGACGAACAGCAGCCAGAGCGAGGGCGCGAGCGCCATCAGTACGAAATCCAGGCCAAGGCCGAGATTTGAAAGCAGGATAACGGGGCGGCGGCCAAACCGGTCGGACAACGCGCCCTGGATCGGCGAGGAGAAAAACTGCACGGCCGCGAACACGGTGCCAAACACGCCGACCCACCACGCCGCATTGCTCACGGTGCCGCCGGTCATCGTCTCGATCAGGTGCGGCAACACTGGGATGATGATGCCGAACGCGAGGATATCGATCAGCACCGTGACGAAAACGAACGCCACGGCGGCCCGGCGCACCGGTTGCGGTAACGGCGTGTGCGCTGCATCAGCCATGCAGCAACGCCTTAAGCCGTGGTGCGACAAACGGTACCGTCAGCATGGTGCTGGCCACCGCCATCAGCAACAGGGCAGTGAAGGTTTCACTGGTGATCATGTGTTTATCGAGCAGCACGTTGACGAAGATGATCATGATGAGCGCCTTGGTCTGCAGCAGCCAGCCGATGATCCATGCGTCACCGCGCTTCCAGCCCAGCATCTTGCCTGCCAGGCCTACGCCCGCCAGCTTGCCCACGACGGACGCCACCAACAGCACGGCAGCCGCGACGAACACTGCGGCACCACCGATGTTCCAGTTGGTGCGCAAGCCCGTGGACAGAAAGAACACCGGCATGACCACCAGCAGGACGTTGTCGCGCAGCGCATCAAGTTTCGTGAGCGTGAACCAGTCACGCTCCATCACGGCGCCAGCCAGGAAAGCGCCCACCATGAAATGCAGGCCGCACCAGTCGGCGCCGTAACCGCACGCCGCCAGCCATACCAGGCCGAGGTAGTAGCGATCGGATTCCTGCACGCGCTCCATGATGCGGCGGAACGCCCAGGCGGCCACGGCGAACAGCGCGAGAAAGGCGGCCTGATGGCCGACACGTTTCCAGTCGAGCAGCAGGATGGCCAGTACCGCCCAGATCGCGAGGTCGTCGAGGCTCGCGTAGCGCAGCACACGCTGTCCGAGTGGCTCACGCAGGATCCCCAGCTTGTTCATCAAAAGGATGAGGATGGGTAGCGCCGTCACCGCGCACGCCATGCCCACACCCACCACGAACTGCCACGGCTGCGTGTCCGTACCCATCCAGCCATCGCGCCAGGCCAGCAGGCCGAGGGCTGCGGCGCAACCGGTAAGCATGGGGGCGCCGAGCGCCAGCGCGGCGGTGGTGCCGCACTCACGGCGTTGCTGCCAAACGGCACGCAGGTCGAGCTCGATGCCGGCGATCCATACGAACACCATCACGGCCCACCAGGCAATACCGTTCAGCGCGCCGATGACCGGCGGTGCAAACACCGTGGCGTAGTAATCGGGAAAGATTTTCCCCAGCACCCCTGGCCCCAGCAGGATACCGGTGAGGATCTGGACGACGACCAGCGGTGCCCAGTAATCGGTACGGAACACGCGCCAGATGAGGTACGGCACGCCAAGGATGATCACCATCGCGATCAGGAACAGTTCGGTCGTGCTCATTGGTCCTCCCCAGGATCGGCAGAGGGTAGCGGACCTTCGCCGCGCCGCCAATCGCGCCTAGCGCGGCGGCTGGGTGAGTTCGCGGGCGTTGAGGAACCCGTCATGGTTGGTATCCAGCTTGTGGAACTGCTGGATCAGGTTGCGCTGGAACTCATCGAGGCGGATGGGGCGTGCACCGGGGCGCATGGGACCGTCGTTGGCATCGATCACGCCATCGCCGTTGATATCCATGCGCAGGAAGCCCTGGCTCATGTAGCGGACATATTCCGCCTCATCCACCTTGCCATCGCCGTTGGTATCCATCCGCTGCAGGTATTCCTTCGGTGTGCGGGGGAAATCCTGCGCGGGGGCGCTCGTGGTGGCGAGCAGTGCGAAGGCGGCCAGCAGGCCGGGGGAGTGTCGGAACATCTATGCCTTCCGGGGTGTTTGTCGCGGTGGGTGCAGCGGCGTACTCTCGGAGAACTGTGTCCAGCCTGGGAAACTTCCATGATCTACGAGAGCATTCTCGACACGATTGGCCGCACCCCGATCGTGCGCCTGCACCGCGTGGCACCGCCGCACGTGAGTCTGTACGCCAAGGTCGAATCGTTCAATCCCGGTGGTTCAGTCAAGGATCGCCTGGCCATCGCCGTGATCCTGGATGCCGAGCAGAAGGGGCTGCTGAAGCCCGGCGATACCGTGATCGAGGCCACTTCGGGCAATACGGGTGTGGCGCTGGCCATGGTCTGTGCCGCAAAGGGCTATAAGTTCGTGGCCACCATGGCCGATTCGTTCTCCATCGAACGGCGCAAGCTGATGCGCGCCTACGGCGCCAAGGTGATCCTCACCCCGGCGGCCGAGCGTGGCAGCGGCATGGTCCGCAAGGCCGAGGAGCTGGCCGCGAAGCATGGCTGGTTCCTGCCCCGTCAGTTCGAGAATCCGGCCAACCCGGCCTACCACCGCAGCACGACCGCCGCCGAGATCCTCCAGGACTTCGCTGGCCGTCGGCTCGATGCGTTCGTCACGGGCTGGGGTACTGGCGGCACCCTGACCGGCGTCGGCGAGGTGCTGAAAGTGGCCCGGCCGGAGGTCAAGATCGTGACCTGCGAGCCTACTGCCGCGCCGCTGCTGCAGGACAAGCCGTGGTCGCCGCACAAGATCCAGGGCTGGACCCCGGATTTCGTGCCTGGCGTGCTCAACCGGAAGATCTTCGACCAGGACATCCCCGTGGATGAGACGGTGGCTCGCGATACCGCGCGCCGCCTGGCCGCGGAAGAGGGGCTGTTCGTGGGCGTGTCGGCCGGTGCCACCGTGGCTGCGGCCTTGGAGTTTGCCAAGGGGGCTGTCGAAGGCAGCGTCATCCTGGCCATGCTCCCCGATACCGGCGAACGCTACCTCTCCACCTTCCTCTTCGAAGGCGTTAACGAGGGCACCGACGAAGATTGGCTCAACAGCCTGGGCTGAGGGCACGTCTCCCGAGCCCCTGTAGGAGCGCGCTTGCGCGCGATGCGGCCTTGCCGCAAGCACCCATCGCGCGCAAGCGCGCTCCTGCATGCCGTTAGCTGAACCGGTGACGGCACGGGAACATCCCGCACGCACCACCGTCACATCTGCCCCGGCAACGTGGACTCCTCAGCAATCCAAAGGAGACCACCCCATGACCCTATTCCGCAAAAGCCTCACGGCGGAACTCGGTGGCCGCGCCCAGCGCCTCGCCGGTGCCCTGACCCACGATCACACCCGCGAGCTTGCTGGTGCCGCTCGGCAGTACGTTGGGCGCGCAGGGATTAAGGCGTCCCAGGCGGGCGCCCAGGCAGCGAAAGCCGCCTCTCGGACCACCAAGCAGGTAAGCAGCGCTGCGCTGATCGCGGGCAAGCAGGTACGCAACCACCCACGTACTTCCATCGCCATCGGCGCTGGCCTCGGTGTGGCCGCGCTGACGGCCGCATGGCTACTGCGCCGACATGACCAGAAACAGCGCGCCTCGCTGGAACACGACGAACACGACCCCACGCGCTACCGCACCACGAACGCCGCCGGCGATGCACTGGACGGCTCGGGTGAAGACAATCCGGTGCCGGGCGAGACCGGGCTGTACTAACGACGACTTCGTTTGTAGAGGGATTCCTACACGAGGTCGGGCAATTGTCTGATTCGTCATCAAGCGCGCAGTCTTTACGATGCGCGCATGAAAACATTTGAATCTCGTCCATTTCCCTTTGGCATCGGCATCTATTCATTTTGGGATGCCGCCCGCTACATCGGTGCAACGCCGCGCGACCTACGTCGTTGGATTCGGGCCTATACGCCGCAGCCGAAGGAAGGTGGTCCCGCGCCCCTATGGGATTCGGAGTTGCTCACGTGGCGTCGAAAGGGCATAAGTTTTCGTGACCTCGTGGAGTTGCGATTTGTTCGCGCCATGCGCGGCGCGGGAGTCACGTTACCTGTCATTCGGCGCACCCTCGAACTGGGGCGGGCGCAACTTCGCGTGCCGTATCCGCTTTCAAGTAACGCCTTTCGACGACTCGGAAAGCAAATCTTCCGCGAAGCACTCGCCGTGGAAGGTGTCAGCCTCGCACGACTGAATGAAGATAGCCGGCGACGTGTCCTCAGCCTCGTCTCCGGGCCGAGTCTCCGCCGTGGTCTCGAAATAGATGGCGACGGCCAGGTCACGCGCTGGTTTCCGGTTTCGCGTAGCCAAATCATCGTACTGGACCCCAACCGGCGCGCCGGGGACCCCATTCTCACGGAATCAGGCGTTCCCACTATCGCCATTGCCGCGGCTTACAAAGCGGACAAGGAAGATGCGAAGTTCGTTGCGTGGCAGTACGAAATTACCGAGGCTGAGGTTCGTGCCGCTGTGCGCTTCGAAAAACGGGCTTGCGCGTTGTGAAGGCTCAGATCGACGAAAATATCGCTCCGGCGCTTGCCCGCGCGCTGGACTGCCTTGTTCAAGACATCGGGCACCAGGTGGTTCATGTCACGAGTATGCACGAGCGTGGGACTGCCGATACATGGATTCTCTCGAAGGCTGCATCGTTTGGCGTCGATGTCCACGTTTCCCACGATTACCATCACAAAAGCCAGGACGAGCGAGATGCCATCACCGAAGGAAATCTTATCGTCTTTGTGCTTTCAAAAAGTTGGTCACCGCATACCTTCTTCGAAAAGGCTTCGCGCCTGGTCCACTGGTGGCCCAGGTTGTTGAATGCATGCTCTACGCTCCGTAGGCCAGGTATATACATCGTGCCATGGCGATCGGAGAGCCGACGGTTTGAGCGAGTTGGCTAACGCTTGAGAATAGCTGCGACCGGCAGTTGGGCAGCGAGGTCGAGTGCTTTCGTCTGCGGCCCGCGGCCCCCAAGGCTGGTCGGCAGCCTCCTCGTGCATCAGGCCACCTCGGCCCGGCGCCGCAGCACCGCCAACGGCTGCGCCCAAACCGCCCCCGGCCGGCGCTTGCTGGTCACCAGTGTCAGCTCCGACGGCTGGAACACGTTGACGTTGTGCGTGGCGGGCGTGGTCAGGATGTATTGCGCTCGGGTGCTCTTGAGGAACGCACCGACCTTGTCGATGTTGAAGATGTCGAGATGGGCGAACGGTTCGTCGATGAACACGAAGCCGCCGGGGCGGTCTTCATCGCGCATGAGGGCGACGAGCAGCAGCAGTGACTTCATCACCTGCTGGCCACCCGAGGCCTCGCCATCATCCATGCCGATCCAGCCCTTCTTGTCGAACTCGAAGCGCACGGTGAGTGCCGCCGAGGCGAGGGCGAGATCGTCGTTGTTGAGTTCGGGCAGGTCCACGTCCACGCCGATGCCGGCGAGATCGGCCAGCACCTTCAGGTTCCTGGCGTAGCGTTTGACCGTATTGCGCAGCACCTGGATGTAGGCGCCGCGGGCTTCGTGCGTGATGCGGCCGGCGCGCTCCAGGTGCAGGCGGCGCTTCTCGAGATCGTGCTTCAGGCCATCGTGATCCGCGCCCAGCTTCTCGCGCAGGGCCAGTACGCTGGCATCCTGCTCCCAGTGGCCTTCTTCCAGGCGGCGTTCCACGCGATCCAGCTCGCGGCGCACGGCGGCCGGTGATTCGAAGCGTTCGCGCAGGGCAGCGATTGCAGTGCGCGTACGGTGGGCCAACGCTACATGCTTGCGCTTCGCGCGGAAGGCCTTCAGGCGATCGACCTGCTCACTGCGCGATTGATGGTACTGGCGCACGCCATCGGCGAGCTGGTTCTGTACGCTGCGTTGTTCGCGGGCGGCATTGTCGCGTCCGTTCGAGATGTTCAGCCGCTTCTCGCGTACGCCTTCGTAGTACTGCTCGGCGGCGGCGTGACTATCAGCGGTGCGCTGCACATCTTCCTGCAGGCGTGGCTGCAAATCACGCGCTTCATTGAACTCTTCTGCACGGTCGGCGAGCTGGCTGCTTGCATTGGCACCACGCAGGATGCTTTCCGCATCGCCAGCCTGGGCCGAAGCCGTTTTGCGCTCATCGGCGATCTCGCGCAGGCGGCCCTCGATCTCGCGCAGCCTGGCTTCACCATCGCGGAGCTGGCGCTCGCGCGCGGAGGCGCCGAAGTACATGTCATCGACGCCCAGGTGGCGGCCGCCACGGCGTTCGCGGAAATAGCCCTGTGGGGTGATCCAGTCCTGCTCGCGGCCGAGCTTCGAGCCCTCTGCTACATCTTCCACGCGCTGGATGCGATCGAGATTGCGCAGCAGCCAGTCCGGCGCAGCGGCAGAGAATTCGACCACTTCGTGCAGCGAGCCGGCCACCGGCTTCTCGGCAGGCGCGCGGTCGGCGACGACGAAGTGTTTGTAGCGCATTGCTTCGCCGAGCTTCCATGCTTTCTCGCGATCGCGCGGATCATCGAGCAGAACCACGTGGCGATAACCCGCCAATACGGCTTCGACGGCGGGCTGCCAGCGCGGCTGCGTGATCTCGACGATCTCGCTGAGCATGCTATGGCGGATGCCGGCCTCATCGAGCGCGCGGCGGAAACCTGCCTCGAACTCGGGCGTATAACGACGGCCGCTACGCCACGCGGAAAGCTTGGTGGTGAGCGTGCCCAGGTCCTGGCGCAACGCCGCTTCCTCGTTCTGCAGTGCATGCAGTCGGGCGCGGGCATCGCGGGCGATATCGGCAAGCCGCTCGTGATCGGCACCGTTCTGGGCGGCGACCATTTCGCGCAGGCGGTTTTCCTGGCGAATGACCAGGTCGTTCTGGGCCAGCGCCGCGCGGGCGGCATCCAGGCTCTTCTGCGTGGACTGGCGAGCGATGTCGGCTTCGTGCTGTTCGCCGCGCAGTTGTTCGCCATGGGCATCAAGCTCGGCGAGTTGGCGGGTAAGCTCGGCATCCCGCTGCTCCAGCTCGTTGACGCGGCGCTTGATGCCGTTCAGCGCCGGCCGGGCACCGCGCACGCTGGCCGCCAGGTCGGCGAACTCGGTACGCGGCAGCACTTCGGCCACCAGCGATACGCGTTCGTCCTTCAGGTGGTTCCATTCCTGGTAGGAGCGCGCGCGTGCCTCGGCTTCCTGCAGGCTGACGCCGATGAGCGAAAGCTGGTGCTCCAGGCCGTGTTGTTCGCGGTCGGCCTCGGCCTGCTCGTTGCGCGCGCGCTGGTAATCATCGAGCACCGCCTTGTCGCCGAACACATCGAAGACCAGGTCGAGCAGGGCTTTCGGGGGCAGCTGGCACAGCTTGTCCGTGGCACCTTGTTCCAGCGTGAGTACGCGGCGAATGGCCTGCGACAGGCCGGCGCCTTCCAGGCGCACGCGGTACTCGCGCAGGCCCAGGAAATCGTTGCGCGCCTCGATCTCTTCCACGCTCACGTCGCCGCCGAGCACGGCGTACTGGCGCGTCCACTCGCCGCCCTTCTTCTGGATGCGGCAGGCGAGGGTGACCTCGCGATCCATCAAGGGGAAGAAGGGGCGTTCGCCGTTCGGCCCGGGAATGTTTCCGACGCGGGCGCGCAGCCACGCTAACGGCTTGCCGTTGTGGCGCAGGTAGCTCTTGTAATCACGGTTGCCCGCGCAGTCGATGGTGAGCAACGTGCGCAGCGCATCGAGCAGGGTGGTCTTGCCCGAGCCGTTCGGCCCGACGACGGTAACGATGTTCGTATCGAGCGGCAGGCTGAAACGCTGCCAGTAATCCCAATGGACGACCTCGAGGCTGCGGAAATCAAACATCGGTGGTGCCCTCGGGATCGGCTTCGGTGTCGGTGTCGTACAGCGGCTCGTCGTCGGTATCGCTTACGGGCGTGTTCGTGGCGCGCGTCGCGGCATCGGCAAGCAGGTCGCCAAGGGCACCATCCAGGATGCGTCGCGCGGTGCGTTCATAATCGAATGCGAGATCAAGTAACGGGCCTTCCGCCACTTCGCCCTTGCGGCGCACGATGAAACCCAGGCGGTTGAGCGTACCGAGGTTGAAGTTCACGCGCGTCTTGCCACCCAGCTTCTCGGCGAAGTCGGCAAGCAGCGTACGCTCGGCGATCACCGGCGAAATGGTCGGGTCGCGCGGGATGGGCTTCTCTTCGGCGAACATCTGGCCTTGGGACGCCTTGGCTTCGACTTCCTGGCGCTCGACCTGGCGCTGGCGCTTGGGCAACACGATCAGCGCCCAGATGACGACGAGCAAGGCGACGCCATCGCGATCCAGCTGCATGGTGTTGGAGATCCAGCTATCGCTGCCGCCGAACACCGCGCGCTCGCTGCGCCGCGCCACGGCCAGGCCGATGTAGGCGGCATAGGGGTGTTCGCGCAGTTCCAGGCCCACTGCTTCCAGGCGGCGGTCCAGGTCTTCGCGGAAGGCCTCGTCGAGCAGCGCCTTGCGCGCCTGCGCGTCGTCGCGCGGCAGCCAGCGTTGCGCAAGCAGGCGGGTCACCAGGCTGGCGGTTTCATCATGCATCGGGGGTGTCCTTCGCAGGTTCGCGCGGGCGCAGGCGGCCGGCGCTCACCAGGGCGATCTGGGGCAATTCGGGGTCGATCAGCACCGGCTCAATCTCAAGCGCGAGCGGCAGGCGGGCGAGGTCGGCGGTACCGCCCTCCAGCGCCGCGGATTCGGGGTCACCCAGCAGGCCGAGCAGCGACAGGCGGTACGCCGATAGCGCGTAGTCGGTGCCAATCAGCGTGTCGGCCAGCTCGCGTGGCGCGGTGATCGCGGCCAGCTCGGCATGCCAGTCATCGAGGTAGCGCAGGTCTTCCTCGCCCATGGGCAGGTCGGCGGTATCCGGTGGTTCCTCGGCACCGGGTAACGTCGTGACCTCGGCAGCCAGGCGCTCGCGTTCGAGCAGTTCGTATTCCGCCACGTCCAGGGCAATCTGATCGTGCAGGAAGGGCGCGGGCAGCGGCAGCGAAAGCTGGCCCTCCTCGAAGGCGGCCAGGGTGTCGACATCCTGCGCGCGCAGCCAGCCGACGAGATCGGATGAGGACAAGCCCGTGCGCCCCAGGTGCACGCGGTGCTGGTCGATCTTGTTCAGTTCACGCTGGAACACACCGGCCTGGCGGAGCAGGCCGCTCTGCGCGCGACCCACGGCCTGGGCCAGCCGGTGGGCGACCGGCTCGAGTTCATCGCCCTCGGTAATGGCGGCGACGATCTCGGTGCCTTTCTCGACCCAGATCCATACCGAATCCAGGCGCTCGGCAGCGCGGCGGATGCGGTGCTCCGAGCCGGAGAGCACGGCGCGGTCGAAGTCTTCCTTCAGCTCGGTGAGGCGCGAGAGCAGGTGGCCCAGCTCATCGACCGACACGCGGCCCACGGCCTGGCCGGCGGCCAGCTGCGCCGTCAGGTAGCCGAGGCCGTCGTCATCGTCGTTCTCGAACTCCAGCATGGTCGCCAGGGCGCCCAGCGCCTTGCGGCCTACGGGGCCTACGCGATAGCGGAGGGTCTCGGTGTCGTAGACGAGGAGATCGTGGTCCTTCAGGCGCTGGACGACGGTCTCGAGCTTGACCGGGTCGACGAAGGCGAGCTGGTCCCGGATCTCCTGCGGCGTCCATTCCGTGGCATGCGTGCGCGCGCCGATCGTGCGCAGCACCAGCAAGCGCAGGAGCACCTGCGCCTCGCTGCCGTGGAACAGCGCGGAAAACGCACGCAGCAACCCGCGGCCGCGCAGCAGCGGGAAGACAGTGGGAAGGTCCTCGGCGACGACACCGTCGCGGAAGAGATCCTGCAAACGTTCGTCGTGGACGGTGGTATCGACTGGCCCGTTCAAGGTCAGCGACGGTCGACGCCAACGAAACGGAGGAACTCGCCGCGTGTACGCGGATCCTCACGGAAGCTGCCGAGCATCTGGCTGGTCACCATCGAGACACCGCGCTTGTGCACGCCGCGCGTGGTCATGCATTCGTGGCTGGCATCGATCACCACGCCCACACCGCGCGGGCGCAGCGTGTCTTCGATGCAATGCGCGATCTGAGCCGTGAGCTTTTCCTGCACCTGGAAGCGGCGGGCGAAGCCATCGACCACGCGGGCCAGCTTGCTGATGCCGACGACGCGATCGGTCGGCACGTAGCCCACGTGGGCGCGGCCGATGATCGGCGCCATGTGGTGCTCGCAGTGGCTTTCAAACTCGATATCGCGCAGCACGATCATCTCGTCGTAGCCTTCGACTTCCTTGAAGGTACGGCGCAGGTACTCGGCCGGATCCTCGTCGTAGCCCTTGAACCAGTCCGAGTAAGCCTTGACCACGCGCTTGGGCGTATCGAGCAGGCCTTCGCGCTTCGGATCCTCACCGGCCCAGAGCAGCAGGGTGCGCACGGCCTCTTCGGCCTGTTCGCGGGTGACCGGACGGGACTGGGAATCGTCGCTCATCGGGGTGGGTTCCTTAAAGGCGGGTGCAAACCGCCATTGTAACGCGGGGCGGCTCCGCCGGGCAGGCGAGCCCATGCGTGGCGGCGCCCCGTGAAGGAGCGCGCTTGCGCGCGATCCGGGCCACCTCAGTCCTCGGCTTCGCCCTCAGCCTCAGGCTCATCGCCCCCCGGCGCCAGGTCCAGCAGACGCTGGGTCTCGTCCCCACCCAGTGTCTCCACGCCGCGCAGCTTGCGCTCAATGGCACGGGTGCGGATACCGGCGTTATCGATGCTGTTGCGCACCGTATCCAGCTGCTTGCGCGTTTTCTCCAGCACCACGCCGAACTTGCCGAACTCATTCTTCACCGCGCCCAGCACCTGCCAGACCTCGGAGGAACGCTTCTCGATGGCCAGGGTGCGGAAACCCATCTGCAGGCTGTTGAGCAGGGCGGTGAGCGTGGTCGGGCCGGCCACCGTCACGCGGTGGTCGCGCTGCAACTGGTCGGAAAGGCCGGGGCGGCGGATTACCTCGGCGTACAGGCCTTCGGTGGGCAGGAACAGGATGGCGAAATCCGTGGTGTGTGGCGGTGCCACGTACTTGCTGCGAATGCGCTTGGCTTCCTCTCGGACGCGCAGTTCCAGCGCCTTGCCGGCGCTGGTCACACCCTCGGCATCGGCCGCATCCTGGGCCTCCAGCAGGCGCTGGTAATCCTCCACCGGATATTTGGCGTCGATCGGCAGCCACACCGGGGTGCCGTCGTCGGCGCCCGGCAAACGGATCGCGAATTCCACGCGCTCAGCGGAACCGGGCACGGTGGCCACGTTGGCGTCGTACTGCTCGGCCACCAGGATCTGCTCGAGCAGGGCGCCCAACTGCACTTCGCCAAACGTGCCGCGGGTCTTCACGTTGGTGAGCACGCGCTTCAGGTCGCCCACGCCGGCGGCCAGTGCCTGCATTTCGCCGAGGCCACGCTGCACGGCCTCCAGGCGTTCGGATACCAGCTGGAACGACTGGCCGAGGCGGGTCTCCAGGGTAGCCTGGAGCTTCTCGTCCACGGTGGCGCGCATCTGCTCGAGCTTGGCGGCGTTGTCCTGCTGGATCGCGGCCAGGCGCGTCTCCAGCGTGCCGCGCATGTCGGCCATGCGCTTTTCGTTATCGGCCGTGAGCGCGGTGAAACGCTGGTCGAGCTGTTCACCAAAGTGCTTGAGGGCGAGGGCCGATTCTTCGCGGGTCTTGCGTGCATCGTCGGCCATGCCCTGGCGCAGTGTCTGCAGGCCAAGGTCGGTGCGCTCGGTGAGCTGGTCCAGCCGGCGGCCGAAACCCTCGATGCGCTCGTGCTGATGGGTGGCGGCGGCTTGCAGCTGATCCTGCACGTGGCCGCGGAACTGGCCAAAGCTTTCGCCCAGCTCACCGCGGCCAGCGCGCTGTTCGTCGCGCAGCACGCCCTCCAGGCGGCGGGTGTCATCGCGCAGGGCGTCCAGCTTCGCGGCACTGCCGTTATCGCGTTTACCGCGGGCGAGAAGGGCGAAAAGCAGGGCGAGGCAAGCAACGCCGACCACGAGCAGGGCAAATAGCAACAGCGTTTCGAGATTCATGCGGCGAGCTTAACGGTAGGAGCCCACCCTGTGGGCGACATGTTCTGCAGGGCGCATCAGGGCCCGTGCGTCATCGCGAAAGATGTCGCCCACGGGGTGGGCTCCTACGCGGGGCAGGGGTAGCCTGCCGGTAACGGATCTCAGATCTCGCGATTGCCCACGATGACGACATCGGCGCGGCGCTTGGCGAACAGGCCGACGCAGACAATGCCGGTGATCTGGTTGAGCTGGGCCTCCAGCGCCACCGGATCCTTGATCTGCCAGTTATGCACATCAATGATCCAGTTGCCGTTATCGGTGGTGACGCCATCGCGCCACACCGGCGTGCCGCCCATGGCGGTGATTTCACGGGCGACCAGGCTGCGCGCCATCGGGATCACCTCGATGGGCAGCGGGAACTTGCCCAGCACTTCGACCTGCTTGGTGGCATCGATGATGCAGACGAACTTGTCCGATGCCGCGGCGACGATCTTTTCGCGCGTGAGCGCGGCGCCGCCGCCCTTGATCAGGCACTTGTTGCCATCGCACTCGTCGGCGCCATCCACGTAAAGGTCCAGGCGCCCTGCGGCGTTCAGGTCCATCACGTCGAAGCCCAGCTTGCGCAGGCGGTCGCTGGAGGCCTCGGAACTGGAAACGCAGGCCTTGATGCTGTCGCGGTACTGCGGCAGCTCATCGATGAAGAAGTTCACCGTGGAGCCGGTACCCACGCCGATGATCCGGCCCTTGGGGCCGTTGCCGACGTACTTGAATGCGGCGGTTTCGGCGGCGAGACGCTTCTCGTTGTCCTGGCTCATGCTTTTTCCAGCTTCAGGATGATGTCCCAGTCGTGCTTGGCGACCGGCATCACGGAAAGGCGGTTGCCCTTGCGCACCAGCGGCATATCCGCCAGTTCATCAAGGTTCTTCATTTCATCCAGCGAGATGGTGCGCTTGAACTTCCGTTCGAACTTCACATCGACCAGCATCCAGCGCGGTTCTTCGCGCCTGGCCTTCTCGTCGTAGTACTTCGACTTGGGGTTGAACTGGCTCTCATCCGGGTAGGCCGGCGACGCCACGGTGGCGATGCCCACGATGCCCGGAACGTCCGTATTCGAGTGGTAGAAGAAGATCTTGTCGCCGACCTTCATGCCATCACGCATGAAGTTCCGTGCCTGGTAGTTACGCACGCCATCCCAGGGTTCGACGCCCTTGCGCTGCAGGTCGTCGATGGAAAACGCGTCCGGCTCGGACTTCATCAGCCAATACTTCATTCCGCGCCTTCGGTGCAGTCGATCAGTTCTTTTTCGGTGGCGATGTAATCGAGCTTGATATCCCACTCCGCGGTTTCGATGCCCGGCAGTTCCTGGAAGGAATAGCCGACACCGATCAGCAGTGGTTGCGCCGGGCGCTTCTGCCCGCGCAGGAACTCGAAGCTGCGATCGTAGTAGCCGCCGCCGAAACCCAGGCGGTTGCCCTTGCGGTCGAAGCCCAGCAGTGGCACCAGCACGAGGTCGAGCTTGTCGGCCTCGATGATGTGCGACGCGGCCTTGGGTTCGGGAATACCCAGCTCGTTGGATTCGACGTCCTCGCCCGTGGTCCACGGCGCAAAGGTGAGGCGCTTCTTGCCGGCTGTCTTGGTGACGATGGGCAGGTAGAAGGTCTGCCCGCGTTCGCCGAGCGGCCCGATGGCCACGTTGAGCGGCAACTCGCCGCCCGTGGCCCAGTAGCCGGCCACGTGCTTGTCGGTAAGGAATTCGGGCAGCTGTTCCAGCGAATGGCGCAGGCCGGCGGCCGCGGCGACCCGCTCGGCGGGCTTCAGCTCGCGGCGGCGCTGGACAAGATCGGCCCGCAGTTCACGTCTCTCGGGGAGCTTTGACATGGTCGTTCAGCCGAACGGCACGGTCCTGGGCGCCCGTGAGCCGCCACGCCCGGTGCCGCGGGCAAGGCGCTGACCGGCCCCTGGGGGCCGGCCGGCAAAAGAAAGAGGCGTTCTCCGCGATGCCGCTGCGCACCAAACGACCTTGATCCAAAGGATCAGGTGGGAGAGCCACACGGTCTCAAGGCTTTCCGTACGAAGGCGGACATGCGCAACAACCGTGTAAGGCCGACCCGGGGTCGTATGTAGGAACAAGGCAAATGTAAAGTGCGCTGGCGAGCACCGCAGGGAACGCCCGGCGCTTATTTTACCGATGCGTCGAGCAGACCATCAAGCTTTCTGCGCAAGGAGGCCAACCCATCGGTCAGGGCCTGTTCCTGCGTGTTGTGCTGCCCGCGCAGGGTGAGCAGCTCGTGGGCGATGCTCACGGCGGCCAGGACGGCAATGCGATCGAAGCCAGGCACCTTGGCGCTGGACTTCAGTTCACGCATCTTGTCATCCAGGAACCGGGCGGCTGCCACCAGGCCTTCACGCTCTTCGGGCGCGCAGGCGATATGGAACTCGCGGTCGAGGAGCCGCAGGGATACGGGTTCGTGGCTCGGTGCATTCATGCTGGAATCAACCCGTGTTCTCCAGCGCCTTCAGGCGCTGGATCATGGCTTCGACGCGGCTGCGGGCCTGCTCGTTGCGCGCCATGAGGCTGGCTCGCTCGTTGGCCAGTTGCTCCTGGCTGTGACGCAGGCTGCGGTTTTCTTCCGTCAGGCGACGGACAGTATCGACGAGCCGGTCGAGCGTCGCGCTCAGGGCTTCCAATTCAGTCTTGAAGGCATCCGGGTTCGTCATGCGCGGACTATAACAGGGGTTCGTCGCTTGTCAGCAGGCCGTGAAGGTGAATTCGGCCACGACCCCACTGGCCGGGTGCATTAGACTTAAAGCCGATCCTTGAGGAGTACCCGCCATGTCGGCTAACCAGACCGTCGATCCCGAAGACATCGCTGAACTTATCGGGCGTTGCAACCTGGCCACCACGGTCAGCGAGTTCCACGGTTCGCTGGTGGGATACATCAGCGCAGGCGGTAGCTTCCCCGGCGGTAACGTGCTGGACGCATTGAAGATCGAGCCCGATCCGGCACCCAACGCCAACGAAGCGGCGATGCTCGGACGGCTTCGCCACCAGACCGAAGAATGGCTGGCGGATACCGACCTGAGCTTCATGCCCTGGGTGCCCGATGACGAATCGCCGCTCCACGAGCGCGTGGAAGGGCTGGCCGACTGGACGCGCGGTTTCCTGGGCGGTTTTGGCCTGGGCGGCTCGCCCGAAGCGGCAAAGGCCCTGAGTGAAGATGCCCGCGAGATCCTCCGCGACATGGCGACCATTGCTTCCACCGAAGTCACCCTGGATGACGACGTGGATGGCGATGAAGATTCGCTGATCGAACTGGAAGAATACGTGCGGGTGGGCGCACTTACGCTGCATGCGGAGATGGCGGCCCGCCAGGAACCGGCGAGCGATACGCGGCATTGATCGCGGCGGCTGAATACGCCCGGCGTCGCCGGGAGCTCATGCGCATGGCCGGCGAGGATGCGGTGCTGATCCTCGCCGCCGCGCCCGAGCGCATGCGCAACGCCGATGCGCCCTGGCCATACCGCCAGGATTCCGATTTCCACTACCTCACCGGTTTTGGCGAACCCGAGGCCGTCCTTGCCCTGCTGCCGGGCCGGGCACATGGTGAAACCGTGCTGTTTTGCCGCGAGCGCGATGCGGAACGCGAACGCTGGGATGGCGAGCGCATGGGCACCGATCGCGCGGCCCGCGAACTGAAGCTGGATGACGCGTTTCCGATCGATGACATCGACGACATCCTGCCGGGGATGATCGAAGGCCGGGCGCGGGTGTACTGCCATTTCGGCCAGGAGCCGGACTTTGATGCCCGACTGCTCGGCTGGATGCGCCGCCTGCGCACGGCGCGGGGTGGTGGCGTGGTACCAAAGGATCTGGTGGCCCTGAGCCACCTGCTGCACGACCTGCGCCTGTTCAAGTCGCGCGATGAGCTGGCGCTGATGCGCCGTTCGGCCGAGGTTGCCGGTGCCGCTCACCTGGCCGCCATGGCCCTGGCGCGGCCTGGCGTGGCCGAGTACGAAATCGAAGGGGAAATCCTGCGCACGATCCGCAGCCGCGGTGCGGTGCCGGCATTCCCTCCGACCATCGCCGGTGGCGCGAACGCCTGCATCATGCATTACCAGGCCAACCGCGCCACGCTGAAGGCGGGCGACCTGCTGCTGGTCGATGCCGGCGCGGAGGTGGATTGCTACGCCTCGGATATCACCCGTACCTACCCCGTGGATGGCACGTTCAGTCCTGAACAGCGCGCGCTTTATGACATCGTTTATGAAGCCCAGATGGCAGCGATCGATGCGGTGCGGCCGGGCCGTGCGTTCGCCGATTCACACCGCGAGGCCGTGCGGGTGATCGCTTCCGGCCTGTGTGCCCTTGGCCTGCTGAAGGGCGGGGTGGAGCGGGTGATCGCCGAGGGCGCCTATAAACAGTACTTCCCCAGCAAGACCGGCCATTGGCTGGGCCTGGACGTACATGACGTGGGCGATTACCGGATCGACGGCGAACCGCGCGTGCTCGAAGAGGGCATGGTGCTGACCGTCGAGCCCGGCGTGTACATCCCGCCGAACGACAAATCCGTGCCCGAGCGCTGGCGCGGCATCGGCATCCGCATCGAAGACGATATCGCGGTCACCAAGGGTGCGCCCGAAGTGATGACCGCGATGGTGCCCAAAACCTTCCCCTAGGTGCCGTGGTGGTTACAGCAACGGGTGCCCGTCTTTTTTCTGGTGCGCTTCGTCATCCGCGTGTACTTCGAACCACATCGCATTGAGGATGGCGAAGGTGCAGGCCAGGCCCAGGCCGAGGATCCACGAGAAATACCACATGAGTTGCTACTCCTCAGTACATGTTGTGCGACTTGCGCACGTGTTCGAGGCTGACGCGGCCGCGCATGACGCGGAACACCCACGTCGTGTACAGGATGATGATCGGCAGGAACACGATGGCCAGGCACATCATGAGGAACAGCGTGCCCTGGCTGGATGAGGCATCCCACACCGTGAGGCTCGAGCGCGGATCCACCGACGAGGGCATCAGGAACGGGAACAGCGCGAAGCCGGCCGCCGCGATGGTGCCGGCCACGGAAAGGCAGCTGCTGAAGAAGCCGAGGAAGCCCTGGCGCGCGACGAACAGCTGCACGCCCAGTGCACCGATGAAGGCGACGACCGGCGCGATCCAGAAGAACGGGTGGGCCATGTAGCCGACGAACCACGAGGCCCCCACCGCTACCTGCTTCGCCAGGGGATTGGAAACGCCATCGGTTACCACCGGCCCGGCCACCGCATACCCGGGTATGCCGTAGGCCAGCCAGATGCCGGCCAGCACGAACAGCACCACGTAGACGAGCGACGTGATGCGCGCCGTCCGGGCTGCCCGCGCCGCGATCGACTCGTCGGCTTTCATGGCGACCCACGCCGCACCGTGCGTGAGCAGCATGCTAAGGCTCACCAGGCCGCACAGCAGTGCGAACGGACGGAACAGTTCGAAGAACGTGCCGTCCCAGGTCATGCGCAGGTCGCCGTCGTAGTGGAACGGCAGCCCGAGGAACAGGTTGCCGAACGCCACGCCGCACACCAGCATGACGATGACGCCCGATGCCACCAGGCCGTAATCCCACGCGCGTGTCCAGGTCGGGTTTTCCACTTTCTCGCGGAAGTTGAAGCCCACGGGGCGAATGATGAAGGCCAGTAGCAGCACGAACATCGCGACGTATAGCCCTGAGAACGATGCGGCATACAGGAGCGGCCACGCCGCGAACACCGCGCCGCCGCCCAGGATGAACCACACCTGGTTGCCTTCCCACGTGGGCTCGATCGTCTCCAGCAGTACGTGGCGCTCGTGCTCGTCGCGGCCGAGGACGCGCAGCAGCGCGGCCACGCCAAAGTCAAAGCCATCCATGATCGCGAATGCCGCCAGCAGCACGCCGATCAGGGCCCACCAGATGACGCGAAGGATCTCGTAATCAAGCATGTCGCGCGCTCCTTCAGGCGGTCTGGGCGGTGGTCGGTAGCGGGGCAGGCGAGGGCGGCCACATGCCCAGGCCATCGGGTCCCTTCCTGGCGAACTTCACCATCAGGTAGCCATCGATCACGGCAAGCGCGGTGTAGAACAGCACGAAGCCACCGAGCGATATCCATACCTGGCCAGGGGTAAGCGACGATGCACCCAGTGCCGTCGGCAGTACCCCCTCGATCGCCCAGGGCTGCCGGCCGTATTCGGCGACGATCCAGCCCAGCTCCGCGGCCACCCACGGTAAGGGCAGGCTCCACAGGGCGATGCGCAGGAACGCCTTGCCTTCGAGGCGGCGCTTGCTGGCGCGCCAGAACGCATACGCAAACAATCCGATGAACCAGAACCCGCAGGCCACCATGAGGCGGAACGACCAGAACAGCACCGGCACGTTCGGAATCGTGCTTTCGGCCGCGCGTTCGATATCGGCTGGCGTCGCCTTGCGCGGGTCATCGATGAAGCGCTTCAACAGCAACGCATAGCCCATGTCCTTGTCGTGTGCCGCAAGGATCGCTTTTGCCTGCGCATCATCCTTGTTCTCGCGCAGCACCAGCATGGCATCGTACGCCTTGATGCCATCGCCGATCCGCACCTTCGCATCGTCCACCAGCGAATCGATGCCAAGGATCGGCTCATCGATCGAGCGTGTACCGATCAGCCCCATGAGCCAGGGCACGCGGATCGCCGCATGCGTTTCGCGCTTCGCGACATCCGGAAAGCCAAACAGGGTGAACGAGGCGGGCGCCGGCTCGGTTTCCCACATGGCCTCGATGGCGGCCATCTTCATCTTCTGGTTCTCGGACACGGTGTAGCCCGATTCGTCACCCAGGACCACGACCGAGAGCGAGGCCGCCAGCCCGAAGCTCGCAGCAACCGTCATGGAGCGCTTGGCGAAATCCACGTTGCGCCCGCGCAGCAGGTACCAGGCGCTGATCGAAAGCACGAACATCGCGCCCATCGTGTAGCCGGCGCTCACCGTGTGCACGAACTTGGCCTGGGCCACGGGGTTCAGCACCACGTCGCTGAACTTCGTCACCTCCATGCGCATGGTCTGCGCGTTGAAGGCGGCGCCGACCGGGTTCTGCATCCAGCCGTTGGCGATGAGGATCCACAGCGCGGAGAGCGAGGTGCCCAGGGCCATGAACCAGGTGGCGATCAAGTGTTTCAGGGGCGTCGTGCGCTCCCAGCCGAAGAAGAAAACACCCACTAGCGTGGACTCGAGGAAGAACGCCATCATGCCTTCGATGGCCAGTGGCGCACCGAAGATATCGCCCACGTAATGCGAGTAATACGCCCAGTTCGTACCGAACTGGAACTCCATGGTGACGCCGGTGGCGACGCCCATGGCGAAGTTGATGCCAAACAGCACACCCCAGAACTGGGTCATGCGTTTCCATACTTCGCGCCGGGTCATCACGTACACGCTCTCCATGATGGCGAGCATGAAGGCCATGCCTAGCGTGAGCGGTACGAACAGGAAGTGGTAAAGCGCCGTCAGCGCGAACTGCAGGCGTGACAGGCCGACGACTTCGGGGTCGACGATCATGGCTTGGTTTCCTGGGTGGATGCGGAAGCGGGGGCAAGGACGCGGCCTACGCCAGCGGGAGAAACATCCGCGCGGGGCAGGGGCCGGATGGCGACGTACCAGATGAGCATCAGCAGGGCGAGCTTGGCGACGACGATGACCGAGAGCTCAAGGGCGAGCCTCGGCAGCGGTTTGTCGCGCCAGCGTGGGCGCCTTGGCGGAACGTCGACATCCATGGTGCGACTCCAGCGATAGCCTTGGAACATCTGCAGGCAGCTTAGGCCTGGGCATGCTTCCACGATCGATGGCCGATTGTCGCAGCGGCCTGACCGCGCTTACTTCGCTTGTTTCCCCTGGGCACAGCATACGCCAGGTTGAACCCGGATAAAGGGCGCGGGTTCTAAGTAGATTGTCTGTAGACGGCGGCACGTTGCGTGCCGTCTTCAGGAGCCAGCTTGCTCGCGGTGCGGGGGGGGGTGCGGCGGCGTGGCCGCACCCCGAACCGCTATGGCCCGGTAGGCCTTATGCCAGCTGCGCGAACGCGTCGCGGGTCATGTTTTCCGGTTCGCCGGTGGTGCACACCACGTCATCTTCGATACGGATGCCGCCGTACTTGCGGAACGCATCGACCTTGTCCCAGTTGACGTCGGCGGCGGCCGGCTTGTTCTTCAGTTCGGCGAGCAGCATGTCGATGAAGTACAGGCCCGGCTCGATCGTCACGACCATGCCCGCCTCGAGGTTACGCGTAAGGCGCAGGTACGGGTGGCCTTCGGGCTTGGCGATGGTGCCACCCGCATCGGAGGCGTGGAAGCCGGCGACGTCGTGCACCTGCATGCCGATGCCGTGGCCCAGGCCGTGCGGGAAGAACGCCGAGGTGACGCCCGATTCCACCGCGCTTTCCGCGCTCATGCGGATGAAGCCGTGCTCGCGCAGGACACCGGCAATGGCATGGTGGGCATGCACATGCAGTTCGGGGTAGTTCTGGCCTGCGCGTACCTTGGCCACGAACGAGCGCTCGGCGGCATCCATCGAATCGATGAGCGCCTGGAATTCGCCGGCGTTCTTGCCTGCATACGTGCGTGTGATATCGCTGGCGTAGCCGGAGGCGCTGGCGCCCGCATCGATCAGGAACGAGCGGTGTTCGGCCGGCGGTACGCGGCCGAAATGCGTGTAATGCAGGATGGCGGCGTGCTCGTTGAGGCACACGATGCTGGCGTACGGCAGCTCGGCATCGGTCTGGCCCACGGCGGCCAGGTAGGCCTGGTGGATGCCCAGCTCGCTGGCGCCCTCGCGGAACGCCTGCTCGGCGGCACGGTGGCCGCGCACGCCACGGCGGCTGGCTTCGCGCATCAACTCGAGTTCGTACGGTGTCTTGTACGCGCGGTGGTAATGCAGGTAATCGGTGACCGCCGACGGATTGTTCGGCTGCACTTCGTTCACGCCGCAATACTGGTCACCAATGATCGCGCTGCGCGACTGCAACGGCAGTTCGGCGATGGCATCGGCGGCCTTGCGCACGGTGACGATATCGAAATGGTCCACCCAATAGCCGGTCGGGGCCTCGGGCACGACATGCCAGTAATCGTGCGGCTGCAAGAACACCAGCTTGGGCTTGTGCCCGGGCGTGTACACCAGCCAGCTGCCCGGGGCATCGATCAGCGGCAACCAGTGCTTGAAATGCGGGTTCACCGTGAACGGGTAGTCCAGGTCATCCATGAACTTGGTGATCGGGCGGCCGGCCGGGACCACCAGGTGGTCGAAACCGCCGCGGGCGAGCGCCACATCGGTGCGTTCACGCAGGGTGGCGAGGTGCTGCGGATAGAGCGCGGCCAGCGCGTCGTTCATGGGGATCTCCGGGGCGTGTGGGGTGGGGCAACCACCTATGGTGCGCCTCCGGGCGCCACTATCCAACCCTTACGCGGCGGAATAGACCACGGTGTAGTCGCTGGCCAGGTCGCCCAGGCGCAGGCGCAGCGCAATGGCGGCGTGGTCGAGGCTATCGGTGAAGGAACGCAGGTGCACACCGTGGAGGCTGATCGCGAAGTGGCCCACCGCGAAGTCGTGGGTCGGCGAGGCCCAGTGGGTCAGGGGTGTCCAGGTGGAACAGCCGGGACAGGCGACGAAGGCCGAATCCGGCGAATCGCACCAAACGGCCAGGGCCTCTTCCAGGGCTTCGCTGCCCTCGTCACCCGGCGAGAGCCGCTCCTGGCACTGCGGGCAGCGGATGGTGAAGCTGCCGTCGTAGCGGCAGAAAATGCCGTTCTCCGGGCCACCATCCACCATCAGCGCGCGCTGGCCATCGTCTACCCAGTGGTGGCCGCTGGCGTGCAGGCCGATGGCGAAGATGCCGGTATCGGCCATCAGCTGGTGGTCGACCACCTTGAAAGGCGCATCCATCCCCGGATCGACCACGGCTGAAATCGTGCCGTCGCCGATCAGCTTCAGGTACAGGCTGGTGGCGGCCGCGGCGGCATCGTCGCGTTCGAGCGTGGTATCCACAAGCAGGGTCGTCGGGTGGTTCATCGTGGCGATGGTGGCCCTTCGCGGCTATCGCGGTAAAGCGCCACCGATGGCAACCGTTCAGTCGGCAGGCGGCCCGATCCACTCATCGATGGCGCGCACGTCATCCTCGCTGCCCGAGATAATGCGGTAGCCCGACCAGAACTGGCCGGCCGAGGCGGCCGGTTCGTGCCACTGCTCCTGGATGCCGATCACCACCGCATGCTCGCGGTGCTGGGCATCGGGCAGGTTGAACGTCACCTGGTGCACGGCCCCGGTACGCGGCTCGCGCGTGCCGAGCAGCATCATGCCGGTGGCCGACAGGTTGCCGAGCTGGCCCAGCACCGCATCGTTCATCACATCCACGACCGGCATGGGCGAGGTGGCTCGCTTGCGTGGGGCGCGCCGCTGTTCGAATTCGTTCTTCATGCGTGGCCTGCCATCCGTTCACTCATCCGCTCGCGGCGCAGGGCACGCGCGACGGCCTGCCATGCGCGGTCGATCAGCGGGACGCGCTCCTCGCGCCATTCGCGGGCTTCGCCCGAGGACACCATGCGCGCCAGGCGGGTCAGGTCGATATCGTCGGTGCGCATGCCGCGCTGGTTCACGAACAGGCAGCGCCCCGTGGCCGGTGAGAACCAGGCGAGCTTGCGGCGCACCACTTCACCATCCGCCTGGGTGAACTCGAACCATGTGCCGAAGCGAAGGCTGGCAAAGCTGTCGTAGACAGCGCGTGCCGCCGTATCGAGCGGCGTCGGTTCCACCGGGGCGACCGTTTCGCCGTGTGCCGTGCCTTCGCCCAGGCGGGGGCGCTGCTTCAGGCGCATCGCCACATCGGTGGCGGTTGGCGTATCGTCGCTCTGGCGTTCCTGGGCGGGCTCGAACAAGCCGGCGGCCACCTGGGCGGCCTCCGAGGGATGCATGCCCAGATGCTCCAGGCCACGTTCCACTTCCTGGCGCAGCTTCTGCTTGTCGGTGACCGGGCGGCGGCCCAGCAACTGGTCGGTCACGCCCAGGCAATGCAGGTAGGCCTCGCCGGTTTCGCCGCCACGCAGGATATGCAGGGCGAGCACATCGGCCCACGTGCGCTCCAGCAGAATGCGCAGCACGCCGCGCGGCGTGCTGCCGGCCACCATGCGTTCACTCATCACTTCGCCGGCGCGCTGGCGGGCACGCTCCAGCCGGTCGCGGCCTTCCATCGCTTCGATCTGCCGGCGCTCGGCGACATGCGCCTTGCGCGACAGCTGTGCGATCTGCGTTTCGATGTCGGCGCGCCACGCCGGGTCGATGACCTGGGCGGCGCTGGCATCCACGACCAGCCGCTCAAGGCGATCGAGCAGGGCGTTATCGGGTTCACCTTCCGCGGGATCCAGCCAGTGGTGCGCGGCCTCGCTGACCGTGTTGAGCAGCTGGCGCGCCGGGTGCTCGGGCTGGTCGAAGAAGCCACGATCGTTCACCGCCGCGCGCAGCATGGGCCATTGCAGGCCACCCAACACGCGGCGGCCGGCACTCGCCGCGCCCATCTGCTGGCCCAGGTTCTGGAACAGCATGGCGGTGAGTTCCACCGTATCGCCCTGCTCGATCGTCAGCTCGGCCAGCGGGGAGCCGGCCGGGCGGCCACGGTTGAGCTGGGCCAGCAATTCATCGCGCAGGGCGCCGGCCGTACGGATTTCCCGCTGGGCCGCATCGGTGACGTCACTGACGTGGCCCTGCAGGGCGAGCAGGGCGGTTTGCAGTTCATCATCGGAGGCCAGGCGGCCCGGGGCGAACCCGGCGCCACGGCCGGTCTGGGCACGTTGGGAGAGCAACTGGCGCAGGCTCTCCAGCACGCCGATGTTGCCTTCGGGTGTCGCGCCGCTGCCGCTTCCGGTTCCGCCGCCACCCGTGCCTGTGCCCGCTCCCATGCCGGCTTCGCCGGCGCCGCCTTCGCCGGCGCGTGCACGTCGGTCGCCGGCTGGCGCGCTGCTGACGCGCACGTTCGGATAAACCCGGAAACCGGGCAGGATGCCGCGCGTCCGGTAGTGTTCGTTGAGTGCCCCGTAGAACGCTTCGGTGTGCCCCAGCACGCGGGTATCCACCGCCTGGAACAGGATGAGCCGGTGCGCCGGGGTAAGCGGCATGGTTTCCATGGCCGCCTGCAAGGCTGCCGTCAACGCGCGCGGCCCGGCGGGCAGCGCCTCGCCCTCGAGCGGGGGCGTGCCGGCCAGCACCGCCAGGCGGTAGCCCAGTTCAAACAGGCTGCTGGCGCTGCGTGCCTCGGCACGCGCGGCCATGCTCGACAGCGCGTCGGTTTGTTCCTGCTCTTCCGGATCCACCAGGCTCAGGTTCATGCCGGCGTAGTCATTGGCGGCCGGGCGCCCGGTGGGCTCCCCCAGGTGGCGGAACCGTTCGGAGAGGTGCGAGGCGAAGCGGTTGCGGAAGGCCGGGCCCTCGCGCTGGACGATGCCACGGCTCTCGAAGCAGTCCTGCTGCTCCAGGTGGTTACGGCTGCTTTCGGCGACGGCGAACAGGCGCTGGTCGAAATCACGCAAGGCTTCGCGCAATGGCATATCCAGCCATGTCAGGCACAGGGACAGGCCCTGCTGCGCCTCGCGTTCGGCACGCGGCGATAAGGCGACGGGATGCGGTCCCGTCCGGCCGAACGGCGGCGTGCCAGGATTCATGAGTTAGGCCCCTCCCCGGCCTTGGCCGCAAGTTTAGACGGCCATCCGCCCCGCGCGCCAGCGGGGGCCCGGGAGGCATAAGACCTAAGGCAAACGGTGTAGGTCTCAGCCTACGTGAGCGGCCGGTCAGGCCATGAAGGCTTCGATGACGTCGTTGAGGAAGCGCTGGCCCAACGCCGTGGTGCGCAGGGCAGCTGGATCGTTGTCGATCCAGCCCCGGCGGCGGCACTCGGCCAGGCCTGGTGCGATCGCGTCGAGGGGCAGGCCGGTCCGTTCGGCGAAGTCGCTGATGGGCACGCCATCGATCAGGCGCAACGCGTTCAGCATGTACTCGAAAGGCAGGTCGTCGCCAGCGACTACGCTATCGCCTCCGATGCGGGCCGGACCGCCGGCAGCCGAAAGGTAGGCGGCGGGCAGGCGGGACTTCCAGCGGCGGCGGATGCCATCGGGGCCGCTCACCTTGCCGTGCGCGCCCGCACCGATGCCCAGGTAATCGCCAAAGCGCCAGTAGTTGAGGTTGTGCGCGCAACGGCGACCGGGCTGGGCATAGGCGGAAACCTCGTACTGGCCATAACCACCGGCCGCCAGCCGTTCCTGGCAGGCTTCCTGGATCGCCCAGGCCGCATCGTCATCGGGCAGCGGGGGCGGGTTGGCGGCGAAGGCGGTATTCGGCTCCAGGGTGAGCTGGTAGTGCGAGATGTGGGTCGGCCCGAGCGCCATGGCCTTGTCGACATCATCCAGCGCACCGGCCAGATCCTGGTCGGGCAGGGCGTACATCAGGTCGATGTTGATGTTGTCGATGCCGGCATCCTGCGCCTGGCGTACCGCATCGGCCGCCTCGTGCGCGGAATGGATGCGGCCCAGCCGGTGCAGCTTGTCGTTATCGAAACTCTGCACGCCGAAGGAAATACGGTTTACCCCGGCAGCGAGGTAGCCATCGAAGCGGCCGTGCTCGACCGTGCCGGGGTTGGTTTCCAGGGTGACTTCCGCACCGTTGACGAAGGGCAGGCGTTCGCGCGCGCCGTCGAGGAAGCGGCCGATCAGTTCCGGGGTGAACAGGCTGGGCGTGCCGCCGCCGAAGAACACGGTCTCGATGCGCCGCCCAGCGAGCATGCCACCGAAGTCGCGCAGGTCCGCGTCCATGTCTGCCAGCAACGTATCCACGTACGTGGCGTATTCGGGCGTGCCACGCACGCCGTGCGAGTTGAAATCGCAGTACGGGCATTTGCGCACGCACCACGGCATGTGGACGTACAGGGACAGCGGGGGCGACAGCGTGGTCATGCGAGCTCGGCGAAGCGTGCCTTCAGTACGTCCAGCGCCTGTCCACGGTGGCTCAGGCGGTTTTTCAGCGCAGGCTCGATCTCGGCGGCGCCCAGTTCGGAGCCATCGGGGAGGAACAACGGGTCGTAACCGAAGCCACCGGCGCCACGCGGCGCCTCGAGGATGCGGCCGTGCCAGCGGCCTTCCGCGATCAGCGGTGCCGGATCGTCCGCATGGCGCAGCAGTACCAGCACGGCGATGAAATACGCGGTGCGCTTTTCCATCGGCACGCCGTCGAGTTCGCGCAGCAGCTTGGCGTTATTCGCGGCGCTATCGCCGTGCACGCCCGAATAACGGGCGGCGTACAGGCCCGGGGCGCCATGGAGCGCATCCACGCAGATGCCCGAATCATCGGCCAGTGCGGGCAGGCCGGTGGCGCGCGCGGCATGGCGTGCCTTGATCAGCGCGTTCTCGACAAAGGTCAGGCCGGTTTCATCCGCATCGCTCACGCCCAAAGTCGTCTGCGGAACGAGTTGCACGCCCGAGCCGGCGAGCAGCTGTTCCAGTTCCACCACCTTACCGGCGTTGCCCGAGGCCAGGACAATGCGCATCACAGGCCTTCCGAGAAGGCGGGCGCGTAGCTGACGCGGCCTTTGTAGCCTTCGAGGCCATGGATGGTCAGCGGCAGCACCTGGAAGGCATTGCCACCTTCGAACGCATCGTGCAGGTCGTGCGCCGAGGCCTTGGTGAAGCCGAATTTTGCATAGTAGGCCGGCGACCCCAGCACGAACACGGCGCGGGCATCGGCGACGAAACAGGCGCCGATGCCTTCCTCGATCAGGGCATGGCCTACGCCCTGGCGCTGGTGATCCGGCAGCACGGCGATGGGGGCGAGACCGAGGGCCTTGCCGTCGTCGCCGGTCTCGACGGTAAGCGGCGAGAACAGCACGTGGCCGATCACCGCGTCGTCGTCATCGACGGCCACCAGCGAGATCGTGGCGTGGCCGGCATCAACCAGGCGGCGCACGAGGTCGCCTTCGTTGGGCCGGCCGAACGCCGCATGGTGTACCGCGACGATCGCGTCGAGGTCTTCCGGCGTCGCCGGCCGCACCTCGGCGGTCACGGCGTGGACTCCAGCGCAGCGCGCTGGGCGAGCACCAGCTCGTTGATGCCCTTCCCGGCCAGGTCGAGCAGGGCGTTCATCTCGTCGCGGCGGAAGGCGTGGCCTTCGGCCGTGCCCTGCACCTCGATGAACCCACCGCCGTCGTTCATCACCACGTTCATGTCGGTGTCGCAGTTGGAATCCTCGGCGTAATCAAGGTCCAGCACCGGGACGCCCTTGTAGATGCCTACCGAGACAGCGGCGATGGCGCCCATGATCGGGTCGCGCTTGATCGCGTTGCGCTTGAGCAGGGTGCCCACCGCATCGACCAGGGCCACGTAGGCACCGGTGATCGCTGCGGTGCGGGTGCCGCCATCGGCCTGGATCACATCGCAATCCAGGGTGATGACGCGCTCGCCCAAGGCGGCGCGATCGACGCAGGCGCGCAGCGAGCGGCCGATCAGGCGCTGGATTTCCATGGTGCGGCCACCCTGGCCGCCGCGCGCGGCTTCGCGCTGGGTGCGGTCGGTGGTGGCGCGGGGCAGCATGCCGTACTCGGCGGTGACCCAGCCCTCGCCCTTGCCGCGCAGCCACGGTGGCACGCGCTCTTCCACCGAGGCGGTGCACAGCACCTTGGTATCGCCAAAGCTGACGAGCACGGAGCCCTCGGCGTGGCGGGTGTAGTGGCGCTCGATCGTGACGTTGCGCAGCTGGTCGGCGGCGCGGCCGCTGGGTCGGGAGAAGGTCATGTGGGGCCTGGGTTGGGCGCGGGCGGTGGGTCAGTTTACCATTGCCACCTTTCCTTCACGCGCGAGCCCGCCCCCATGATCCGTAGCATGACCGCCTACGCCTCCGCCGAGAGCGCGGGCCCGTCCGGCACGCTCACCTGCGAGCTGCGCACCGTGAACCACCGCTACCTCGAGATCAGCCCCCGGCTGCCCGAGGACCTGCGCAGCTTTGAAAGCGCCCTGCGCGAGCGCATTGCCACCCGGCTTTCGCGTGGAAAGGTCGATGTGACCGTGCGCCTGCGCAGCGAACAGGGCAGCAGCGAGGGCCTGCGCATCAACGGCAAGATGCTGGCCCAGCTCTCCGAGCTGGCGCTGGACCTGGAGCAGCGCTTCCCGCGGATGAATGTGGAGTTCACCGAGTTGCTGCGCTTCCCGGGCGTGCTGCAGCAGCCCGAGGCCGATGCGGATGCCCTGCAGGCCGCGCTGCTCGATGTGCTGGATCGTGCCCTGGATGCGCTTTCCGATACCCGCGGCCGCGAAGGCACCAAGCTGGGCGAGATCCTGCGCGAGCGCCTCGACGGCATTGAGAAGATCGTCGGCGACGTGCGCGGCTGGCTTCCGGAGATCCGCACGGCGCTGCGCGCCCGGCTGGAAACCCGCCTGGCCGATGTGCGCCAGCCGGTGGAGCCGGGCCGCCTGGAACAGGAACTGGTGCTGCAGATCACCCGTATCGACGTGGACGAAGAACTCGACCGCCTCACCACGCACATCAGCGAAGCCCGCCGCGTGCTGGCGCTGAAGGAGCCGGTGGGCCGCCGCCTCGATTTCCTCATGCAGGAATTCAACCGCGAGGCGAACACGCTGGGCTCGAAGTCGGTGGATTCGCGCACGACCAATGCTGCCGTTGAGCTCAAGGTGTTGATTGAGCAGATGCGGGAGCAGGTGCAGAACATCGAGTAAGGCGTACCTGACGCGTCTCCCTGCTGAGACCTTAGGTCGCGCGTCGGGCGCCGCCGAATACGCGGGCCGTCGGTGCCGGCTCAGAATGCCCGAATCAACCAGGAAGGATGATTCGTGATCCCCGCATTCACTTCGGATGGCTTGCTGCCGCCAACGTCGGGCAGCCGTGTCCTTCCAGCAGAACTCTCACCCCATGCCACTCACATAGTCGACTTTATCGAGCGCTTTGGAGGGACGCTTCACCGCCGTCAACTCCTTCGTGGGTTCCTCAGATATCGCCGGGAGCTATGGGAGTTTGGCTTGCGGGACGGTTTTCAGTGGATCGATGGCAGCTTTGTGGAAGATTCTGAGGCGACGCGCGGGCAACCGCCGGCGGATTTGGACGTTGTCACGTTCGCACCATTGCTTGCGTCACGTCCGTGCCGAGAGCAACTTTTCGACGCGCTCAGCGAAAAAACCTCACTTTTCAGTTCGCACGGCGTGAGGTCGACCTTCGGGTGCGACGCATATTTTGTCGACACCACGATGCCACCCATGCAACTTATTAGCCACGCCTCGTATTGGCTCGGCCTCTTCGGGCACCAGCGCGATACGAATACCTGGAAAGGGATCCTGCGGATCGATCTGGGTGATGACGGCGACATGCTTGAGCAACTCGAGGCCAAGGATGATACGCACTGAGAAAATTCGCGACATGCGCATGCACCTCAATTGGTGGCGAGCCATGGAGGAACGCGCCTTCGCCGAGCAGAACCCGCTGGATATGATTCAGGTGCCGGCGCGTGTGCGGATGCTGGAGCAGGAGCTGGCCGAATTTGAAGCTCTTCCCTACGACGTGGGCGAGGTGGAGCTGCACCTTTTCGATGGGGCGAAAGAGTATCCCTTCGGCATCGACCTTGCGTTGGCAAATGACATTGCCCTGTCATTCCGTCGCCTGCTCGACTTGCAAGCCACGTCGATGGCGCCCCTTGCCATGCACAGCGATACGAACGTGGCAGTCACCGTCCCGGTCAAGGTCACGATGCTGCCGACAGGCAAAGGGCTGATGGTGCGAGAAGTCACGTCGGAACGCTGTGCCGGCGGGCCGGATGTGTCCGCGGTGATCCATCGGGTCACCGAATGTATTGCCGCCATCGTTGGAAGCGAATCGACCGATTCAGCGCTCAGTTCGGTCAGCGAACGTGCTGCCGGTGAGATCGAGAGACTACTGGGCATTCTTTCCGGGGCACGTGCTGGGTTAGGTATCGTGGAGGGCGATAACGATCTGAGTTTCCCCGCCAAAGCTATCGAGATGGCTTACCTGGCATGGACTGGCCGTCGGCAGATCAGGGCGCGCGAATTCGCGTCTCGACCACTTCATAGAGCGAATCAGCCAGCTCTAGGGGCGCTGTCCGGTCAGTGATCAGGTGCACATCTGCCTGCTCAGGTGCTTCATACGGTGAATCGATACCGGTGAAGTTCTTGATGTCGCCCGCGCGGGCCTTTTTGTAAAGGCCCTTCGGGTCACGCGCCTCGCACGCATCGAGCGAGGCATCCACGAAGACCTCGATGAATTCGCCCTCGGCAAAGCGCTCGCGGGCGAACTGGCGTTCGTTGCGGAAGGGCGAGATGGCGCAGACCAGCACGATGAGGCCGGCGTCGGCCATGAGGTGGGCGACTTCGGCCAGGCGCCGGATGTTTTCCACGCGCGCCTCGGGGGTGAAACCCAGGTCGCTGTTCAGGCCGTGGCGGACGTTGTCGCCATCGAGCAGGTAGGTGTGGAAGCCGCTATCGGCGAGCTTGCGCTCCACCAGGTTGGCGATGGTGGATTTGCCCGAGCCGGACAGGCCCGTGAGCCAGACGCATAGCGGGCGCTGGCCTTTGGCGGTGGAGCGCAGGCGCTTGTCCACGTCCAGGTGCTGCCATTGGACGTTGGCCGAGCGGCGCAGGCCGAAATGGATCATGCCGCAAGCCACTGTCGCGTTCGTCGCACGGTCGATCAGGATGAAGCCGCCCAGTGTGCGGTTGGTCTCGAACGGTTCGAATGCCAACGGCGCATCCGTCTCCAGGTTGCAGTACGCCACCTCGTTGAGCTCAAGTCGCGTGGCGGCCAGTTGCGCCTGCGTATCGACATCCACCTTGTGCTTGATGCTGGTGACACGCGCGTTGACCGTGCTCGTGCCCATCTGTAGCAGGTAGGTGCGGTGCGGGAGAAGGGCGTCTTCGCCCATCCACACCACGTGGCATGCGAAATGCGACGAGACCTCGCAAGGTGTTTCGACGGCAGCCAGGACATCGCCGCGGGAGATATCGATCTCGCGATCGATCGTGACGGTGATGGCCTGGCCGGCCCGCGCCGCGGGCTGGGGGTCCCCTGCCACCAGTATCCCAGTGACCCGTGCGGTTCGCTTGCCAGGAAGCGCCGCGAGTTCGTCGCCGATCGAGAGGCTCCCGCTGGCTACCGTGCCTGCATAGCCGCGGGTGCGCTGGTCGGGGCGGCTCACCCACTGCACGGGCATGCGGAACGCCGTGCTGTCCGGCGCGGGTAGCGTCGCGGTTTCAAGCAGCCTGAGCAGGGGCGGCCCGATGTACCACGGCATGCGCGACGATGAGGAACCAATGTTGTCGCCGTCGATCGCCACGACCGGAAGCGCGTCGACCTGGGTGATGCCCATGCTGTTCGCCAGCGAAACGTATTCCTCGACGATCGCGCCGTACGCTTGCGCCGAAAACGCGACGAGGTCCATCTTGTTCACGGCCAGGATGACCTGCCGGATGCCCATCAGAGCACATAGGTACGTATGGCGTCGCGTTTGTGGCAGCAGCCCCTTGCGCGCATCGACGAGTACGACGGCGAGACTCGCGGTTGAGGCGCCGGTGGCCATGTTCCGCGTGTACTGCTCGTGGCCCGGGCAGTCCGCCACGATGAACGCGCGCTTCGGGGTATGGAAATAGCGGTACGCCACGTCGATCGTGATGCCTTGCTGGCGCTCGGCGTCCAGCCCGTCGGTCAGCAGCGCGAAATCGATGGCGCCAGTCGGTACCGATCCGCTCGCGCCGCTATCGCGGACAAGGGCTGCCAGCTGGTCATCCGGCACCATGCCGGCGTCATACAGCAGCCGGCCGAGCAATGAACTCTTTCCATCATCCACGCTGCCGCAGGTGATGAAGCGCAGCAGGCCGCCGTGTGCTTGCGTGGCGAGGCTCGCGTCATTCATCAGAAATAGCCTTCCTGCTTCTTGCGCTCCATCGATGCGCCCGGATCGTGATCGATGACGCGGCCCTGGCGCTCGGAGGTGCGCGAAACCTGCATTTCGTCGATGATGTCGTCAAGGGTTTGCGCCGACGACTTGATGGCGCCCGTCAGCGGGTAGTCACCCAGCGTGCGGAAGCGGACCATGCGTTCAACCACCACCTCGCCCTCGCGCAGCATGAAGCGGTCATCGTCGACCATGATCAATGCGCCATCACGCGCCACCGTGGGCCGCATGCGCGCGAAATAAAGCGGTACCACCTCGATGCGCTCGCGGCGGATGTACTGCCAGACATCCAGTTCCGTCCAGTTGGACAGGGGAAAGACGCGTACGCTTTCGCCTTTGTGAACCTGGGTGTTGTACACGTTCCACAGTTCGGGGCGCTGGTTACGCGGATCCCAGCGGTGCTGCGCGGTGCGGAACGAAAATACCCGTTCTTTCGCGCGGGATTTTTCTTCGTCGCGCCGCGCTCCACCGAGCGCCGCATCGAAACCGAAGGCGGTCAGTGCCTGCTTCAGCGCCTCGGTCTTCATGATGTCCGTGTGCACCGTGGCGCCATGGGTCAGGGGGGAAATGCCTTGCCGAAGGCCATCCTCATTGATGTGGACATGCATGCGCACATCGTCCTGCGCAGCCACGCGGTCGCGGAAAGCGATCATCTCCGCGAATTTCCATGTGGTGTCGACATGGAGCAAGGGGATGGGTGGCCTGGCGGGCGCGAACGCCTTGCGCATGAGGTGGAGAAGAACCGTCGAGTCCTTTCCGATCGAGTAGAGCATGACGGGGTGGCGGAACGATGCCGCCACTTCGCGAATGATATGGATGCCCTCCGCCTCGAGCGCGTCGAGGTGATCGGTATCGGCAGGAAATCGGTTGGGCATGCGAAAAATAGGTCCCTGTATCACACGATGCTAGCACCGGTGGGCGCGATGCCGGGAGGCGGCCCGTGTAGACATTTGCGGCGTGGGGCGTTGCTATGATCGCCGCGCAGATCAAGAGTGGCATCGTCGTGGCTGCCCGGGGAGGGCGCTTCGGGTCGGGGGAGGACCGTTTGCTGTACAAAAAACTTATGCCGGTCCTTGCGCCGGCCACCGGGGTGTCCCGGTGAGCGAGCTGTTCGCCTTCGATAGCGAAGGCCTGGCGCCGGATGACGCGTTCCAGCAGTACGGCGAGCTCTATGCGTCGGGCTCGGATGTGGAGCGGCTTGCCTCACCGTTCTTTGCCCGCGTGCGGAGTTGGCGGCTCGACCGCTACCTGCTGTTTTCGCGTTCCTACGGTGGCGTGCGTCACTACCGCAGCACGCGGATCGACCGGGATGGCTTCGATCACTTCGTGCTCCATCACGTCGTGAGCGGCCAGCTTTCGGGAGGACAGTTCGGCAAGCCCGCGCCCGTGCATCCCGGCGAAACGCTGCTCCTGGATACGCGTGAGCCGATGGAAAGCAGCTCGGCTGGCGTGGAACTGGTGACAGTGAGCCTGGCGCGCGACGCGATGCGAGCCGCCGCAGGGGATGTCGGCAGCCTGCATGGTTGCCGCATCGGTGCGCGCGAAGGCGCGCTCCTGGGCGCCTTGCTGCGTGAGCTGGTCCGGCAGGCCCCCTGCCTTGCCCCAGCCGCACACGCCGCGGTTACGCGGTCGTTGGTGGACCTGCTCTCGATCGCCATTCACCCCGTGGGTGCGGCGGCGCGCTCGGATTTCTATCGGCAGGAACACGTGCGGCGGGAAACCGTACGCCGCCTGGTCGACGCCAACCTGACCCATCCCGACTTTTCCGTGCAGCGCATCCTGGCGGCGACGGGCATGTCGCGGGCCGCACTGTACCGCCTGTTCGAACCTCAGGGTGGCGTGGCGCGGTACATCCAGATGTGCCGGGTGGAGCAGCTGCGCCGCCACCTCGATGATCGCACCCACGACCGCCGCGCCCTCTCCGAGCTGGCGCCCGAACTCGGGTTCTCCAGTGAGAGCCACGCGGGGCGCCTGTTCAAGCAGGCCTTCGGTATTTCACCGGGTGCCTACCGCGCCGCCAGTATGGGCGGGGCCCAGTCATCCCCGGTCGCGATGATGGTCCGGCGCTGGGATAGCGCCCTGCGTGAGCTGGCGTGAAGGCCAGGCGGGTGTCTGGTACCAGCGTCCCCCAAATGGGACGCGCAGACATGTTGAAACGGACGCTCCGCCCCTAGCATCGGTCCTGCCCGAGAAAGTGATAACTGCGTCACAAAAGGGGGTGCTCCGTCCTACAGGGGGCTGAGCCATGGGGGCTGCGAGCCCCCCGAGGGGACCGATGAACCGCCAGTTTCACTTTATCTCGGGCCTGCCAAGGTCCGGGTCGACGTTGCTGTCAGCCATTCTGAGTCAGAACCCGCGGTTCCACGCCGGCATGAGCGGGCCGCTGGGCGGCGCCTTCACAACCTTGTTGGGGGAGTTGAGCGGCCGTAACGAATACTCCGTGTTCATTAGCGATGCGCAGCGCCAGCGCATGCTCTCGGGGCTGTTCGATAGCTATTACGGGCCGGAATACGCCGCCGGGGTGATCTTCGATACCAACCGGAGCTGGTGCGGAAAGATGCGCCACCTGCGCCTGCTTTTCCCGCAGGGCAAGGTAATCGCTTGCGTGCGCCACGTCTCGTGGATCATCGACAGCATCGAACAGCTGATCCGCCGGAACGCACTGCAACCGTCAGCGATCTTCAACTACGAGCCCGGCGGTAGCGTCTACGCGCGTGCCGATGGCCTGGCCAATGGCGATGGCATGGTCGGCGGCCCGTACAACGCCCTGAAGGAAGCCTTTTACGGCGACGAGACGTCAAACCTCATGCTGCTGCAGTACGAGTCGCTGGTCAGCGACCCGGCACGTGCGATCGCTGCGGTTTACGAGTTCCTTGGTGAAGCGCCGTACGCCCACGATTTCGACAACGTCAGCTACCAGGCCGACGAGTTCGACCAGCGCGTGGGCACGCCCGGCCTGCACGAGGTGCGGGCGAAGATCGCCGTGCGCGAACGCATGAGCGTGCTACCGCCCGATGTCTTCCACCGCTTCGCCAATGACTCCTTCTGGCTCGATCCAGCCATGAATCCACGGGGCGTGCGCGTCGTCTGACGCCGTACCTCTCATTCAAAAGAAAAAAACCAGCACCATCACGCTCATTGGCCACAGGGGGCCATTGCCATGAATCGTATCTATCGTTTGATTTGGAATCGCGCCCTTGGCGCCGTGCAGGTGACTTCGGAAGTGGCGAGCAGTCCGCGAGGGGGTGTGTCGGCAAGCGTGGATGAGCGCAAGTCGCCGCCATCATTGCGTCCGCTCGCGGCTGCCGCGCTCGCGTTGTTCACCGGTTCGCTGCTGTGTGCAATACCGACCGCAGCCTTCGCGGCGCCCGTCCCGCCGGCCACGACCACGCCGACGCAGCCAACCGACGATGGCTCGGTGATCGATGGCACGCCGGGCGTCAACGGTTCAAACGGTGGTACGGGTGGCGCCGGTGGCCTCGGCACCGCTGGAGGCTCGGCCCTGGATGACGCAGGCGTAACCGAGGCGAACGGCGGCGACGTTTCTGGCGGCGGTGGCGGCGCGGGTGGTAATGGCGGTGGCGGTGCCTCGGGCGCCTATGGAGGCGTTTACGGTGCGGGAGGCATGGGTGGCGTCGGTGGCACGGGCGGTGCTGGCGCGGCAGGCGGCAATGGCGTGGTATCGCCCGGAGTATTTATCAATACGGGCACTATCCACGCGGGTGCGGGCGGGGCGGGCGGCGTTGGGGCTGCCGGTGGTACGGGGGGCGGGGCCTACTACGGATCCGGCGGAGCGGGCGGCGCGGGCGGTGCCGGGGGAGCGGGTAACAACGGCGGCGTCGGCCTGAGCGGCGCGGGCTTTACGTTGACCAACTCCGGCCTTATCAGCGGTGGGCGCGGCGGCAACGGCGGTGCCGGCGGGCAGGGTGGCCGCGGCGGCTATAGCAAGTACGGCCGTTCCGGCACGGGTGGAGCGGGTGGCATTGGTGGCTTGGGCGGCAACGGTGGTGCCGGCATCAGTGGGGCGCATTTCATCCTGACGAACACCGGTACGATCGCTGGCGGCGATGCAGGTAATGCGGGTGCCGCGGGTGCAGGGGGCAGCGCAGGGTCCTCCCCGTTTGGCATCAACGGCGCCAGCGGCGTGGCTGGCATCGCCGGTGCGGCGGGTGTTGCCGGCGTCGGCGTGATTGCCACCGGTGATGCGACCATCACCAATAGCGGCCTTATCTCAGGCGGACTCAACAGCGATGGCTCACGTGCGAACGCCGTGGAGCTGAGTGGCGGCGGCAACAACCTTATCCTGGAAGCGGGTTACCAGTTCATCGGCCAGGTGATCAGCCAGGGCGGCGATACCCTGACCCTGGGCGGCGACACCGATGCCACGCTGAGCACGGCGGCGATCGGATCGGGTTCGCTGCAAACGATCAGGGGCTTCAACACGTTTGCCAAAACCGGCAACAGCACGTGGACTCTCACCGACGTTAACGATGAGGTCGACGGCAACTGGACGGTGACGGGCGGTACGCTGAATCTCGCCAGCGACCAGGAGTACGTCGGCAGCTTCCGGCTTGGCGCAGGCACGTCGCTCATCCTGGGCCTGCCCGATACGGCCTCGCTGACCTACATCCTCGGCAGCAGTGGTGTAAGCGGAACCACGCTGGCTGACAACAACGGTTCGAACGGCACGGATGGTTCCGACGCCGTCACCGGCGACGGTTTTACATTGAACAGCACGGGAAGCATCCAGGCCGGAAACGGCGGCACGGGCGGCAGGAGCCTCAATGCATCCACCGGATTCGGCGGAGCAGGCGGCAACGGTGGCGCCGGTGTGACGGGCACCTCTTTCAGCCTGACCAGCAGCGGCTCTATTTCCGGCGGCGCAGGTGGCGCGGCAGGCTATTACGCCACGACTGCAGGCGTGAGCGGTGCCGGCAAGGGTGGTGACGGCGTGCGCGGTACCGGTTTCACCTTGACCAACAGCGGCCAGATCGCGGGTGGTGCAGGCGGCAGGGGATCCAAATACACCGCCAGTGCCAGCCTCCCGGCCCCCGCTAACGGCGGCGCCGGCGGTGCCGGCGTCACGGGTTCGGGCTTCAAGCTCACGAACAGCGGGCGGATCCTTGGCGGCTCGGGCGGCTTCGCTGGCGCGGGTAAGTACGCCGGCTCTGGCAATACGTCCGCGCAGGCGTCCGGTGGTACCGGCGGCGCGGGTGTCAGCGGTTCGGGCTTCACGCTGATCAATGCTGCAGGCGGCCTCATCAGTGGCGGCGCCGGTGGCTCCAGCTCATTGAACGCCTACGGCGACGGCGGCGCGGGCGTCGTTTCGACCGGTGGTGCGACGGTGGATAACGCCGGTACGATCGCCGGTGGCGCCGTGACAGGTGGTACCCAGGCCGCCGCCGTGGCGTTTAGCGGCGGCGATAATCACCTGATCATTCGCGATGGCGGCTCGTTCTCCGGCAACATCGTGAGCACCAGCGGTGATGCCAACGGCGGCGACACCATCACGTTCCACAGCGATATCACCACGACGTTCGACCTCGCATCGACCGGCGCCGTGGGCAGTGGCACGTTCATCCAGGGCTTTACCCAGTTTGGCAAGGCTGGTACGGGCACCATGACGCTGTCAGGCACGGCCAGCGCCGCGCAGTCGTGGACGATCAGTGGCGGTTCGCTTGTGGCGAATACCGATAGCCTGGCCGGCAACGTGACGTTTGCACCGGATACGGGCGCCACGGCAAACCTTACGTTCAACCAGGCGACCGATGGAACGTATAGCGGCGTGATCAGCGGCGACGGTTCATTGACCAAGGACGGCGCGGGGGTGCTCACCCTGACCGGCAACAACACCTATACCGGCCTGACCACGATTAACGCCGGCCAGCTGCTCGTGAGTCGCGATGGCGTCACCGGTATGCTCGAAGGCGACGTGGCGAACAACGCTACACTCATCTTCAACCGCGCGGACACGGTGCACTATGGCGCCGTGATCAGCGGCACCGGCACGCTGACCCAGACCGGTACCGGCATGCTCATCCTTAATGGTGCGAACACGTACACCGGTGCGACGACGGTGACGGCCGGCACCCTTGAGGTGGGCGATGCCGATCACGCGGCTGCGGCGATCACCAGTGAGGTGATGGTTGAGGCCAACGGCACGCTGCGCGGCCACGGCACCATCGATGGCAACGTCGTAAGCGACGGCATCGTCTGGCCGGGTGGTTCGGTGGGCCTGCTCACCATCAACGGCAACTACACCCAGAACGCTGGCGGCACGCTGCAGATCGACGTGACGCCGACCGAGGCCTCGCAGCTACTGGTACACGGCACCGCCTCGCTGGCGGGCACGCTCAGCCTCGTCTACGCGCCTGGCACCTACACGACCAGCACCTATACGCTGCTCCAGGCCGATAGCGTGACGGGCAAGTTCGCGAGCACCACCTCCAGCGGCGCCGTGCCGACGACGGCGAACGCTTCGGTGAGCTATACGAGCACGGCAGTCAGTTTGTCGCTCTCGCCGACCGACACCGGTTCCACGCCCACCAACCCAACCAATCCGTCCACGCCATCCACGCCGTCCACACCGGCAACGCCGCCTGCGTCCTCCGTCGTGGCTCCGCTGGACAGTGGCCTTTACGCCAACCTCATGCACGCGGCGAACCTGGCCGGCCAGCAGTCGATGAACACCGTGCTCGGCGCGACGCTGCGTCCCGCCGAGGCCTCATGCGGCAACGGCGATGCGGCGCGCGGCAGCAACATCGCAACGTCATGCGGCCATGGTTTGTGGGCGCAATATACCGGCGGCAGCAACGAGCTGACGGGCGAAAACGGTCTGCGTAGCACGACGTTCGGCCTGCAGGCCGGCGGTGATGTCGCTGCGGGCGATGTCATGCACATCGGTCTGGAGGGTGGCATCGATCGCATCAACGCGAACGACCGCCACGGCGGTAACGGCCATGTCGACAACGTGCATGGCGGCGTCTATGCGTTCGCCAACGCGGGCCCGATCGTGCTCTCGGGCCTGATCGACCAGTCGCATGCCAGCTACCGTTTCAACCGACAGACCGGCACCGGGCAGGCGACAAGCAGCCCGGATGGCAGCACGACGGCGGCAGCGATCCAGGCTGCGTGGCCGATCGCGGCGGCGCAGTGGCAGGTCACGCCGGCGGTGGGTGCCTTGTACCAGCACCAGCGCCTGGATGGCTTCCACGACACGGTGGTAAGCACGAGTCCGCTGGCAGCATCGTTTGCGCTGCAAGGTACGCGCAGCACCTACACAACGATGCAGCCGTACGTGGCGCTGGCATTCTCGCGCGCGTTCACGGCCGGCGGCGTCACCTACGTGCCGCAGTTCGACGTGGGCTATCGCTATGACACCCGCGACGGCAACGGCCCGACGGTTAACGCGCTCAGCCAGGACGGCACGGCATTCGCGTTGCCCGGCGACACAACCGGCCGCGGCATGACCACGGTCGGCGCACGCATCACGGCGCAGGCCGGCGCATCGTGGAACATGTACCTGGACTACCAGGGCCAGTTCAGCAGCCATCTGAACGCCAACGCCCTCAGCGTCGGCTTCACCAAGCACTTCTGAGATGGCGGCAGGCAACCCACCCGCGCCGGCGAAGCTCGATGGTTATGCCGTGCGCTGGGTCTTCGGCCAGCTGGCGCCGCACCGCCGCCAGGCGGTGGTCGCCTTCTGGCTGCGTGAACGTGCGATCGCCAGCCCCGATGAGGCATGGCGTCGTGCGTGGGAGGTCGCCTGCGTGCTGGAAGATGCCCTGTCGGGTGACGTTGTCGGCGTATGCACGGTGGCGATCGGCTTTGACGATACGCAGCGCAGCTACGGCTACGTTCGTATCTATATCGGCAAAGCCCACCGCCACCCGGGCCTGGGTGTGCGCATGATGCGCCGGATGATCCGCGGCTTCGAGGCGCTTGCCACGGAGCCCGGTGCACCGCGGCGCCTCATTGCCGGGATCGAGAACCGCAAGATCGAACGACGTGGTGGCATGCGCCTTCTCGCGGGGCTTGGCTTTGTATCGATCGGCAAAACCGCCGAGGGTGGCGAGCTCGTCGAGCGTACGCTCACGAGTCACCCTGACCGGAGTACTTTGTAGGAGCGCGCTTTCGCGCGATTTAGGTGGCCGCGAGTAACCACGCGCGCATACAAGGCGAGGACGGGGGCGACATGTGCCCATGGTCACGCCGTTCTTCGTTCAGGCGCCCCTGCAGCCAAAAATGTTAGCTGCGTCACCTCCTCGAAAGTCTGCGTAGTTTCCGCAGGCACGAATCACGCGTGTGTAAGCCGCCTGTCATCCGAGCTCGCGAAATTAGATCGATTGAAACCGCTGCGAGAATGACAAGATGCGAGTTGCTCGTATGCCGTCCCGTGCCCCGGGAATGGCCCTGCTTGCCCTGGCGATCAGCCTGGCCCTGACCGCACCGCATGCCCGGGCGGGCGATACCGACCCGACGTCGAATGCCGATACGGATGCAGCTGCGCCGGCGGCGCGGAAGAAGCCGGCCAATGAGACCACGACCCTGGACGGCGTAAGCGTTGCCGCGACCACAGCGGTTACCGACACCGAGCTGGCTAAGAAAAGGAACGCCAGCGTCCTGGTCGATTCGATCGATCGCGACAGCATCCAGGTCCACGCGCAGGAGGATTCCATTGCCCAGCGCCTGCTGCTGGCCCCGGGCGTCAGCGTCACGCGCGACGAAGATCAGCCCCGTTACATCACCGTGCGCGGTATCGAATCCAACCTCAATAGCACCACGCTCGATGGCCTGACCATGGCATCGGTGGGCGACGAGGGCGGCGGTTCACGATCGATCAACCTGCAGTTGATTCCCAGTGATATTGCTGACCGTATCGATGTGTACAAGACCTTCTCGGCGGAGCAGAACCCCGATGGCATCGGCGGCGCCATCAATCTGGTCAGCAACAGCGCCTTCGATTTCGCGAAGAACACGCTGCACGTCGACGCCAACGTCAACCACCACGACCTGGAGAACGACGGCGGCCACAACGCGCAGCCAAAGACCCGCTCCCTGTTCGGCGACGGCGTGAATGCCAAGTACTCGACCATCTTTGGCAGCGATGACGAGTTCGGCCTCACCGTCTCGGCTCGCCACCAGGAGTACAACGCGAACCAGAACAAGCTGTTCCAGACCTCGCAGTACTTTTATAACGAAGCGGGCGCGAACATCGCCGGTCCCAACGTGGCCAGCGGCTGGAATGGCCTGGCCGCGCCGTACAACATTGCTTACTACGCGGATAACCGCCGGGTGAAGACCTACGGCGGCTCGGTCAAGCTCGAGTGGTGGCCAACGAACGGCCCGCTGAAAGCCTCGCTCATGGCCTACGGCTACGGCATGGAGGAGCAGCGCACGGAAAACGGCTACGAATTCGACGCCGCCAAATCAGTAGCCGGTCAGACCGCCGTAGCGGGCAGCTCCCCGTTGCAGAGCCTCAATGTGATCTTCGGCAACAAGAATTGGGCGCGCAATAACCGTGGCCTTATCGGCAACGTCGAGTGGCACGAGGATGACTCGATCCTGCGCTTCACGGCGGGGTACACCCGTGACCGGGTGAATGTCGACCAGGCGAACATGAAGCTCACGGCGACCCCCAGCGGCGATCCGACGATGTATTACGGCTCGGACAGCAAGGGCGAGATCTTCAACATGACCTCGCTGGCCGATCCTTCGATCATCACGAACTCCCTCTACAAGGTGAGCAGTGCCAATCAGCAGCAAACCGAAGGCACCGCGGGCCTTGGCGACGTTCGCCTGGATTTTGGAAAGAACATCGGCGCCGACGCCCAGGGCTTCGGGCTTGCCGCGGGCGCGGAGTACAAGCGGATGAACGTGGCCACCGACTACACCCAGCAGATCTATGCGACGGGTAGCACGCTGGCCGGTGGCCTGTACAACCCCGGCTGGAACTACCCCAAGGCAATGTACTCGCTGCCGTTCTTCGACCTGCCGGCCTTCCTGGCCAACGGCGGCTGGTCCACCCTGGGCGTGAACCAGGCCTCGTCGCTCTACAACAGCCAGGCTTCCGACTTTGGCTACACCGAGAAGGTGAAGGACGCCTACCTGTCGCTGCACTACGCCACGCCGGTGGTGGAAGCCGTGCTGGGTGTGCGCTACGACGACACCACGTATGTCGCGGATACGCCCACGATCAGCAACGGAGTGGTATCGGGCAAGACGAAGAACGATGGCAGCTACCACTACCCGCTGCCCTCGTTGAACGTCACGACCCACGTGACCGACGACACGAACGTGCGTGTCAGTCTAAGCCGCACCATTGGCCGTCCCGTGCCCTCCAACATCGCCCAGGCCGAAGTGGAAACCTGCGGTGACGATGCCGAGTGCACCATCTCCCGGGGTAACCCCGGGTTGAAGCCCGAGAAGTCCTTCAATATGGACGCCTCGATCGAACATTACTTCAACGATGGCAAGGCCTACGCATCGCTGGCCTGGTTCAAGAAGAAGATCCAGTCCGATATCGTCAGCGTCAGTGAGGAATCGACCGATGCGTTTGGCCGGCTGGTCACGATCGTGACGCCGGAGAATGTCGATACCTCGCAGGTCCAGGGCGTGGAGTTCTCCCTGGTGAGCCGCGACATGGCGTTCGCGAGCCAGAAATTCGACGTGCTGTTCAACGCCACGCACATGGATGGCCGGATGAACTACACCAGCGCCAATGGCACGCGGACCCTGTACCAGCTTCTGAACCAGCCGCGAAATATCGCGAACCTGGGTGTGACCTGGCAGGTGCCTGCGCTGCGTAGCCGCCTGACCGTCACCGAGAACTTCACCGACCGCTACCTCATCACCATCGGCGCGAATCCATGGCAGGATCGCGGCTTCCGCCAGCGCTACGTTACCGACGCCTCGTGGGACACCACCTTCGACGACCACTGGTCGGCCTCGCTCAGCGTGGCCAACCTGTTCGGCAAGGATCAGTACGAAACCGTAGGCGATCATTACCAGTACATGCGTAACCTCAACAACTATGGGCGCACGTACTACCTCCATGTGAAGTACGACCTCTAACCGACAGGGCTGCCGATGAATCTCTCACCCCGCCGTGCCCGTGGCCTTGCCGCCGCGATTGCCATGGCTATCACCCTGGCAGCAGGCCCCGCTCTTGGCTGGGGCCATCGCGGCCACGCCGTCATCGACCGCACGGCGGTAGAGAGCCTGCCCGCCGATGGCCCGGTATTCCTGCGTAACTACATTGGCCTGATCGAGGATTCGGCCACGCTGCCCGACGACTGGCGCGACGATGCGACGCCGTTCTCGAAAATGGAGGAGGACCCGAACCATGGCTGGTTCCAGGAACAGTTTGCCTTTCTGAAGCCGATCCCGCGCTCGCGGTTCGAGTTCATCCTGGCGCTCGAAAAGGAACAGCAGCGTCTGGCGGCGGCGCATTCGCCTGAGGCGGTACGGACCAACGTGCGCTGGACCGGCACGCTGCCGTATGCGCTCGTGGAAGTCTACGGCCACCTGGTGACCGGCTTCCGTTCGTATCGCGAGCGCCAGACCCATGGCGAGGATACGGCGCATATCGAAACGGCTTGTGCCATGTACGTAGCATGGATGGGTCACTACGTAGGCGATGGCGCCCAGCCCCTCCATGTCACGATCCACCACAATGGCTGGCAAGGCCCCGATCCGAAGGACTACACGAGGGATCCGAAGATCCACAGCCGCATGGAGAGTGGCTTTGTCGACGCGATCAACCTGACTGACCAAGACCTGCTCCGACGGGTGCCCGCGGTCAATCCGCTCGATGGCGATGTGTTCGATGCGGTGCTGGCTTACCTGTCGAAATCCGGTGACAGCGTCGAGAAGGTGTATCAGCTGGACAAGCGGGGCGCCTGGACGGATCCGAAGGACACCGAGGCGCGTGCACTCATCTACCAGCGCACCGCGGCCGGCGCGACCATGCTGCGCGATCTTGTCTACAGGGCATGGCGCGAAAGTGCATTGCCACGCACACCCCATGTGCCCGGTCCCACGGATAGCGCGAACCCTGCGTACAACCCGGAGACCGGATCGGCACCAGCCGATCCGTCGCCGTCATTGCGTTAGGCCGTCCGATCCACGAGGCGGCCTGCACGCCAGAGCTACGCAGGTGCCTTGCCAATATCCAGCTTGCCCAGGTTGATCGTCACCTTGTGAATCTTCCCGGTGAACGCGAAGGGCAGCTCGTACGTGAAGTCCACTGCTGAACCCACGTCCATGCCGATGTCGAGGCCTTCGCCGAGCGAAAACTGGATAGGGATGGAGCGCTCGATACGGCGGGTGGCCAGGGTCTTGCCACCCGCCTTCAGGGTGAACTCGCCGCCCTTGCCCATGCCGCCGCCGTCGTACCTGAACTCCACGGATACGGTGGTCGGGCCAGCCGGTAGCGTGGTGTCGCCAGCGATCGTGGTGCGATCGATGCTGAGGAAGTTGTAGACGAACGTCAGCTTGCCATCGCGCAGGTACAGCCCGTAACCACCCTCCAGCCCACCGTGGGTCACGATCATGCCGTTGGCATCCTTCGCCGGTACCTCGATATCGGCGGTGATGGTCCACGAGCGGTTGCACATGCGCGGCGAGGCCGCATCAGGCACGCCGATGGTGCCCGGGTAGTAGGTCATCTCCGTCCGGTGGCCGGTCAGGCTGGGGCGGCCCATCAGTTCGGCGTTCATGCGGATCGTCGCGCGCCAGTCGAGCGGCAGTACGCTGTATTTCGCCGCTTCCACCCACCACATGTCCTCCAGTTGCCGCAGCTTCTCGGGATACGTTGCGGCAAGATCGTTGGCTTGCGAGAAGTCCTCGTCGATGTGGTAGAGCTCCCACACGGCCTTGTCAGGATCCCATTCGCCGCGGTTAGGGTCCCATGGGACGAAGGACGGTGCCGAGGCCATCCAGCCATCGTGGTATAGCCCGCGGTTGCAGCCCAGTTCGAAGTACTGCGTACTGCGCGGCGCGGGTGCCTTGCCGTCGTGTAGCGCGCTGGCAAAGCTCCTGCCTTCAATCGGCTTCTGCGCAATACCGTTGAGCACGCGGGGTGCCGTGATGCCGCACAGCTCATAAATGGTCGGCACGATATCGATCGTGTGCAGGAACTGGCTGCGCAACGCGCCCTTCTCACCGATCTTTGCCGGCCACGAAATGATCATCGGGTTGCGCGTACCACCGAAGTGGCTGGCCACCTGCTTGGTCCACTGGAACGGCGTGTTCATGGCGTGCGCCCACGCCGACGGGAAGTGATTGAAGTGGCGCGGTCCGCCCAGCTCATCGATGGCCTTGATGTTGTCTTCCCATTTCTCGGGGAAGCCGTTGAAGAACATGTTTTCGCAGAGTGAGCCTTCGATGCCGCCTTCCGCGCTCGAGCCGTTATCGCCGGCGATGTAGATGATGATCGTGTTCTCCGCGTCGGGGAGTGCCTTGCAGGCGTCGACCACGCGGCCCATCTCTGCATCGCAGTGGGCGCCGTACCCGGCGAACACTTCCATCATGCGGGCATACAGCCGCTTCTGGTCCGCATTGAGTGAATCCCACGCGGGCAGGCCTTTCGAGCGTGTGGTGAGCTTCGTGTCAGCAGGCACCACGCCGAGCTTCTTCTGCCGTTCCAGGGTCTTTTCACGATACGCATCCCATCCGCCGTCGAACTGCCCCTTGAACTTGTCGATCCACTCTTTGGGCGTGTGGTGTGGCGCATGTGTCGCGCCGGTCGCCACGTACAGGAAGTAGGGCTGGTCGGGTGCGATGCTCTTGGCCTGGCGCACCCAGGCGATCGCCTTGTCCGCCAGGTCGGTCGTGAGGTGGTAGTCAGGATCGGTCGATGCCGGGACCAGGTCGCGGTTCTGGTACAAGATGGGGTTCCAGTGGTTCATGTCGCCACCGTTGAACCCGTAGAAGTAATCGAAGCCCAGGCCGTTGGCCCAGCGATCGAATGGGCCGGCGGCGCTGGTTTCCCACGTGGGCGTGTTGTGGTTCTTGCCGATCCACGCGGTCATGTAACCGTTCTGGCGCAGCACCTCGCCGACTGTTCCGCAGCTGCGCGGAAGGATGCACGTGTAGCCGTCGTATCCGGTGGCCAGCTCGGTGATGCCGGCAAACGCGGCGGAATGATGGTTGCGGCCGGTGATCAGCGCTGCGCGCGTCGGGCTGCACAGGGCGGTCGTGTGGAACCGGTTGAAGCGCAGCCCCTCCTTCGCCAGCCGGTCCATGGTGGGCGAGGGCACCGCACCGCCGAACGTGCTGAATTGGCCGAACCCGGCATCGTCGAGAAGGATGAGCAGGATATTCGGGGCCCCTGCCGGTGCCGCGACCGGTTTAGGGAACTGGGCGGGGTCCGATTCCAGGTAGGTTCGGCCCACTTCGCCGGGGAAGTGGAAATCCGGCCGGGGAAGGATATCTGGCGTGGCGGCGGAGGCGGCAGGCGCGGCGGCGGTCTTACTGGCCATGGTGGTGTTCTCCGGGGGGCAGGCAGGCAATGTGGCCCGCCCTCACGCGTCTCGCGTCCGTAGTACCGCCGACCGGCGCTCCGTAGAAATTCGGTGCGCGCATTGACGCGCCGGTCCAGCCGCCGGAAAGTACCCACTCGCGGCAAGGGAGCCGCGCAGGGGGAAAACGTGGACGACAAGATCTGGATTGGCCGGGGCGGGCAGAAGTACGGCCCGTACGAGGAAGCCGTGCTGCGCGGGTGGGTCAAGGAGGGCAAAGTCGAGCCCGACGTGCTGGCCTGGCGTACCGGCATGGCCGAGTGGGTGCCCCTGGCAACCCTGCTGCCTGGCATGGAGGTACCGCCGCCGATACCGCCGCCTTCCGCAGGCTGGGCCCCGCGAGGCTTCAGCGCACGCGAGGATGGCGGCTTTGCCCCCGACCCACGTGCCACGTTCCAGACACCGCCATCACTGCACTGGTTCGTGGTGCTGCTGCTGACGATGGTGACAGGCGGGATCTTCGGCTGGATCTGGATGTTCGTGCAGGCCAGTTGGGTCGGCAAGATCGACAAGCGAAGCAAGGCGCTCGTCCTTTTCATCCTGGCGCTGGTGAGCTACGTCGTGGGGTTCTCGCTCACCACCCAGAAGACCCCGGCTGCCACCCTGGCCGGTGTGCTGATCATGTTCGGCGCGATCATCGTGATCTACGTCGGTATCTTCGCGATGGCCGATTCGATCAAGCGTGATGCGGCCAAACGCGGGCTCGCTCTGCATATCGGCGGTATTACGCTGTTCTTCCTCAGCATGTACTACCTGCAAGGCATCATGACCTGGCTGGCACGGTGGAAGGAAACCGGCCAGACGGAACCCGGGCCGCCGAAGGCAGCGGTCTGGTGCGTGATGATCCTGCCGTTGGTATCCATCCTTGCGGCCATCGCCATCCCGGCTTACCAGAACTACATCATCCGTACCGAGGTGGCGCAGGCCGTTGCTGTCGCCGAACCTGCCAGGACCGCGGTATTGAACTACTACAACAGCCACGGCCAGATGCCACACGACAACACCCAGGCCGGCATCAGTGAGGCTGCTTCGCTGCAGGGTCGCTACGTCTCCGGCGTCACGATCGATGACGGGCGCATCACCATCGCCTTGGGTGGGGTTGCGCACCGGCAAATCGCCAGCGGCTCGCTGGTGCTCACCCCGGTGGTGGCCCAGGGCGAGGTGCGCTTCAACTGCGTGGCTAACAGCATCAGCGTCCAGTACCTGCCGCAGACTTGCCGGTGATTTGAACGATCACGCGGGCGTTCGCTGCGCCTGCGTGTTCGTTCCACGTCGATGGAACGCGGCGGCAACCATGCCAAGAACCAGGCCTAGTACGACCACGCCATTCCAGCCGAAGCGGTTCATCAACCAGCCACTGACCACGGTACCCAGCGCACCGCCAAGGAAAGTCGCGGTCATGTACAGGCTGTTGATACGGCCCTGCGCTTTCGGGTCCACGGCGAAGGCGCGCGTCTGGTTGGACACCAGCCCGGCCTGCACGCCGATATCGAGCACGATCACGCCGATGACCAGCAGGGTGAGCGAGCTATTGGCACCTGCGAGCAGCAGGTAGGCCAGCGTGACGATGCCGATGCTCGCGCCCACCACGTACCGCGTACCCCTGCGATCGGAGGCACGGCCACCAAGCGATGCAGCAAATGCTCCCGCGGCGCCGATGATCCCGAAGCCACCGGCCCACGCACTGCCCAGGTGCCACGGGCCATTCGCGAGCAGCGCCGCCAGGTTCACCCAGAAGGCATTGAAACAGGCCCACAGCAGCGCCTGCACGATCATGGATTCGCGGATAGGGCGGTTATCGCGCATCAGCGGCCAGAGCGATGCGAGCAGCCGACCGTAGCTGAGGTTCGTCGAAGGCACGCCCTTGGGCAGCATCGACAGTGCGACGATACCCGAAGGAATCATCAGCGCTGCTTCGACGCCATACACCGCGCGCCAGCCGTAGGCCTGGCCCACGGCACCGGCAATAGTCCGGCCCACGAGAATGCCGACCATGATGCCGCTGACCACGGTGCCGACGTTGCGGCCGCGCTCGGCAGGCAGGGACATGGCGCCGGCGAACGGCACCAGTTGCTGCGGCACGCAGCTGACCATGCCGATACCGAACGACACCGCCGCCAGTGCCCAGATATCCGGCACAAACAGGGCGACAAGATCGAGCAGGAAGGCGATCACGATCTGGGCGAGCACCAGCTTGCGCCGGTCAAACCGGTCACCCAGCGGGAGCAGTAGCGCCAGGCCCGTGGAGAAGCCCAGCAACGCCGCGCCGGCCACCAGGTCCACCGCGGTCAGGCTGGCATGGAAGCCCGTGGCGATCAGCGGCAGGATCGGCTGCACGCAGTAAAGGTTGGTGATGACCGCCCCGGCGATCACCGCCATCATGAAGATCTTCCCGCGCGACGCGATCGTCGCCGGGGCCGGAGTTGTTACGACTGGGGATGGGCCGCTCACGGCACGCTCCTGGTAAGAGATGCCGCAAAAGATAGGTACGGGCGCTGGATAAGATAATCTGGCAGGATTGGGAATCATCCTTCCAATAATTGATAGGCTGCCATGAACCAGCTTGAATCCATGGCCATCCTTGTCGCCGTTGTCGATGCTGGCAGCCTTTCGGCGGCGGCACGGCAGCTCGGCCTGCCCCTGGCGACCGTCAGCCGGAAGATCGGCGCCCTCGAAACCCACCTGCATACCCGGCTGCTTCATCGCACCACCCGCCAGCTCTCCCTGACCGAGGCCGGCGCGTCCTATGTGGCTGCCTGCCGGAAGATCCTGGAGGAGGTGGGCGAGGCCGAGCGGGCGGCGATGGGCGAATATGTGCAGCCACGCGGCGAACTCACGGTCACGGCGCCCGTCGTGTTCGGCCGCCTGCATGTGGTGCCCGTGGTTGCCGAGTTCCTGGCCCAGTACCCGGAGATCGGGGTGAACCTGGTGCTCACCGATCGGGTCGTCCACCTGATGGAAGAGCCCGTGGACGCGGCCATCCGCATTGGCGATTTGCCCGATAGCAGCTTCATGGCGACGGGGGTGGGGACGGTGCGTCGCGTGGTATGTGGTAGTCCGGCCTACCTGGAGGCGCACGGCACGCCTGCGTCGCCTGCCGAGCTGGCGGCCCACGAGTGCGTGAGCTTTGAAGTGCTGGAGTCGAAGCGCGCATGGGTATTCGGGACGGGTAAAGCCGAACTGGTGGTTCCTGTGCCGTCACGTCTTGGCGTCAATACGGCGGAAGCTGCGATCGATGCCGCCGTGCTGGGCGTGGGGTTGATTCGCGTGCTCTCGTACCAGGTGGCATCGGCTCTTTCCGAAGGCCGGCTCCGCGTCGTGCTGCGGGCTTACGAAACGGCGCCGCTGCCGATCCACCTGGTGCACAAAGGGCAGGCGCCGCTACCGTTGAAACTGCGCGCGTTCCTCGACTTCGCGGCACCGCGATTGAGGAAACGCCTGCCTTCGGACACTTGACGCAAAAGCGCCCGGGCAAGCTAGCATCGACGATCCGTCAGGGGTTACCAACGATGCCTGTCTTGAACCGCAACGCGCTCGCGCTGCTCGCCCTATCGCTCATGGCGGGTGGCGCGCACGCCGCTGATGCCGAAAGCACTCGCTACCAGCGAGAAGCCGCAGCCACCACCATCACCCGCGATGACTGGGGCATCGCCCACATCCACGGCAAGACCGATGCGGATGCCGTGTTCGGCATGGCATACGCGCAGGCCGAAGATGACTTCAACCGGGTGGAGACCAATTACCTGGTGTCGTTGGGCAGGCTATCGGAAGCCGAAGGCGAATCGGCACTGTGGAAGGATCTGCGGCAGAAGCTTTTCATTGACGACACCCAGCTCAAAGCCCTATACGGCCGCAGCCCATCGTGGCTGAAGGCGCTGATGGATAGCTGGGCCGATGGCCTGAACTATTACCTCGCTACGCATCCGGATACCCATCCGCGCGTCATCACCCACTTCGAGCCGTGGATGGCGCTGAGCTTCTCGGAAGGCAGCATCGGTGGCGATATCGAGCGTGTAAAGACATCGGACTTGCAGGCGTTCTACGGCAAGGACCCGGTGGGCGCGCTGGTGCAGTTCACCCCGCCGGGCAGTTGGTGGGAGCCGACCGGTTCCAACGGTATCGCCATCGCACCCAAGCTCACGGCCAATGGCCACGCCCTGCTATTGATCAACCCGCACACGTCGTTCTTCTTCCGCTCCGAGCTGCAGATGTCGAGCGACCAAGGCCTGGATGCGTACGGTGCGGTGACCTGGGGCCAGTTCTTCATCTACCAGGGCTTCAACCAGCACATCGGCTGGATGCACACTTCGTCGGGTATCGATGTCGTGGATGAATTCGCCGAAACGACCGTGGAGCAGGGTGGCAAACGCTTCTACCGCTACGGCAAGGAGTTGAGGCCGGTGGTCACGCGTGACATCGTCGTTCGCGTGAAGGGGCAGGGCGATCGCCACTTTACGACCTACGCCACGCATCACGGCCCCATCGTGCGTGCGCAGGGCGGCAAGTGGATCGCCTTCGCGCTGATGAACAAGCCACTTGAGGCCCTTCAACAGAGCTGGCTGCGTACAAAGGCCAATGACTACGCCGCGTACATGAAGGTGGCCGAGCTCAAGGCGAACTCGTCGAATAACACGATCTATGCGGACGACAAGGGCAACATCGCCTACCTGCATCCGCAATTCATTCCCAGGCGTGACGATCGTTTCGACTACACGAAGCCCGTGGATGGCAGCGACCCCGCTACCGACTGGCAGGGATTATTGCCTTTGGACGAGGCTCCGAGGCTGTTCAACCCGAACACCGGCTGGATCTTCAATACCAACGACTGGCCGTATTCCGCGGCGGGCCCCGATAGCCCGAAGCAGGCGGACTTCCCGAAGTACATGGATTCGGTCGGGGAGAATCCGAGGGGAATCCACGCCACGCGCGTCCTTACCGGGCAGCACGATGTCACCCAGGCTTCGCTCCTCACCGCCGCGTTCGACTCGTACCTGCCGGCGTTCGAGCGGCAGCTTCCCGTGCTGATCAGGGATTACGACGCCCTGCCGGCCAATGACGCGTTGAAGGCGAAGCTGCGTGGCCCGGTGGGCCTGCTGCGCGCGTGGGATTACCGCTGGGGTATTGCCTCCATGCCAACCACGCTCGCCGTGTTCTGGGGCGATATCCTGTGGGACAAGGTGAGCAAGGAGGACACCCAGGAGGGCCTGACCATCTACGACGTGATGGCGGAGAAGGCCGGGCCGCAAGCGCGTCTCCAGGCGCTCGCTGACGCCGTGGATCGCCTGGAGAAAGACTTCGGTAGTTGGGGCGTGCCCTGGGGCGAGGTGAATCGCTACCAGCGTAACGACGATGCGATTGCGCAGGTCTTCGATGATGCGAAGCCCAGCATCCCGGTGCCGTTCACCTCCTCGCGCTGGGGCTCGCTGGCCTCGTTCGGTGCGCACCGCTGGCCGGGTACGAAGCGTTACTACGGCACGAGCGGTAACAGCTTCGTTGCCGTCGTCGAGTTCGGGCCGCGGGTCAGTGCGAGGGCTATTACCGCGGGTGGCGAAAGCGGTCATCCGGATTCAAAGCACTTCAACGACGAAGCCGAACGCTACACCACGGGCAACCTGCGCAAGGTGTACTTCTGGCCGGAGGATCTCCAGGGCCATATCGAACGGCAGTACAACCCGGGTGACAAGGAGCCCACGCCATGACTCGCAAGCTGATTGCCCTGGCCGCGGGCCTGGGCCTCGCGTTCGCCACACACGCGGACGACCTGCCGAAGCCTTCGGGCCATCCCGTGCTCCTGAAAGCCGATCGCGTGTTTGATGCACGCGATGAGCAGGCGCACACCGGCTGGGTGGTGCTCGTGCAAGGTGACAAGATCGCCGGAGTAGGACCGGAAGGCCAGGTCGCCGTGCCTGCCGGCACCGAAACCCTGTCGTTCCCAGGGATGACCTTGCTGCCCGGCCTGATCGACGCGCATTCGCACATCTTCCTGCACCCCTACAACGAGACGCTGTGGAACGATCAGGTGCTGAAGGAAACGCTTGCGTTCCGCACGGTGGAGGCCGTGAAGCACGCGCGCGACACCTTGATGGCGGGATACACCGCCCTGCGTGATCTCGGCACCGAAGGTGCCGGCTATGCCGATGTGGACGTCCAGCGCGCCATCGACAAGGGGCTCATTCCCGGGCCGCATCTGTTCGTCGCCACTCGCGCCACCGTGGCCGCGCACTGCTACGGTCCGGGCCCGCTCGGCTTCCGGGAAGACATGGACCTTCCGCAGGGAGCCATCCCGGTGAGCGGCGTGGCCCAGATGGTCGATGCCGTGCGTGACCAGGCGGCGCATGGCGCGGACTGGATCAAGCTTTACGCCGATTACCACTGCGGCAAGGCGAAGGGTTCCTCGCCCACGTTGACGCAGGAGGAACTGAATGCCGCAGTGGAAGTCGCGCATTCGCTCAACCTGCCGGTCGCGGTGCACTCCAGCACGGCCGAGGGCATGCGCCGTTCGGTCATGGCCGGTGTGGATACGATCGAACACGGGTACGACGGCACGCCGGAAGTGTTCGCATTGATGAAGAAGCACAACGTGGCCTACATGCCCACGCTGGAAGCCAGCGCCGCCTACGCCGAATACTTTGGTGGCTGGAAGCCGGGTGCGCCGCCGACCGAAGCGATGCAGACCTCGGCACAGGCGTTCAAGCGTGCCTTGGACGCCGGCGTGACCATCGGCGCAGGCAGTGACGTAGGCGTGTTCACCCACGGCACCAACTACAAGGAACTGGAGTGGATGGTGCGCGACGGAATAACCCCCGCCAAAGCCTTGCTGGCGGCCACCGCCGTCGACGCGAAGGTGCTCCGCCAGCAGGACCATATCGGCCAGCTAAAAGCCGGCCTCGATGCGGACATCATCGCCGTACCAGGTGATCCGACGAAGGACATCTCGGTCTTGTCGAATGTGCCGTTCGTGATGAAGGGTGGGGCGATTTACAAAAAGCCGTAAACGCCCGTCGCAACGATCCCTGGTGTCGGCCACCGGACGCGTGCACGCGGCCTCCCTGTAGGAGCGCGCTTGCGCGCGATCGCGCGCAAGCGCGCCCTACACGGGCCATTGTCAACTGATGCGGGCGCCGGTCTGCTGTTCGCTCAGTTCCCACAGCGCATCGGCGGCATCGGGATCGATGGCGTAGGGCCGCACGCCGTGCAGGTTGCGCAGGTCGGCCGCTTCGACCGTCGCATCGTCGAGCATCGGTGCGATGTTGCAATCTTCGAGGTATTCGCCGCCCTTGCCATCGAGCATCGGGCTGGTCGCCGCCCACACGCTCGTCGCCGCGCCTTGAGGCATGCTCTTCATGCCGGCGTTCAGATCGACGACCGGCTTGCCTTCCTCATCCACAGCGCCAAACTTGCGCAGGTCATCCACGCTCATGTAACGGGCGAGGTCGGTCACGATGGCACCGGGGTGCAGTGAGAACGAGCGAATGCCGTTCGCCTTGCCGCGCTTATCCACACCGATCGCGAAGAGAATATTCGCGGTCTTCGACTGGCCGTAGCTCAGCCACGGATCGTACGCGCGGTGTTCGAAGTGCGGATCGTCGAACACCACGGGTGAATAGCGATGGCCGCGCGACGAGACGGAGATCACGCGGGCGCCGTCGGCGCGGCGAAGCGCAGGCCACAAGCGCACGGTGAGCTGGTAATGGCCCAGGTGGTTGGTGGCGAACTGGCGCTCATAACCGCGTGCATCGCGCTCAAGCGGGCAGGCCATGACACCGGCGTTGTTGATAAGCAGGTGCAGCGGCTCGCCGCGTGCGAGGACCTCGTTCGCAAACGCATCGATCGAGGCCGGGTCGGCCAAGTCCATCGGCAGCACCTCGATGCCGGCCTCGCCGTCGAGGGCTTTGCGCGCCTTCGCCATGTCGCGGGCGGGGACGATCACCCGCGCGCCGGCGTTACGCAGGGTGCGGGCGGTTTCAAGGCCGAGACCGGCATAACCGCCGGTCACGATGGCGTTCTTGCCGGTCAGGTCGAGGCCGGCGATGACTTCAGCAGCCGTGGTGGCCGCACCGAATCCAGAGGGGATGGGGGACTGCATGGGTGGCTCCTTGGTGGGTACTTCACCAAGGTAAGGGCATAGGGGCGGACGATGAATGCTTGAAAGTGCGCAATGCATGCGCCATCGTACGGGCATGAGCGATGACCCCATTACCTCCATTCTCCGCCTGGCCGAGATCGAATCCGTCATGTCCGGTGGCTTTACGGCCGGCGGGGACTGGGCCGTCCGCTTCCCGCCGCCCGACAAGCTGAAGTTCTTCGCCGTGGCACGCGGTCATTGCGTGCTGCGGATCGACGGCGAGCCCCGTGACATCCGCCTCGCCGAAGGCGATGTCGTGCTGCTGGCTGCCCCGCGTGGCTTCGTCCTGGCCAGCGATGCCGACCTTCCCGCGCGTGACGCCCAGGACTTCGAATGGCGTGGGCCGGATCGTCTCGTGGCGATCAACGACGGCACCGATACCCTGCAGATCGGTGGCCATGTACGCGTGCATCCTGCGTATGAACCCATGCTCACGGCCGCGCTTCCGGCGTGGCTGCACATCGGTGCGGGCGCACCGGAGGCCGAGACCATGCGTTGGCTGATTGACCGCATGGTGCGGGAGAGCCGCGATGACCTGCCCGGCGCAGGCCTTGCCCAGACCCAGCTCGCGCACCTGCTGTTCGTGCAGATCCTGCGCGCGCAGATGGCTTCGGGCGATGTTCTGCCGCCGGGGTGGTTGCGCGCTGTTGCCGATGCCCGCCTCGCTCCCGTGTTGCGCCGGATACACGCCGAGCCGGGGCGCGACTGGCGCCTCGACGAGATGGCCCGGCTCGCAGCGATGTCGCGTACCGTGTTCGCCACGCATTTCCGCAAGGTATCCGGTACCGCACCGCTCACCTATGTCACCGAATGGCGCATGCGGCTAGCCTGCCAGGCACTGCACCGTGGATCCGTGCCCGTCGCGACGCTCGCGCGTAACCTCGGCTATGGCTCCGAAAGTGCTTTCAGTCACGCCTTCAAGCGTGTTGTCGGCATCTCGCCGGCGCGGTACGCCAACGACAAGGAACGCCAGGCCGCGGCGTGACCAGCGCGGGGTGGCACGGGCATACTCACCCAACAACACACGGGGCAAGGAACGAGGGGCATGGCGGACGAACGGAACATCTGGATCGGCCGTGATGGCCAGCGCTTTGGCCCGTACGATGAGGTCACGCTGCGGGCGTGGGTGAACGAGGGCAAGGTATCGGCCCATTCGCTTGCCTGGCGCGAAGGCATGGCCGAATGGCGGCCGCTCCACGAACTGCTCGGCATCCCGGTACCTCCGCCGGCGATGGGTGCCACCGCGCCCGTGCTGCATGGTGAAGTGCCGGCACCGCCCGATCTGCACTGGGCCATCATCTTCGTGGTCGATCTGCTCGCTGGCGGCCTGATGGGTATCGTCTGGCAGTTTGTCCAGGCGTCCTGGGTGAAGAAGATCGATCCGTCGAGCCGGGCCACGATGTGGCTGGTGATCTCGGTCTGCCTGTTGCCGCTGACCTGGATCGTCATGCTCGGCGTGGTGCTCAACCAGTCGTATACCGCCACGCGCCCGGATCTGGGGGCCATCGCCGGTGTCATGGCGTACTTCGGCTTTTTCTTCCTTTTCGGCCTCGCCATGGTGGTGTGCCGGTATATCGCCATGTTCTCCATGGCCCGTTCCATGCGGGAGAAGCTGCCGGCTTACGGCCTGGTGCCCGAGATTGGCGGGGTCACGCTGTTCTTCTTCACCCACTACTACCTGCAGGCCCAGATGACCTGGGTCGCACGGTGGCGCCGCACCGGCCAGAGCACGCCGCCAGCGCAAAAAGCCATCTTCTGGGTGGTATTTGGCGTATGGGCGGGCCTCATGGTCCTGTTCCTCATGCTGGTGTGGGCCGCCATGTTCGCGAGCTACCACAGCGGCTAGCCACAAGGGGCGGAACCCCGGCGAAAGGCGGTACGGCCACGATTCCGGCTACAATCCCGCTTTGCGTTCCGGGAGAAAGCCATGACCCCCCAACGAGATCCCCGCGGATGAGTGACGGCACCCTGTTCGTGGTGGCCGCGCCCTCGGGTGCCGGCAAGTCCACGCTGGTCAATGCGCTGCTCGAGCGCGAACCGCAGATCTCCTTGTCCATCTCGCACACCACGCGCCCGCCGCGCGTGGGCGAACAGTACGGCCGCCACTACTTCTTCGTGGAACGGCCCGATTTCGAGCGCGAGATCGCGGATGGCATCTTCCTGGAGCACGCCGAGGTCCACGGCAACCTCTACGGCACCTCGCGTACGGTGGTTGCGGAAAAGCTCAGCTCGGGCGTCGATGTCCTGCTGGAGATCGACTGGCAGGGTGCCCGCCAGGTGCGCAAGGGCAAGGCCGATTGCGTCAGCGTGTTCATCCTGCCGCCGTCGCGCGTGGAACTTGAGCGCCGCCTGCGCGGTCGAGGATCCGATGCGCCCGATGTCATCGAGCGCCGTCTGTTCAACTCCCGCGAAGAAATCGCCCATGCGCACGAGTTCGACTACATCATCGTGAACGATCGCTTTGAAGATGCCCTCGCGGACCTGCAGGCGATCGTGCGTGCCGTGCGCCTGCGCTCGGCGTGGGCGGCCAAACGCCACGAAGCACTGATCGAGGAACTGCTCGCCCCATGACCGACGACGCCATCGTCCGCGTACGCGGCCTGACCACGGTGCTCAATGGCAAGACGATCTTCGACGCGATGGATCTGGATATCCCGCGCGGCAAGGTCACGGCCATCATGGGTCCCAGCGGTACCGGCAAAACCACGTTGCTCAAGCACATCACCGGACAGATGCGCGGCGATGCCGGCACGGTCGAGGTGAATGGCGAGAACGTGCCTACGCTCTCGCGCGAAAAGCTCTTCGAACTGCGCGAGCGCATTGGCTACCTGTTCCAGAATTCCGCGCTGCTCACTGATTTCGATGTGTTCGAGAACGTGGCGTTCCCGCTGCGCCAGCACACGAAACTGCCTGAAGAGCTCATCCGCAACATCGTTCTGAACAAGCTGCAGGCCGTGGGCCTGCGCGGGGCCGCGCGGCTCATGCCCACGGAGCTTTCCGGCGGCATGGCGCGCCGTGTCGCCCTCGCGCGCGCCATCGTGTTCGACCCCGCGCTCATCCTGTACGACGAACCCTTCGTCGGCCTCGATCCCATTGCGCTGAACCAGGTGCTGCTGCTTATCCGTACGCTCAACGAAACGCTGGGCATCACCAGCATCCTCGTGGCGCACGAACTGGCCGCGGTGCAGAAAGTGGCCGATCACGTGTTCCTTATCGCCAACGGCAAGATCGTGGCGCAGGGCGCCCCCGATACGCTGGTCAACGATGGCTCGCCGTGGACGGCGCAGTTCTTCGGTGGCAAGGCCGATGGCCCGGTCCCGTTCCAGTACCCGGCCGGCGATTACGCCACGGCGCTCGGCTTTCCCGGAGACAAGGCATGACCACCAGGGATGACAATGTCGTGATGCGCAGCCTGGCGCAGATCGGTGCGTGCGGGCTGTTCCTGCTCACGATCCTCGCCTCCATTCCACGCAGCCTGAAGCATGGCCGGGAAACCGTCCGGCAGATCTGGTTTGTCGGCGCCATGAGCCTCACCATCGTCATGACCTGCGGCCTGTTCGTCGGCATGGTGCTCGGCCTGCAGCTGTACGACGTGCTGTCGATCTTCGGCGGCACCTCGGCCACCGGCACCGTCGTGGCCATCGCCATCTATCGCGAGCTCGGCCCGGTCGTCACCGCGCTGCTGTTCGCCGGCCGCGCCGGCACCTCGGTCACCGCCGAGATCGGCCTCATGCGCGCCACCGACCAGCTCGATGCGATGGAAATGATGGCGGTCGATCCGATCGCCTACGTGGTGGCCCCGCGCTTCCTCGCCGGCGTCATCGCACTGCCGCTGCTCGGTATCGTGTTCTGCGCCATGGGCGTGTTCGGCGGCCACCTGGTCGGCGTGACCTGGCTCGGCATCGATAACGGCACCTTCTGGTCCAACATGACCGCCGCGGTGGATGTCCACAAGGACATCATCGATGGCGTGCTGCTCAAGTCCATCGCCTTCGGCATCGTGGTCTCGCTGATCGCGGTGTTCCAGGGCTATACCACTCCGCCCACCAGCGAAGGCGTCGCGTACGCCACCACGCGCACGGTGGTCGCCTCGTCCATTGCCATCCTGGCGCTGGATTTCGTCCTTACCTCGTTCCTGATCTGAAGGCACGGAGGCCCGCCATGAACATCATTCTTTCCGTACCCCATTCGAGGATCGTGCCGTGACCCAGAGACGTTCCTATGCCGTCGGCACCGGCCTGTTCATCGTGCTTGGCTTCGCCGCGCTGGCGTACCTCGCCACCCAGACCACCTCCGTCGCCAACCAGGGCGGTGGCTCCACCTACAAGGTGGAAACCCACTTCGCCAACGTCGGCCAGCTGAAGGTGCGCGCGCCGGTGAAAGTCGCCGGTGTCCGCGTCGGCTCGGTCCAGGCCATCGACCTGGTGCCGGGCAAGGAAGAGGCGAAGGTAACCCTGGCCATCGATGATGGCCACAAGGATATCCCGAGCGATTCCGTGGCCACGATCTACACCAGCGGCCTGCTGGGCGACCAGTACGTAGGCATCCAGTTCGGCCAGTCGAAGACCCCGGTGAAGGAAGGCGGCGAGATCGGCCTGACCCGTCCGGCCCAGCAGCTGGAAGAGATGCTCGGCAAGTTCTTCGGCGGCGGCAGCGCCCCGGATCGCCTGGGTGGAACCTTCCATGTCACGGGTGATTTCACCAACATCGGCGGCCTGCAGCCCGGCGCCGCGGTGAAAATGGCCGGCGTGCCCATCGGCAGCGTCGAATCGGTGGTGGTGAAACCGGGTGCCGTCGAGGCCACGGTGACCCTTGCGATCGACAAGCGCTACTCCCAGATACCAGATGACTCGGCCGCGGCAGTGTTCACAAGCGGTTTGATCGGTAGCCAGTATGTTGCGATCCAGCCCGGCGGCTCCCCGTCGTTCCTGGCCGATGGCGATCAGCTCGTGCTGACGCAGTCGGCGCTTCAGCTGGAAGACCTGATCGGCAAGTTCCTCGTGAACGGCTCGCCGAGCGACAACAAATCCGGTGGCGCCCAGGGCGGCACCCAACCCGATACCTCCGGCAAGAAGTAAGGCCGGAACCCAGGAGACATCGCATGTTGCGTCAGCTTTCCCTCGCTATTGCCCTTGCCGTTGGCACGGTCGCCGCTGCCCCCGTGTTCGCGCAGGATGCCGCGCCCGCCGCGGCCACCCAGGGCCAGGCGCCCCAGCAGGTTGTCCAGCAGATTTCCGATGACCTGGCCAAGGCCATCGAAGGCCACCAGGCGGAACTGAAGAACGACAAGGAAAAGCTGATCGCCGTTATCGACGACACGTTCCTGCCGCACTTCGATATCGATTACGCGTCGATCCTGGTGCTCGGCCAGAACGCGGTCAAGGCGAGCCCGCAGCAGCGCGAGCGCTTTGCCAAGGCGTTCTACAACTCGATCACGCATCGCTATGCCGAGGGCCTGCTCAACTACACCCGTGGCCGCGTGAAGGTGCTGCCGTTCTCGGGCGATCTGAACAAGAAGCGCACCATCGTGCGTACCCAGGTCATGCTCGATGATGGCAAGTCGGTGTCGGTGGATTACGCGTTCCGCCAGAGCGCCAGCGGCGACTGGAAGGCGTACGACGTGATCATCGAGGGTATCTCGTACATCACGAACTACCGCAACCAGGTGGATGCCGAGATCAAGAAGGAAGGCCTGGACAAGCTCACGGCTGACCTGGAGTCGAAGGGTTCGGCGGCTATCGATGAGATGAAGCAGGACACGGCAGGCGGCAAGGCTGGCGCAGGCAAGTGATCCAGCCGGCCACGTACCAGTTGGCCGAGGCGCCGGGGACCTTGAAGGTCTCCGGCGCGCTGACGTTCGCGACGGCGGCGTCGGCGCTCGAGGCGGGCCGCGAAGCCCTTGGCCGCGGCAAGCCGGGCACGCTGGATCTTTCCGGCGTGACTCAGGCGGATAGCGCAGGGCTGGCAACGGTGCTGGCGCTGCTGGCACATGCGCGCCAGAACGGCACGGCCATGAAGGTGGCCAACGCCCCCACGGGCCTGGAAGCCCTGGCCCGCGTCTCCGGCGTCACCGCCTTCCTCTAAGCCTGCAGGAGCGCGCTAGCGCGCGATCCCCGCTGACGAAAGCCCGGCGATATGCCGGGCTTTTTGTTTGTGCCTCAACAACAGGCTCGCCTTCGGCCTCGCGCTAGTGAATCGGTTCATTCGCTAGCGCGAATGCATGTAACCAGCGGCATCCGCCGCCTCGCTCTTGTGGGCTTGAGGCCGAGAGCCGTCGGTGCCCACCCTCGCGTCGGATGTTGCGGCTGCGCCGCCGTGCCTTTGATTCGCGCACAAGGTGCGCTCCTACAACCGCCGCCCCGTTAGCGAGCCATGGGCCAGCCCTATGGAAGGCTGGCCTACGGCCGCTCTCTTGTGCGGAACTCGCCTCGAGGGTGGGCACCGACGGCTCTTTTGACCCATGAGGTTGGGTGGTGGGAGAGCCGGTGCGTTGTCTGCGGGTCGATTGGTGCGTTCGGACATGTATGGGCGGACAGCTGCTTCGTCCGCGGACAGTGGTCGTCATGCGGCGTGGTTAGGCGCAAACGGCGTCGTGGCGCCGTTTGCGGGCCGTTGGTGGGGTTGGCACGGCGGATGCAACGTCTTGGGCAACGGGGCCTGGCCCCACTTGTCCCACCTCACGGAGCATCGCCATGAAAGCTGAAACCTTCCTGCTCAAGTCCTTCTTCGTTGCTGCCGTGCTGACCTGCGTGTTGGCGATGGGTTCGTTTGTCACGGCCAGCCCGTCGCAGCTGCCGGCGAACGTGGTGGCCGTCGCGCGTTGATGGGTTGCGGCGTCATCGCCGCGTCGGCTGATCGCGTGCAAGCAGGCTCCCACACGAGCCTGGTCCATCCATTTATCAAATCGCGATATAGCCTTGTAGGAGCCCACCCTGTGGGCGACATCTTTCGCGACGACGTAGCAGGCCCTGTGGCTTTGTCGCGAACGGCGTCGCCCACAGGGTGGGCTCCTACAACGGCATGGCGCACCAGCGGCGAGCTCGCACGCACACCACCTCATGGGTGAAGAGAGCCGTCGGTGCCCACCCTCGAGGCGAGTTCCGCACAAGAGAGCGGCCGTAGGCCAAATAGATACATTTGCGCCGGAGGCGCACTCCGGTACGAACGCGGAGGACCTGTCTGAGCAGCGAGGGTGGGCACCGACGGCTCTTCGCCTCAAGCCCACAAGCAATAGGCGGCGCAAGCCGCTAGTTACATGCATTCGCGCTAGCGAATGAACCGATGCACTAGCGCGAAGCCAAAGGCGAGCCACAAAAAAGCCGCCCGTAGGCGGCTTCTTCGTCAATCAGTCCGGGTTCTGCCCGTTCTGCTTCTCCCACGAATGCTGCTCCTTGAGCAGTTCATCCGGGTCGAAATCCTTGTTATCGCCCACGCCCTGCATCTTCTCGATCACATCCTCCGGCGGGTTGCCGTCGTAGATCTGGTACAGGCGCTGCTGGCGGTACGCATCGCGCATGAACACATACGGGTCATACGCCGAGGCCAGGAAGCTCTCCGCATCGATCGCGCGGGCACGCAACGTCACCAGGTACAACACCGACGGCACGTAATACTCGCCGTGGTGGAAGTCGTGGTTACGCGACAGGTAGCTCAGCGGATCGAAGAAATAGCTATCCACCGGCAGCTTCCAGACATCGCGCACCGTGGTCGGGCCGACGAACGGCAGGACCAGGTACTCGCCCTCCGGCACGCCCCAACGGGCCAGGGTCACGCCGAAGTCGCTGTCATACAGCGGCATGCCCAGCATGCTGGCCGGGTCCTTGAAGCCCAGGAAGCCAATGCCGAGGTTGACGATGAAGCGACCCGTGGTCACCGCCGCCTGGCCCGGACGGCCCTGGAGCAGCTGGTTACCAATCGTGATCGGCAGGCGGATATTCGTATAGAAATCGCTCACCGCCGTGCGGACGCCCGGGGTGGTGACATTACGGTAGCCCACCGCGACCGGGCGGATGATCGCCTTGTCGAGCTTGTCGTTGAACGCATAAACCTTGCGGTTCATCTGTTCATTCGGGTCGTCGGTACGCGGCGGCGCCACATGGCAGGCCGCCAGGAGCGCCAGGGCGACCAGGCCAAAGGCTTGGCGGGCCAGACGCTTTAGGTTGATCTTGGGGTCCATCGGGGTGACTCTGGGGGTGGGGCGATACTTTAGTGTACCGCTTGGTTTTATTATTTGCACTAACGCCCGTCCTTCCTGGCCAGAACCCGGCATGATACCCCCCACCCGGATGGACAGCCAACCGGCTGGGCCGCTAAACTGCACGGTCATAAGTGTCTTTGTTGTCAAGGATTTGAAATGGCCCGTATTACCGTCGAAGACTGCCTCGAGGTAGTCGACAACCGCTTTGAGCTCGTGCTCATGGCGACCAAGCGCGCTCGCCAGCTCTCCAAGGGCGCCGAGCCCACGCTCGATCCGAACAACGACAAGCCGACCGTGCTCGCCCTGCGCGAGATCGCCGATCGCCGCGTCAATGAGCAGATGATCGACGAGATCGACAAGGCCGCCCGCGAGCGCGCCGAGCGTGAAGCCCTCGAGTGGGCCGCCACGGAAGTGGACGACGACCTCTCGAAGGGCGGAGATGACTGATGACGTCGGGTCCCTGTCGACCCTGCGTTCATCCATTCACTGCGCACGTTGTTGAAGCGCGGCCCGTCAGGCCGCGCGCGGGAGGCTGTGCTGCCTGAACCCAGGCGCCAGGCATCCCCATGGAAGTCATCCCCGCCAAAAAGCTGACCGACGTCTCCGACGACACCCCGGTGCCCGCCTATGTGCAGGCGCTGGAAGAGCGCGTGGGCGCGTACCTGCCCAAGGAGCAGGTCATGCGCATCCGCCGCGCCTTCCTGGTGGGGGCGCTCGCGCACGATGGGCAAACCCGCAAATCGGGTGAGCCGTACATCACGCACCCGGTCGCGGTAGCGCAGGTGCTGGCGGAGCTCGGCCTGGATGCCGAAACGATCATCGCCGCCATCCTGCACGACACGCTCGAGGACACGCAGCTCAGCCGCGAGGAACTGGCTGGTGCCTTCGGCGAGACCGTGGCCGAGCTGGTCGATGGCGTCACCAAGCTGGACAAGATGCGTTTCTCCAGCCGCGCCGAAGCCGATGCCGAAAGCTTCCGCAAGATGCTGCTGGCCATGGCGCGCGACCTGCGCGTCATCCTCATCAAGCTTTCCGATCGCCTGCACAACATGCGCACGCTGGGCGCGAAGGACGCCTCGTCCCGCCGCCGCATCGCGCGTGAAACGCTGGAGATCTACGCACCGATCGCGCAGCGCCTGGGCATGAACAAGTTCAAGGCCGAGCTGCAGGACCTGGGCTTCAAGGCCTTGTACCCTGATCGCCACCGCATCATCGGCGAGCGCATCCGTGCCGCGCTGGGTAACCGCCGCGAGGCCATGGCGAAGATCGAGATGGCGCTGGAAGGCCGCCTTGCGGCCGACAAGATCCCTGGCCGCGCGGTCAGCCGCATCAAGAGCCCCTGGAGCATCTATTCGAAGATGCGCAACGAGCACAAATCGTTCGCGCAGCTCATGGATGTGTACGGCTTCCGCGTCGTCACCGATTCGGCCATGCATTGCTACATGGCGCTGGGCGCCGTGCACGGCCTGTACAAGCCGGTGGATGGCCGTTTCAAGGATTTCATCGCCATTCCCAAGGGCAATGGCTACCAGTCGCTGCACACCGTGCTGCTCGGGCCGTTTGGCGCGCCCATCGAAATCCAGATCCGTACCTCGGAAATGGAATCGGTGGCGGAGCGTGGCGTGGCGGCTCATTGGGCGTACAAGACCGATTCGGGCCCGGCGAACAGCGCGCAGCTGCGCGCACGCGAGTGGCTCTCGGCATTGGCCGATAGCCAGGCCAATACGCCATCGGCTGCCGAGTTCCTGGAAAACGTCAAGATCGACCTGTTCCCGGACGAGGTGTACCTGTTCACCCCGCGCGGCGATATTTTCTCGCTGCCGCGTAATGCCACCGCGCTCGATTTCGCCTACGCCGTGCATACCGACGTGGGCGACCACGCCGTGGCCGCGCGCGTCGACAAAAAGCTCGTGCCGCTGCGCACCCGCCTCATCTCCGGCCAGGTCGTCGAGATCATTACCGCGCCGTCGGCCGTGCCGAACCCGGCGTGGCTCGAAGCCGTGGTGACGGGCAAGGCGCGTACCGCCATCCGCCAGTACCTCAAGCACCTGCAGCACGAGGATGCGGTCGATTTCGGCCACCGCATGCTCGATCGCGCGCTCGATGCGCGTGGCCTGAGCCTCGATGCCATTCCGCCGGCCGTGCTCGATCGTTTCCTGGAAGAGGCCAAGTTCAAGCGCCTGGAAGAACTGCTTTCCGAGATCGCGCTGGGTAACCGCTTCGCCGACCAGGTGGCCGGCCAGCTCATCAACGTGATGGGCCCGCGCGATTCGCACCCGCAGGTACCCACCGAGCATGCGGTGGAGAAGATCCGCATCAGCGGCGCGGAGCGCGGCGTGCTGAGCTTCGGCAATTGCTGCCACCCGTTGCCGGGCGACGAGATCATCGGCTTCCTGTCTTCGGGCAAGGGCATTGTCGTGCACCGCGTGGAATGCCCGAACGTGGCCGAGTTCCGCAAGACGCCCGAGCGCATCGTGGCGATCGAGTGGGACCGCGACGTCACCGGCGATTACCGTGCCGAGTTGCGTATCGAAGTCCTCAACCGCCCGGGCGTGCTCGCCACTGTCGCGGCGGCCATCGCCGATGCCGGTTCGAATATCGAGAACGTCGAATACATCGAGCGCGACAGCACGGCAGCGACGCTGTTGTTCGCGATCGAGGTCAAGGGCCGCAAGCACCTGGCCGACGTGATGCGCCGCGTGCGCCGCACCGGTGTCGTCAGCGGCGTATACCGCCACCCCCTCTAGGGCGATGCCCCGCCCGTAGGAGCCCACCCTGTGGGCGACATCTTTCGCGATGTCGCATCGGGCCCCTGGCTCCATCGCGAACAGCGTCGCCCACAGGGCGGGCTCCTACAACAGGGCGTTCCGGGCGGTTACTATCTGCGTCTACCGCCACGAGGATCCCCCATGTCCCGCACCATCATCGCCACCGACAAGGCTCCGGCCGCCATTGGCCCGTATTCGCAGGCCGTGCGCGCGGGCAACACCGTGTATTTCTCGGGCCAGATTCCGCTCGATCCGGCCACCGGCAACCTCGTGGAAGGCGACATCACCGCGCAGACCCGCCGTGTGTTCGACAACCTCGTCGCCGTGGCCGAAGCCGCCGGTGGCAAGCTCGCCGACATCGTGCGCGTCGGTATCTACGTCACCGACCTGGGCAACTTCGCCGCGGTGAATGCCGTGATGGCCGAATACTTCCAGCAGCCGTACCCGGCGCGCTCCACCATCGAAGTCTCGGGCCTGCCGAAGGGTGCCCACGTCGAAGTGGACGCGATCCTCGTCCTGCCGTAACCGGATCACTGCCATTCCCGTGGGCCGAACCGCCAGCCCGTCACCCGCCGCACCGCCGGCGGACCCGGGCCGCGCGCCGCTGACGACGCTCGGCGGCGTTGGCCCTGCGCTGGCGGAAACCCTCGGCCGCCTGGGCCTGCGCGAAGTGCAGGACCTGTGGTTCCACCTGCCGCTGCGCTACGAAGACCGCACCACGATCGTGCCCATCGGCGACCTGCGCCCGGGCATGCACGTGCAGGTCGAAGGCAGCGTGGATTTCATCGAACGCAGCTTTCGCGGGCGCATGCAGCTGAAGGTCATCATCAGCGATGACTCCGGCCGCGCGCTGTTACTGCGCTTCTTCCACTTCCGCAAAGCGCAGATGGATCAGTTGCAGAAAGGCACGCGCCTGCTCTGCTTCGGTGAGGTACGCCAGGGCCCGCAAGGCCTGGAGATGGTGCACCCGCAGTACCAGCGCATCGAAAGCGATGAAGCGGTGTTGGTGGATGAGCGGCTGACGCCGGTCTACCCGACCACCGAGGGCCTCGGTCCGCGCCGCCTCGCCAGCGTCATCGCCAAGGCGCTGCACCACCTGCCTGGCGATGACCGGCTCGAACTCATTCCCGAAGAGGTGGGCCGGCCGCTCGGCCTTACCTCATTGCGGGATGCACTGATCTACGTGCACCGGCCGCCTCCGGATGTCGACCTCCGGCAGTTGGGGGAGGGCGGGCATCCCGCGCAGAAGCGACTCGCCTTCGAAGAACTGCTGACCCAGCACCTCACCCTGCGGCGCATGCGCGCGGCGGTGAAGAAGCGCAAGGCGCCTGCGCTTAAAAGTGCCGGTGTGATGCGTGAGCGACTGCTGTCGTCACTGCCGTTCGCACTGACCAGGGCGCAGGCGCGTGTCGCGGGCGAAGTGGGGCGGGACCTCACCCGAGCCCACCCCATGCTTCGACTCGTGCAGGGCGATGTCGGCAGCGGCAAGACCGTCGTCGCGGCACTCGCCGCGCTGGCCGCCGTCGAGGCCGGTTACCAGGTCGCGCTGGTGGCGCCTACGGAACTGCTCGCCGAACAGCATCTGCGCAACTTCCGTACCTGGCTCGAACCGCTGGGCCTGCATGTGGAATGGCTGGCGGGCAAGGTGCAGGGCAAGGCGCGCAAGAGCGCGCTGGCCCACGCGGCCGAAGGGACCGCGCATGTTGTTGTCGGTACGCACGCGCTCATGCAGGAGGGCGTGGTATTCCAGAAGCTCGGCCTGGTCATTGTCGACGAGCAGCACCGCTTCGGTGTGCACCAGCGCCTGGCGCTGCGCGACAAGGGCGCCAGTGGCGAGCTCATTCCCCACCAACTGGTACTGACTGCGACGCCGATTCCCCGCACGCTCGCGATGAGCGCGTACGCCGATCTCGATGTGTCATCAATCGACGAGCTCCCGCCGGGACGCACACCCGTACAGACCGTGGCGCTTTCCAATGAGCGGCGCTACGACATCATGGAACGCATCCATGGCGCGTGCATGGAAGGCCGCCAGGTGTACTGGGTGTGCACGCTGATCGAAGAGAACGAGCAGATGAATGCGCAGGCCGCCGAGGTCGCGCATGCCGAGCTCGTGGCAGGGTTGCCGGACCTCAACATCGGCCTGATCCACGGCCGCATGAAGCCGAAGGAAAAGCAGGCCGTGATGGATGCGTTCAAGCGGGGCGAGATCGCCGTGCTGGTCGCCACCACGGTGATCGAAGTGGGCGTGGATGTGCCCAACGCGAGCCTCATGATTATCGAAAACAGCGAGCGCCTTGGCCTGGCCCAGCTGCACCAGCTGCGCGGCCGCGTGGGCCGTGGCTCCATCGCCTCGAGTTGCGTGCTGCTTTACCAGACGCCCCTGTCGCGCCTGGCGAAGGAGCGCCTGCAGGTGATGCGCGAAACCAACGATGGTTTCCGCATCGCAGAGAAGGACCTTGAGTTGCGCGGCCCCGGCGAGGTGCTCGGTACCCGCCAGACCGGGCAGCTGCAATTCCGCATCGCTGACCTGGCACGCGATGCGCACCTCATGCCCGATGTGCAACGCGTCGCGGAAGCGATGATGCGCGACCATCCGGCGCGCTGCGAGCGGCTGATCGCCCGTTGGGTAGGCGACGCCGCCCGTTACGTCGACGCCTGATCACTGGCCGACACGTTCGACGCGGCTCACGACTCGGGCAGGCCCAGGTGCTGGCGGACCTGGGCGGCGACCCACGCGGTTTCGCGCAGCACGGGTTGCACGGGCGGGGTACTGGCTTCGATATCGTGCAGCCGGCGGGTGGCGCGGAGCTCGGCGTGGAAGCGTTCCAGTTTGGCCGGTAACGATCCTGCCACCAGCGTGTGCACGGGGCGCCCCGTGGCGCAGGCTTCGGAAAGCATGTTCACCGAGTCGGGGGTGACCACCAGCCGATCGGCCCACGCGAGGACCCCGGGGTAGGGGTTCGGATCGTCATCGCCGGGTGCCCAGATGAAGCCCGGCACATCGTGGAACGCAGCCCGCACCATGGGCAGGATCGAGGACGGGGTGCGCCGCGAGGCCACCACCATCACCGAACCGCCTTCGCGCGCGTGGCGCTGCTTCACCGCTTCCAGCAGGGCCGCCATGGCGGCGACATCCACGGGCGCGCCGTGGCGCGCGCCACCGAGCAATACACCCAGGCGCGGGCCGGGCACATCGGCAAAGCCGGGAAAAGCGTCGCGCGCATCCGCAAGCCACGCATCATCCACCGGGTTCAGCGAGCCGAGCGGCGTGAGCACGTTATCGCCATGCAGTTGGTCATGCTTCGGCGCGACCACCAGGTCCCAGTGCCCGGGATCCAGGCGCGGGTCCAGTATCTGTACCGCCAGCGCGCGGCCATCGGACCAGCGGCGTACCTGCCGCGTCGCCCACGCCGCCGAGCGGCCGCAGCCGATCACCAGGGTAGGCCAGGGGGCGCGCAGGCTATCGCCATTACTGGAGAGCGCCATGTGGCCCCCCGGCAGCAGCCGCGGCGCGAACCACGACCACGGCGCACGCAGGTCGACCACGCACTCACGGATGGACGGGGTGAGCGCTTCGGCCAGCGCCAACGCCTGGCGGCGGTTGCCGGCCGCACCATCGGTGATGACCCAGCATGAACCCGGGGCCAGGGGATGGGCACTCATGCCGATCCCTCACGTTGGATTGTTGTCGATTTCGACACAGTTCGTTCCTGCGGCACCGGTCCACGCCATGGCCAGACCCGCTTACACTGTTGGAATGCCGGCACGACCGGCGCCTGTTCACTGTACAAGGAATCCCATGAGTTCTCCGCTGAACGATGCCGCGCTTGACCAGCTCTTCCGCTCCGCCCGCACCTTCAACGCGTGGCAGGACAAGGAAGTTACCGATCAGCAGCTCAAGGAGCTCTACGATCTGGTGAAGATGGGTCCCACCTCGGCGAACTCCTCGCCGGTGCGCCTGGTCTTCATCAAGTCGCAGGATGCCAAGGCACGCCTCAAGCCGTTCCTTTCCGAGAACAATGCGGAGAAGACGATGGCCGCACCGGTCACCGCCATCATCGCCACCGACTTCGCTTTCTACGACCACCTGCCGAAGCTGTTCCCGCACGCCGATGCGCGCAGCTGGTTCGTCGGCAACGAAGCGCTGGTGGAAGCCACCGCGTTCCGTAACAGCACGTTGCAGGGCGGCTACCTGATCATGGCGGCGCGTTCGCTCGGCCTCGATTGCGGCCCCATGTCCGGTTACGACCAGGCCGGCCTCGATGCCGAGTTCTTCCCGGGCACCCAGGTGAAGTCGAACTTCCTGGTGAACATCGGCTACGGCGATCCCAACAAGAACCTGTTCGGCCGCCTGCCGCGCTTCGATTTCGACGAAGTGGCCCAGGTCCTCTGACCCCTTTTCCCGCGGTGACCCCCGGTCCCGCTGTCCACTGGCAGTACCCCAACCCACTGCAGGAGCTTTCACCCATGCGCGCTCTCCGTTACCTCGCCCTCGCGGGCCTGCTCGCCGCCGCCGGCACCGCTACCGCCGCCCCGGTCACCTACAAGCTCGACCCGGGCCACACCATGGTCCTGTTCAGCTGGAACCACTTCGGCTTCTCGAACCCGAGCGCCAACCTGGGCCAGGTCGATGGCACCCTGGTGTACGACGAAGCGGCCCCGACCAAGGCCACGGTCGAAGCCACCCTGCCGCTCGCCGGCCTGGATACCTTCGTGCCGAAGCTCGATGAGCACCTGAAGTCGGCCGATTTCCTGGATGCCGCCAAGTACCCGACCGTGACCTTCAAGAGCACCAAGGTCGCCGCCGCGGGCAAGGGCAAGCTGAAGGTCACCGGTGACCTGACCGTGCACGGCGTGACCAAGCCGGTCACCCTCGATGTCACCCTGAACAAGGTCGGCCCGAACCCGATGATGAAGGTGCAGGCCATCGGCTTCGATGCCACCGCCACGATCAAGCGCTCGGATTTCGGCGTGGGCGCGTACGTGCCGAACGTTTCGGACGAGATCAAGATCCGCATCACCACCGAAGCCCACGACGCCTCGGCCAAATAAGGCACGCCGTCACGGGATGCCCAGCAAGGGCCCGCACACGCGGGCCCTTTTTTTTCGTCATTTCACGCCCCCCAAGGCGTTCCTGCTACCATCCCCCCATCCCCGGTTCCAACGTATCGCCCGGAGTTTTACCCATGCGCACCAATCCCGCGGCCGCGCCGCTCATCCCGGCGAACGCCGAAAACCGTTACGAAGTGACCCACGCCGACCTTCCGCTGTCGTGCCCCATGCCGGGCATGTACCTGTGGAATTCGCACCCCAAGGTGTACCTGCCCATCGAAGACGAGGGCGGCACCTCCAAGTGCTCGTATTGCGGCGCTACTTACGTACTGAAAGACTGACCGGCCCGGGCGGGCTCGCTGAACGCATCGCCCGCCACCCCATCACCACCGGACCGCGCCATGGCCACCGTCTTCCCAGCCCGGACGATGACCGTTGTACAACTCGTACCCGCCCTGCATTCGGGCGGTGCCGAGCGCTCGACCCTGGAAATTGCCAGGGCGCTGGTCGAGGCCGGGCACCGCTCCATCGTGGTCTCCGCAGGCGGCCGCCTGGTCGAGCAACTCGAAGCCGAAGGCAGCCAGCACGTCACACTGCCGATCGGCCATAAATCGCTGCGCACCCTGTTCACGGTCGGCAAGCTGCGCCGCATCCTGCGCGAGCTCAAGCCGGATATCGTCCATGCGCGTTCGCGGCTGCCTGCCTGGGTAGGCTGGTGGGCCATGCGCCGGGTGAAACCCCGCCCGCATTTCGTCACCACCGTGCACGGCCTCAACAGCCCGGGGCACTACAGCAGCATCCTGCTGCGTGGTGAGCGGGTCATCGTCGTCTCGCAGACCCTGCGCGACTACGTGCTGCGGCACTACCCTGAAGACATTTCCAGCGCCCGTATCGCCGTGGTGCCGCGCGGCATCGATACCGAGGCCTTTCCGTACGGGTACCGGCCGGACGATGCCTGGCAGCGCGCCTTCTTCGAGGAGTTCCCGCAGCTCGAGGGCGCGCCGCTGCTCACGCTGCCCGGCCGCGGTACTCGCCTGAAGGGCCACGCGGATGCCATCGAGCTCATCGCCGATCTGCAAAGCCGGGCGATCGATGCGCGGCTGTTGCTCATGGGTGCCGACGAGCCGGGCCGCGAGGCGTATGTGGCCGAGTTGCGCGCGCTGATCAAGGAGCGCGGCCTGGCATCCAAGGTGGTGATCTCGCCGCCGCGTTCCGATATCCGTGACGTGTATGCCATCTCGAACCTGGTACTGCAGCTGTCCCAGCGGCCGGAATCGTTCGGACGCACGGTCGTGGAAGCCCTTGCGATGTGCCGCCCGGTGCTCGGTTACGCCCATGGCGGCGTCGGCGAGCTGCTGTCGGAGCTGTACCCGGCGGGCCGCGTGCCGTTGAACGATCGCGAACGGCTGGTGGAGCGTGCCGCCGAGCTGCTGCGCTTCGCCCCGCCCATCCCGCCACCGCGTAGCTACCGGCTGGTGGATATGCAATCCGCCACCCTGGCGCTGTACGCCGATGTGGTGGAAGGCGTGCCGACCGCGTGAGCGGCACGGGTTTCAAGGCGGCGCTGGGCGCCGGCTGGCGTTCGCCGCTCCTCCCCATCTGGCTCGTGCCCGCGCTGCTGCCTTTCGGGCGTAGTGCCGAGCTAGGCGTGTTCCTCTCGCTGGTAGGCGCGGTCCTGCTGCTGGTGCGTGAACCGGCGGCGATCCGCCACCACCCCGGTGCGAAGCTGTTCCTGTGGTTGTTCGCGGCCTACGCGGGCGCTGCGCTGGTTTCGGCCATCGATGCCGTGGCGCCGGGTAAAAGCTGGGGCACGGTTGCCGGGATACTGCGTTTCGCTCCGCTCGGGGTGTACACCTGCTTCGCCATGCGCCGGCCCGCGAAAGTGCGTGCGCTGTACATGGCCACGGCCGTGGTCGTCGCGATATGGGTGCTCGATGCCTGGGTGCAGGCCCTGACCGGCGTCGGCCTGGCCGGGCACTCGAATGCGGAGCGGCTCTCCGGCATTTTTGGCAGTGACAACCTGAAACTGGGGCCGGCCCTGGCCGCGTGCGCGCCGTTCTTGCTGTGGGCGGCGCGGGAGCGTTGGGGCCGGTGGGCGTTGGTAGGTGCGTACCTCGTCACGCTCGGCCCGGTACTGCTTTCCGGTTCGCGCGCTTCCTGGCTTTGCTATGGCCTGGTCGGCCTGGCGTTCCTGTGGCGCGAGGCTGGCAGCATCAAGCGCTTTGCCCTTGCGTGCGGGGCAGCTGCGCTGGTGCTGGTCGTCGCAGGGCTGCTCGCGTGGCAGGTATCGCCGCGCTTCCGTGAGCGCATCGCCCACACGCTGCCCGCCCTCAGCGGTACCCGCCAGGGCCTGGATACGGCCCTTACCGGCCGTCTGGATATCTGGCGAACCTCGCTTCGCCTTTACGCGGCCCACCCCGTGAACGGCGTGGGCGTGCGCGGCTTCCGCGTGGCCTACCCGGCGTACGCCGCGCCCGGCGATCATTTCCTCACCATCGAGAAATGTGGCGATGGCGAAGGCGCCTGCCACGCGCACCAGGTAGTGCTCGAAGTCGCCACGGAAACAGGCACGCTGGGCCTTTTGGCGTGGCTTGCCGCGGCGGGGCTCGCGCTGCGCGCGTGGTGGCGCGCGGATGCCGACGCGCGCATGCGTGCGTTCCCACCTGCGGTCGCGTTGTTCTCCATCCTGTTCCCGCTCAATACCCATATGGCGTACTACTCGGCATGGTGGGGTTTGCTGGCCGCCTGGCTCCTCGCCGTGTGGTGCGCCGCCCTGTATGCCGACCTGCCGGATGCGGGACAGACGCATGGTGGGTGAGCGGCTTTCCGTCGTCATCACCACCTTCAACAACGCCGACACCATCGGTGCGTGCCTGGCGTCGGTCGCTTTCGCCGATGACATCGTGGTGCTGGATTCCGGGTCGGCGGATAGCACGCGCGAGATCGCGGAGCGCGCTCGTGCGCGCGTGTATGTGCAGGCCTTCGCGGGATACAGCGCACAGAAGCAGGCCGCCATCCAGCTGGCGCTGCACCGTTGGGTGCTACTGCTGGATTCGGACGAGACCCTGCCGGCGGATGCCGCGCAACGCATCCGCACCGCGCTCGCGGCACCCGCCGTGGCCGGTTTCGAATTGCTCCGTCGCGAGTGGGTGTTCTGGCGCTGGCAACCCGGCCGCGCGCGATTAAATCATTACGTGCGGCTGTTCGATCGTGAACACGCGCGCATGAGTGGCCACGAAGTGCACGAAAGCGTCGAGGTGGATGGGCCGGTGGCCCGCCTGGACGTGATCATCGACCACCATGGCGAGCGTGATATCGCCGGTCGTGTCGACAAGGCCAACCGCTATTCCTCGCTGCAGGTGGCCGACCGGCATACGCGCGAACCGCGCGCACTGCGCTTGCGCATGGTGGCCTATCCCACCATCGCCTTTGCCCGTTACTACTTCCTTCGTGGTCACTGGCGTGGCGGGTGGGCGGGGTTTATCGCCGCCCGGGTCCACGCGTTCTATGCGTTCCTGAAGTACGCCAAGCTGTACGAGCGCCGGGTTTCACGCCGCCGCGGCAAGGGCGGGCCGGTGGAACCCGAACGGCTCCAGGATTAGTTCGCACGCCTCGTGGCGCAGCGCCTCGCGGCGGCGGAATTCGCTGCGCCGCTTGCTCTCGATCTCCGATTCAAGGCGCAACGGTTCACGCGGCGGCACCCGGTAGAAGCCGGCGTCGCCGAGCTCGCCACCCGCTTCCAGCCAGAACCCGTCGTAATCGGCTTTCACCTTGTTCGCGATGCCGGCGAACACGTGCCGGTCGTTACCCACGCCGAGTACTTCATCGATGCCAAAGGCATCGGCGAGCGAACGGACCATCGACAGCAGCAGGTTCTTCGGGCGCAGGCCGTGGCATTGTTTGGTCAGGTCACGCACGGCTTCGCGCCCGGCATCGTTCGCCGCACCCTGCAGGCAGCCGATGACGATGGTTCGGCCACCGTTGATGATGGAAAACTGCACGTAGGAAATCTGCAGCCCTTCCTCGTCGGTGAGCGACAGGCTGAGCTCGCCTTCGCGACCACGGCGGATGGGGGCCTTGAGCAGCAAGGAAAGCTTGCCGCCATCGCGCAGCGTGAGCTTGCCCGCCAGCACCTGGCGTTCGCGGTACAGCATGTGGAAGAGCTCGCGCGGAAAGCGTGCAAGCGCGAACTCGTAGTGGTCGCGCACGGCCTGCAGGCGTTGCTCGGCGCTCCACGCCTTGCTGATGTACCGGTGCTGGTAACGCTCCAGCAATACCTTGTCGATTTCCGTGATGCCCGCCATGGCAGGCGACTCCAGGAAGGCGAGCCACGCGTCGTGCTTGCGCCAGCGCTTGAGCGAACGGCCGCAGTAAGTCAGCACGGCGCCCAGTGCGTGCGAAGGCGTGCTGTGCCAGCCGGCGCGGCCGTGCAGCGATCGAGCGAAGCGAAAGAGCGATGGCATGGGAAAGGTCCGTCTCGATGGATATCGACGGACGTTCTACGCCGTGAAATTTTCGCCTGACTTTCGTGAGAACGAACGATTTAGCAGCCGTTGCCGCGTAGAAAGTTTCGGGAAAGCCCGGCGAAAGCTCAGTAGATCTTCGGCTCACCTGGCGGGCGCGTCTTGAAGCGCTTATGTACCCACAGGTACTGCTCCGGCGCTTCGCGCACCATCTGCTCGATCTGCGCGTTCACCCGTTCCGTATCGAGCGCAGCATCCTTCGACGGAAAATCAGTCATCGGCGCGCCAAGCCGCATCGCATAACCCGAATCATCCGGAAGGCGGCGGTGGTAAAACGGAATGACGACCGCGTTGGACAGCCGCGCAAGGTGGTGCGTCGCGGTGATCGTCGCGGCCCTTACCCCAAAGAACGGCGCGAACACGTTGTCCTTGCTGCGCATGTCCTGGTCGGGGGCGTACCACAGCGTGCCACCGGCCTTCAGGTACTTCACCGTGCCGCGGATATCATCCTTCTCGAACATGGCCGCGGCGTAGTGCAGGCGCGAGCGCAGCACGGCGAACTCGAACACATCCGAATCCATGCGCCGGTACATGCCGGCGATGCGGATGCGCTGCGACACCAGCCGCGCACAAAGCTCCAGGTGCGAGAAGTGGCCGCCCACCAGCAACACGCCACGGCCTTCGGCACGGGCGGCTTCCAGGTGTTCCAGCCCATCGATCGTGACCGGCACGCGGGCGATCGCCCTGTCCGAGCCCATCCAGCCCAGGGCGAACTCGGCCAGCATCATGCCGACATCGCAAAGGTTGGCGCGGACCAGCGCCTTCTGCTCATCGGCCGATAGCTCCGGAAAGCACAGGGCGATATTGGTGGCCGCGATGCGCCGGCGCTCCTTGTTCAGGTGCAGGGCCAGCCGGCCGGCCAGGCGGCCCAGGCCCATGAGCCAGCGGAACGGCAGGTGCGCGATGAGCCAGATGACACCCACGCCAAGCCACGCCGGCCAGTTTCGGGGCGCGAGCATCGAGCGGGTCAGGGTGGGGCGGGGCATACCTGGCATGGCCGGGCATTGTAGCGGACCGGGGCGGCTATACTGCCGGGCCAACCGCCCATCCCGGGGATAGTGTGCTCCTGCGCCTGATCTACAACCTGGCCATGTACCTGTTCACGCCGCTGGTGATGGTTCGCCTGATGGCGCGCGGCATGCGCTACGGCGATTACCACGTGCGCTGGCGCGAGCGTTTCGGCAGCTTCAAGGCCCCCCGGATGACGGGCTGCCTGTGGGTGCATGCCGTGTCCGTGGGCGAGGTGAACGCGGCCGAGCCACTGGTGAAGGCACTGATGGAGGCCTACCCGCACGCGCCCATGCTGGTGACCACGGTGACCCCCACGGGCTCGGAGCGCGTCCGCCAGCTGTTTGGCAACTCGGTGCACAGCGTGTACCTGCCGTACGACCTGCCGTTCGCCGTGAAACGGTTCCTGCGCAATACGCGCCCGCGCCTGGCCGTCATCGTCGAAACCGAGATCTGGCCGAACCTTTACTTCGCCTGCCGCCGCCACGGTATCCCGTTGCTCATCGCCAACGCCCGCCTTTCGGAGCGATCACTCCGCGGCTACGCACGCATGAGCTCGCTGGTTCGCCGTGCGTTGCGTTGCGTCAGCCACATTGCTGCCCAATCACGTACCGATGCGGCCCGCTACCGCCTGCTCGGCGCCGAGCCCAGCCAGCTCACCGTCTGCGGCAACCTCAAATTCGACATGCCGGTACCCAGTGCTGCGCTGGAGGCTGGCCATGCCATGCGCGAAGCGTGGGGTGCCGGTCGGCCGGTCTGGATCGCCGCCAGCACGCACGAGGGCGAGGAGATGTGCGTCTTCGAGGCACACACCGAGGTCATGCGCCGCTTGCCCGATGCCCTGCTGTTGATCGCGCCGCGCCACCCGGAGCGCTTCAAGGCCGTCGAGGCCTCGGTGCGCAGCCTGGGCTTCAACGTGGCGACGCGCAGCGCGGACAAGGTGCCCGGCCAGGCGACGCAGTGCTTCGTCATCGATTCCATGGGCGAACTGCTGCGCTTCTTCGCAGCGTCGGATGTCGCATTTGTGGGCGGCAGCCTGGTGTCCATCGGCGGCCACAACGTGCTCGAGCCGGCCGCGCTATCCAAGCCGGTGCTGGTGGGACCGTACACGTACAACTTCGAAGAAATCACCCAGGCCCTGCTCGATGAAGGTGGTGGTGAGCGCGTAAAGGACGGCGATGAGCTGGGTGAGCAGGTGCTGTCGCTGCTCCGCGACAAGGAACGCCGTGAGGCGATGGGAAGCCACGCCCGCCATGTGTTCGATAGCGAGCGTGGCTCCGTTGGCAAGGTCATGAAGCTGGTGGATCGCCTGCTTCAGGAGTGATCGGCCAGGGTGATGCCCCAGTCTGGTCAGGTTGTGCCGCAGGTAAGCTCGGCATTGACCTCGAACTCACCGTCGCTGCGCCGCGTCGAGTGCGTGGCAAAACCGAGCACGCGGCCACCGGTGGATTCACAGTCGGCGGTCATGGCGTCGTTGAGCGTGCGCTGCATGTGGGCAAGGTCGCGCCCGGTAAGGCCGCCGCGAAGAAGTTCGACGCCTTCGCGCTGGATCGGGGATGACAGTGGCGCTAGCGAAGCGCGCGACGCCGATGCGGCGTCAACCGAGCCCAGGGTGGCGAGGATGGCCAGTGTGGTGATGATCTTCATGCGCTTCCTTCCTTGGTGAGAGTGCGTCGTACAGCGTAGATCACTGGCGCCGTACGGCTGGCGAGCAGGTGACGTCGGCCGTTGCCACCATGGTGCCCGGCGGCTGGTTTTCGGCGCGTTCGAAGCCAATCCCCACGTGCTTGACCTGTTCGCCGCCTGCCTGACACACCTGCGGTGCCTTGTTGATCACCGCGTAATACGCCTGGCTCAGCGCACCCGTAGCGGTGATGCGGATACCGCCTGCAAAGTCCACCCTGGCCTCCGGAATAACCGCGAGGAAGACGCCCTCCCGCTTGGGCTCCACGATGTTGGTGCGGCACGTGGCGTAGGCGGGTTCCGCGACCCCATTCTGGATGGTGATGACCGTCTGCGTGGCGCCGGCCTGGAAGTCGGTCATATAGCCCTCGCGGCTGTGGCATTCGTCCATGGCCTTTTTGAAAGCCTGGGCGCGAGCGGCGTCATGCTTGAAGCCCTTGTCGAAGCCGACGACGTGGTAGCGGACGCCGATAACCTCTTCAGCCGGGCCATACGTGTTCCTGGGCACGGCGTGCGCCGTGGTGGCGCTTGCGATCGCTGCTAGCGCGAGCGTAGTGCGAATGGCGTTCATGCTGTTTTCCCTTTCAATAAGCGCCCTTCAATGGGCTGGCACAGAATGCATCGGGTTGGACGTGACCCTATGTAGGGGAATGCCTTGGCGGCGTGTCAGGAAACGTGACGGGATGACTCAGGGTTTCGTTCGCGCCCGCACCGGAAGAGCGGCCTTGTCGAGCGCGCATAAAAAAGGCCGCGATTGCCCGCGGCCTTTCTTTTGTTTCCAACCGTTACGGAGCTTACTGGAGCAGGGAGTTGACCGCTTCCAGGTCCTTCACGTCCACCGTGCCGGCCGTCTGCTTCAGCAGCAGCTTGTCGAGCACGAACTGGTGGCGGGCCTGCGAGTAATCGCTCAGCGCCGAGGTAAGGTTCTGCTGCGCGATCAGCACGTCCACGATCGTACGCGTACCCACTTCGAAGCCTGCCTGCGTCGCATCACGTGCGCTTTCGGCCGATTCCACGGCGGCCTTCGTCGCCTCGACCTTGCTGATACCGGCCACGACCGAGCGGTAGTAGTTCAGCGTATCGCGCACCACCTGGCGGCGGGCGGATTCCAGCGAATCCTGCGCCGCATCGCGCTGGTAGATCGACTGGCGAACGCGCGACTGGGTCGCACCGCCCGAGAAGATCGGCACGTTCAGCGTGAGGCCGACCGACGTAGCACCGCGGCCGTTCGCGCTCGTGGTGCCTGCCGACGACGCGGCACCGGCGTTCTGGTTCCACGCCGTGCTCTTGCTGTAACCGAGCGTGGCATCGATCGTCGGCAAGTGGCCGGCGCGTGCCGACGAAATGCTGTGCTCAGCGGAATCGACGTTGTACTGCGCCGCGATGATCGTCGGGCTGGTCTTGACCGCTTCGGCCACCCAGGCCTGTGCATCGTTCGGGCTCGGCGGATCCATCGGCAGCTGCTCGCGCAGCTTCTTCAGGTTGTCGGCCGGCTGGCCCGTGATCTGGGTGAGCGCCTCGCGCGAATCCGCCAGGGTGTTCTCCGCGGTGATCACCTGGGCCACGGCGGTATCGTGCTGGGCCTTGGCATCCTGCACGTCCGTGATGGCCGACAGGCCCACGTCGAAACGCTGCTGCGCCTGTTCAAGCTGGCGCGCCAGGGCCTGCTCGTTGGCCTTCTGGAAGGTCAGCGCGTCATCGTTGGTTAGCACCTGGAAATACGCGGTGGCCACGCGGGTCGACAGTGCCTGCAGCGCGGCATCGTACGTGGCGTTCTGCGAATCCGCCGAGGAGCGGGCCGCCTTCAGGTCGGCGTACTTGCTGAAATCGACCACGCTCTGGCTCACCGTGGCGCCAACATCACGCGTACGGGTGTGGCCGATATCGCCCGAGTAGCCGACGATCGTGCGGTTGTCGGCGCCGTAGATCGGCTCGCGGGTGGGGCCGTTCGGGTCGCTCTGGTTGAGGCTGAGCTGCGCGCTGACCTGGGGCAGCAGCAGCGCACGGGCCTGGGTCACGCCCTCACCGGTTGCGAGGCGGGTGGAATCGGCCTGCGACAGCACCGGGTCGTTCGCCCGGGCCTGGCGGTAAGCATCAAGCAGGTCTTCGGCATGGCTCGCGAAGGGTGCCGCTGCCAGGGCCAGCGCAACGGTAAGGAGCTTCAAGCGCATGGGTTCGCCTCGTGGGTGATGGGGGGATCTTGTAAAGGTCAGAGCACGAAGCGCTTCACCGGCGCGGCATGCGCCAGGTAGGGAAGGTCCGTTTCGAACAACGATTCCTCACGGTACCGGCCCTCGCCCTCGTGGGTGAGCAGCACCGCTGTCTGGGCCGGCGAATCACCGCGGACCACGAACATGCGGCCGCCCGGCTTCAGCCAGCGTACGAATTTTTCGGGAACCGCGTGCACCGCGCCGGTGACCACGACGACGTCGAAAACGCCGGCCGGCGTGTAACCGTTGACGGCCTCGGCCACCTCGAGGGTCGCATTCGCCACGCCGGCGGCCGCAAGGCGCTGGCGGGCAGCGTCGACGAAGTCGGCGTGCATGTCGATGCTGTGGACCTTGCCGGCCAGGTTGGCCAGGCAGGCCGTGAGGTAGCCCGAGCCCGTGCCGATTTCCAGGACCTCGTCGGTCTTGTTCAGGGCCACGGCCTGGAGGACACGGCCCTCGATGACCGGCTTCATCATGACCTCGTCGTGCCCCAGGGGCAGGTTCAGGTCGGCAAACGCCACGTTGCGATGGGCCGAGGCCACGAAATCCTCGCGGCGGATCGCCTTCAGGGTGTCGAGTACCGAGTACTCCAGCACTTCCCAGGGGCGGACCTGGTTCTCGACCATGTTCTGGCGGGCCTGCTCGAAATTCATCGCCATGGTGTTCAATCCCGTACGAAAAGCTGAAAAAAGATTCGGAAGGATAACGGGTTACACGCCGCTTTTCCTGATGTGCAAAGGCTGCGGTCCCGGTGCTTCCTGGCGAAGTGCCGGAAGTCACCGCACGGGGCTGACGGAAGTCACCCCCCTGGCTGCCCCCCATGCCGGCTGAATGGCAGGTAGGGGTGGGGCCGGGTAGCCATGGAGACCGCGGGCGGGCGGCCCCACATCATTCTAAGGTAGGACGGCGGTTCCGCTCCTGTTCCCGGTTGCTGTCGCGACAAAAATATGCGCGCCATGCTGGAAATAACTGAACCGCTGCGTATAATAAAGTCATAACTTTTGTTTGTGAAGGTGCAGCCATGAACGCCAGCCCGAAAATGAAGACCCAGGGCCCGGGGCGTCCGAAAGACATGGAGAAGCGCGCGGCCATCCTCGATGCCGCCAAGGCGCTCTTCACCCAGGGCGGTTTCGCCGGTACCAGCATGGATGCCGTCGCGGCTTCGGCCGGTGTGTCCAAGCTCACCGTGTACAGCCATTTCGGCGACAAGGACAACCTCTTCCGTGAGGTCATCCGCGCCCACGTGCAGGAACGCCTGCCCGATGACCTGTTCGATTTCAGCGCCGGCGCCGATATCCGCGCCACGCTTACCAACATCGCCAGCCGCCACGCGGCCATGGAAACCAACACGGAATCCGTGGGTACGTTCCGCGCCATCCTTTCCGACTGCCAGTCGGGCGGTAACCCCCGCTTTGGCCGCCTGGTGTGGGAAGAGGGCCCGGTGCGCATGCACAAGCTGATGAGCCGCCTGCTGGGCGACGCCGCCGAGCGCGGCCAGCTCGAGATCCCGGACGTCAGCCGCGCCACCACCCAGTTCCTGGCCCTGCTCAAGGGCGATCTGCTCATCCGCCGCCTGTTTGGTTGCGAGGATTGCGCCGTTCAGTTCGCCGAAGAGGTGAAGAACAACGCCCTCGCCGCGGTCGAGATGTTCATGCGCGCGTACGCGCCGCGCGGCTAAGCCTCGCGTTCCTCCCCGCTTCGTGCTTGAATCGGCCCCGAAGCGGGGGTGCCGGCGCGGTTGCGCAGGCTGAGAGAGTCCCTTTGAACCTGATCCGGTCAGTACCGGCGTAGGAAGCTTTGTCCACGGGAGCCGTGCGCCTATGCGCGCCGGCCGGCCGTGGCGGCGCGTCCGCTTCTCCCTCCCCAAGAGCCGAGAAGCCGATGAATGCCATGTCCGAAGAGCTCGCCCGCGCCGCCCGCGAGCTGTCCGCCGCCGTTACCACGCCGCTCCCTGGCTCGCGCAAGATCCACGTCGGCGGCAGCCGCCCCGATCTGCGCGTCCCCATGCGCGAGATCGCCCAGGCCCAGACCCCCACGCTGTTCGGCGGCGAAGCCAACCCGCCTATCGTCGTCTACGACACCTCCGGGCCGTATACCGATCCGGCGCACCCCATCGATCTGTCAGCGGGCCTGCCGGCCCTGCGCGCCGCGTGGATCGCCGAGCGTGGCGATGTGGCGCGCCTGGATGGGCTTTCCTCCGCGTTTGGCCGGGCCCGCGCCGATGATCCGAAGCTGGACGCCATTCGCTTCCCTGCCACGCGCGCACCGCTGCGTGCGGTGCGCGGTGCCAACGTCACCCAGATGCACTACGCCCGCCGCGGCATCGTGACGCCCGAGATGGAATTCATCGCCATCCGCGAGAACCAGCGGCTCGAGGCCCTGGGGGACAGCGCCCTGCGTACCCAGCACCCGGGCGAGGCCTTCGGCGCCCGGCTGCCGGCCGCCATCACGCCCGCGTTCGTGCGCGACGAGGTGGCCCGCGGCCGCGCGATCATCCCCGCCAACATCAACCACCCCGAAGCCGAGCCGATGATCATCGGGCGGCACTTCCTCACCAAGGTGAACGCCAATATCGGCAACAGCGCGGTGAGTTCCGGCATCGCCGAGGAAGTGGAAAAGCTGGTGTGGGCCACGCGCTGGGGCGCGGACACGATCATGGACCTGTCGACAGGCAAACACATCCATGAAACGCGCGAGTGGATCCTGCGCAACTCGCCCGTGCCCGTGGGCACCGTGCCGATCTACCAGGCCCTGGAGAAGGTGGGTGGCGTGGCCGAGGAGCTCACCTGGGAAATCTTCCGCGACACCCTGGTGGAGCAGGCGGAGCAGGGCGTGGATTACTTCACCATCCATGCCGGCGTTTTGCTGCGTTACGTGCCGCTCACCGCGGGCCGGGTCACCGGCATCGTGTCACGCGGCGGCTCGATCATGGCCAAGTGGTGCCTGTCGCATCACCGCGAGAACTTCCTCTACACGCACTTCGAGGAGATCTGCGAGATCATGAAGGCCTACGATGTGGCCTTCAGCCTGGGCGACGGCCTGCGCCCAGGCTCCATCGCCGATGCGAACGATGCCGCGCAGTTCGGTGAACTCGATACGTTGGGTGAACTGACGAAAGTGGCCTGGAAACACGATGTGCAGTGCATGGTGGAAGGCCCGGGCCACGTGCCCATGCACCTGATCCGCGAGAACATGGATCGCCAGCTCGCGGTGTGCCACGAGGCGCCGTTCTACACGCTGGGGCCGCTGACCACGGATATCGCGCCGGGCTACGACCACATCACCAGCGCCATCGGCGCGGCGATGATCGGTTGGTTCGGCACGGCCATGCTTTGCTACGTCACGCCCAAGGAGCACCTGGGCTTGCCCGATCGCCAGGACGTGCGCGACGGCATGATGGCGTACAAGATCGCCGCCCATGCCGCCGACCTGGCCAAGGGCCACCCTGGTGCGCAGGTACGTGATAACGCGTTGTCGAAGGCGCGCTTCGAGTTTCGCTGGGACGACCAGTTCAATCTCGGCCTGGATCCGGAGAAAGCGCGTTCCATGCACGATGAGACGCTGCCGAAGGATGCCCACAAGAGCGCGCATTTCTGCTCCATGTGCGGGCCGAAGTTCTGCTCGATGAAGATCACCCAGGATGTGCGTGATTACGCGGCGGGCATGGATGCCAAGGCGCTGGAATTCCGGGACCAGGGGGGCGAGGTGTACCGGAAGGCGTGATGCCGGCGCCCTTCACCCCATCTTTTCGGCACCCGCCCTACCGTCAGGCCCCTACCCAACTCCCTTTGAACGGAGCACAGGCAATGCCCAGCGCAAAACCCTTTGTGAGCGATATTGAGAACATCCGTAAGCGTGCCCGCCAGCACATCGATAACGGCGCCGTGACGGCGGGGTACCGCGCGGATCGCGAAACGGTGATCAAACTGCTCAACGAAGCGCTCGCCACCGAAATCGTCTGCGTGCTTCGCTACAAGTATCACTACTACATGGCACCGGGCATCCATTCGCAAAGCGTGAAGTCGGAATTCCTGGAACATGCCACGCAGGAACAGGAGCACGCGGACCGTATCGCCGAGCGCATTACCCAGCTCGACGGGACGCCCAATTTCAACCCGGAAGGCCTGCTTTCGCGTAGCCACGCCGATTACGTGGAAGGCGTGGACCTGGTCGACATGATCAAGGAAGACCTGGTCGCCGAGCGCATTGCGATCGATAGCTACCGTGAGATCGTGAGCTACATCGGCGATGACGATCCGACCACCCGTCGGATCATGGAGGACATCCTGGCGCAGGAAGAGGAACACGCCGAGGACATGGCCACCTTGCTGGAGAACCTGGGCAAGAAAGGTGAGCCGGCGAAACCCTCGAAGCACTGATTAGGTAAGCTTGGGGGCATCGCTCGCACCGGAGAAGGATCAGCATGAACGCGACCGCCGCCCCCTCGCCTGCACCCCGCCGCAGGCGCCGCCCGCTCAGTCTGCTTATCGCCGTGCCTCTCGCGGTGCTGGTGCTGCTCGTCCTGTTCTTCATGTGGTGGTGGGACAAGGAGCCGGCGCAATTCGATCCGGTGCAGGTCACCACCGCCCACATGAAGGAGATCGGCCGGCCCATGAGTACCGGCGCGGTCACCACTTACACGCTGATCCGTTCCGTGGATACGCTGATGGACAAGCGTGGTGGCTACCTGAGTAATGACAAGTTCCCGCCGGGCGCCTTCATGGACAACATTCCCAACTGGGAATTTGGCTCGCTCACGGCATCGCGCGACCTGGCTCGTGCCTTGCGCAACGATTTCAGCCGTTCGCAGACGCAGTCCACCGAGGACAAGGCACTGGGTGAGGCCGATCCGCTGCTTAACAGCCCGAACGATCGCTGGCTGTTCCCCAGTTCGGAGTCGCAGTACGGCAAGGCCGTCGATGACCTGGGCGATTACCTGGGCCGGCTGAGCGATGCGGAAGATGGCAACGCGCACTTCTATGCGCGTGCCGATAACCTCGCCGATTACCTGCAGACGGTGTCGGCGCGGCTGGGTTCGCTGTCGCAGCGGCTGTCGGCGAGCGTGGGCCAATTGAAGGTCGACGCGGCGCCCAACGCTGATGTGGCCGCGAACGCAGGGCCGGCGAAGGCGGTGTACGTCAAGACACCGTGGAACAAGATCGACGATAACTTCTACGAAGCACGCGGCTACACCTGGACGCTGCTTGAGCAGCTGAAGGCGATCCGCCACGATTTCGCGCCCATCCTGCGTAGCAAGAACGCGGATGCGAGCCTGCAGCAGGTGATTCGCGAGCTGGAAGAATCGCAGAAATCGCTGGGCAGCCCGGTGGTGCTCAATGGTTCACCGTTTGGCTTCTTCGCCAATCACTCGTTGGTGATGGCGAATTACATCTCGCGCGCCAACGCGGCCATCATCGACCTGCGCGGCCTGCTCGGCCGCGGCTGAAACAAAAGGCCCGCTGCGAACAGCGGGCCTTCGGCGTTCTGTAGGAGCCCACCCTGTGGGCGACGCTGGTCGCGAAGAGCCACAGGGCCTGCCGCGACGCCGCGAAAGATGTCGCCCACAGGGTGGGCTCCTACCGTGTTGCGGGGTGTTGCTTACTTGGAAGCCTTGTAGCGCTCGATGCCGGCGTTGATCTCGGCCTTGGCCTCGGTGGCGCCAACCCAGCCTTCCACCTTCACCCACTTACCCTTCTCCAGGTCCTTGTAGTGCTCGAAGAAGTGGCCGATGCGCTCCAGCCAATGGCCGGAGACCTGCTTGATATCGCGGATGTGGGCGTAGCCGGCGAACACCTTCTCGACCGGGACCACGACCAGCTTCTCATCGGCGCCGGCCTCGTCGGACATCTTCAGCATGCCGACCGGGTAGCAGCGGATGACCGAGCCCGGCACGAGCGACAGGGGCAGGATGACCAGGGCGTCGAGCGGATCGCCGTCGCCACCCAGGGTGCCCGGCACGTAGCCGTAGTTGCACGGGTAGCGCATCGGGGTGGAGAGGATGCGGTCGACGAAGATCGCGCCGCTGTCCTTGTCCACTTCGTACTTGACCGGCTCGGCGTCCTTGGGGATTTCGATGATGACGTTGATTTCGTCCGGCACATTCTTGCCGGCGGGGACGAGGTGCAGGCCCATGGGCGTTCCTTGATGCAGTTGGGATAGTGAAGCAGCCCAATAGGATACAAGAACGCGGGGGTAGGGGCGCAGGCGGCACCGGCGGCCATTCAGGCCCCCGGTAGGAGCCCACCCTGTGGGCGACGCCGTTCGCGGTTGCGCCGCAGGGCCTGCGGCGGTATCGCGTAAAAGCTGTCGCCCACAGGGTGGGCTCCTACGGGGCGGCCGGGCCCGATGGGCCGGGTGAGCCCTATTTCAGGTGATCCCAGAGGTACGTGTAGGCCAGGGCGCTCATGAAGGCGGCCTGCTTGTTGTCCGCCGCGGCGCCGTGGCCGCCCTCGATGTTCTCGTAGAAGCTGGCATCGAAGCCCATGGCCTGCATGCGGGCGGCCATCTTGCGGGCGTGCACCGGGCCCACGCGGTCATCGCGGGTGGAGGTGGTGAACAGCACGGCCGGGTAGTGGGTGCCCTTGTGCAGGTTGTGGTACGGCGAGAAGGTCTGGATGTACTTCCATTCCTCCGGCTTGTCCGGGTCGCCGTACTCGGCCATCCACGAGGCGCCGGCCGACATGTGCGGGTAACGCTTCATGTCCAGCAGGGCCACCTGGCTTACCACTGCTCCGTAAAGCTGCGGGTACTGGGTCAGCATGTTGCCGGCCAGCAGGCCGCCGTTGCTGCCACCCATCATGCCCATGTGCTTCGGGGTGGTGATCTTGCGGTCGATCAGGTCCTGCGACACCGCCGCGAAATCCTCGTAGGCGCGCGGGCGGTTGGCCTTCAGTGCCGCCTGGTGCCAGCGCGGGCCGTACTCACCGCCACCACGGATGTTGGCAATGACATACACGCCACCCTTCTCCAGCCATGAACGACCGGGGCCCGCCAAGTAGGCCGGCTGCAGCGAAATTTCGAAACCGCCGTAGCCGTACACCAGGGTCGGGTTGGTGCCGTCGGCCTTCATGGTCTTCGGCGCGATCTCGAAGTAGGGCACCTTGGTGCCGTCCTTCGAGGTGGCGAAGTGCTGGCTCACGGTGAACTTCGAGGCATCGAAGAACGCCGGGGTGTGCTTCAGCGCCTCGCGGTCGCCCTTGCCGAGCACGCCGTAGTACAGCGTGGTGGGCTGGATGAAACCGGACACGGTCAGGAAGTAATCATCGCCTTCATCGGCATCGATGCCAGTGGCGGCCATGGTGCTCAGTGCCGGGGCGCCGCCAAGCGATTCGCTCTTCCACGGACCGTTGGCGGCCGGGGTCAGCACCTGGATCTCGCTGACCACATCGCGCATGAGGTTCAGGATGAGGTGGTTCTTCGTCCACGAGTGGCTGGCCAGCGAGCTGTGCTCGTCCGGGGTGAACAGCACGGTGATATCGCGCTTGCCTGCCATGTAGTCGTCGAACTTCGTGGCCAGCAGCGAGCCGGAGGGGTAGGTCTTGCCGCCCACCTTCCAGTCGGTGCGCGGCTCGATCAGCAGCCACTCACGTTCGACGTCGGTTTCCGCGTCGTTGGGCACATCGATCTTGGTGAGCTTGCCATCGGTGCCGCGCACGAACGTCTCGCTGCTGTAGAACTCCAGCGCGCGCATCACGAATTCACGCTCGAAGCCCGGCGTGAGGTCGCGGTAGGCCGAGATCGACATGTCGGTCTTCTTGCCCTCGTACACCGTGGTCGCGGACGACAGCGGCGTACCGCGCTTCCACTCCTTCACGATGCGCGGGTAGCTCGAATCGGTCATGGAGCCGGCGCCAAAATCGGTGGCGACGAACAGGTGGTCCTTGTCGATCCACGACACCTGGCTCTTGGCCTCGGGCAGGCTGAAGCCATCCTTCACGAAGCTCTTGGTGGAGAGGTCGTACTCACGAATCACATCGGCATCGGCGCCGCCGCGCGAGAGCGAGACGAGGCAGAGACGATCATCCGGCTTCAGGCACTGCACGCCATGCCATACCCAGTTTTCCTTTTCGGCGGCCGAGAGCGCATCCACGTCGATCACCGTTTCCCATGCCGGGTTTTCCTTGCGGTACTCGGCCAGGGTCGTGCGCCGCCAGATGCCCTTGGGGTGCTGCTTGTCGCGCCACAGGTTGTAGAAGTGATCGCCGATCTTGTTGACCATCGGGATCCTGGCATCGGAATCGAGCATCTCGAGGATGCGCGCGTCGAGGGTCTTGAACTCCTGCGAATCGGCGTACTTCGCCACCGTCTTCGCGTTCTCGTCCTTCACCCATGCGAGCGGCTTCGCGCCGTCGATGTCGTCAAGCCAGAGGTTTTCGTCATCGCCAGTGGCCTGGGTGGCCGGGGCGGCGGGGGTCTTGTTCGGTTCGTGTGCCTGGGTCATGCCACTCAAGGTAAGGGCGATGGCCAGCGCAATCCAGCGTCGGTGCATGGGGGTGGTCCTTGGGCGAAAAATCACCCGAGGACCTTACCCCAGCGGGGATGCCCGCCGTCCCATGACCTTTTACCTATCCCCAGCCGTGTCCGGTAGGAGCTCACCTTGTGAGCGACATCTTTTCGCGACCCGGCCACAGGGCCTGTGCTTCTTCGCGCGAGCTGTCGCCCACAGGGTGGGCTCCTACAGAAGGGGGATGAGCAGTAGCGCCACGATGTTGATGATCTTGATCAGCGGATTCACGGCGGGGCCGGCGGTGTCCTTGTAGGGGTCGCCGACGGTATCGCCGGTGACGGCGGCCTTGTGCGCATCGGAGCCCTTGCCGCCGAAGTTGCCGTCCTCGATGTACTTCTTGGCGTTATCCCAGGCACCGCCGCCGGTCGTCATCGAGATGGCCACGAACAGGCCGGTGACGATGGTGCCGATCAGCACGCCGCCCAGGGCCTGCGCGCCCGCTTCGGGACCGCCCAGCCACTTGAAGCCGAAGATCACCACCACCGGCACCAGTACCGGCAGCAGCGACGGCACCAGCATTTCGCGGATCGCCGAGCGGGTGAGCATATCCACGGCGCGCGAGTAATCCGGCTTCGTCTTGCCTTCCATGATCCCGGCGATTTCGCGGAACTGCCGGCGCACCTCTTCCACGACCGCCCCCGCCGCCCGGCCGACGGCTTCCATGGCCATGGCACCGAACAGGTAGGGGATCAGGCCGCCGATCAGCAGGCCGATGATCACGTAGTGGTTGGAAAGGTCGAAGCGGACATCCGCGCCGCCGAAGTGCAGGTTGAGGTTGTGGGTGTAGTCGGCGAACAGCACCAGGGCAGCGAGGCCCGCCGAACCGATGGCGTAACCCTTGGTCACGGCCTTGGTGGTGTTGCCCACGGCATCCAGTGGATCGGTGACGCCGCGCACGTCGGCGGGCAGTTCGGCCATCTCGGCGATGCCGCCGGCGTTATCCGTGATCGGGCCGTAGGCATCCAGCGCCACCACCATGCCGGTCATGCTGAGCATGGCCGTGGCGGCGATGGCGATGCCGTAAAGCCCGGCCAGCGAGAACGCACCCCAGATCGCCGCGCACACCGCCAGCACGGGCAGTGCTGTCGATTTCATCGACACACCGAGGCCGGCGATGATGTTGGTCGCGTGGCCGGTGGTCGATGATTGCGCCACATGCCTTACCGGCCGGTATTCGGTGGCGGTGTAGTACTCGGTAATCACCACCATGGCGCCGGTCAGCACCAGGCCGATCACGGCACAACCGAACAGGCGGTTGGCGCCGAAGGCCGAATCCGCCATCAGCGATTGCGTGATGGGCCAGAAGGCGATCGCAGCCAGCAGGGCGGAGACAAACACGCCAGCGTACAGCGCGTTCATGATCTTGCCGCCGCGGGTCTTCACGAAGAACGTGCCGACCACCGAGGCCACGATGGATGCGCCGCCCAGCACCAGCGGGTAGAGCACGCCGGAAGGACCCACCTCGGTCGCCATCACGCCGCCCAGTAGCATCGTCGCGATCAAGGTCACGGCATAGGTTTCGAACAGGTCGGCGGCCATGCCGGCGCAATCGCCCACGTTGTCGCCCACGTTATCGGCGATCACCGCCGGGTTGCGCGGGTCATCCTCGGGGATGCCGGCTTCCACCTTGCCCACCAGGTCGGCGCCTACATCGGCACCCTTGGTGAAGATGCCGCCACCAAGGCGCGCGAAGATCGAGATCAGCGACGAACCGAAGGCGAAGCCCACCAGCGCATGCAGTGCGTGGGTGCGCTCGTAGCCCATGTGCAGCAGCACGCCGTAGTAGCCGGCGACGCCCAGCAGGCCCAGGCCGACCACCAGCATGCCGGTGACCGCGCCGCCGCGGAAAGCGACCGCCAGGGCAGAAGAAAGGCCGCTCCGGGCGGCCTCTGCGGTACGAACGTTGGCACGAACCGACACGTTCATGCCGATGTAGCCCGTGGCTCCCGAGAGGAGCGCCCCCAGCGCGAAGCCAATGGCGGTACCCCAATCGAGGCTTATGCCGATAATGAGGAAAAGGACGATGCCGACAACGCCGATGGTGGCGTACTGGCGGTTGAGATAGGCACGCGCGCCTTCCTGGATGGCGGCAGCAATTTCCTGCATTCGTTCATTGCCCGGCGAGCGTGCCAGGACCCAACTGACCGAAAACGCGCCGTACAGAATCGCCACGACCGCACATCCCAGCGCGATCCATAAACCGTACTGTTGCAGCATCGAAGCCTCCCCGAATTGTGGGAGCCCTTGCAGGGCTCGCCCCGAGTATAGGCAGGGGAGGCGCGGAAACGTGTTGTGCGCTGCGGTAGGGCGAGCGCCCACGCCTGAAACGGTAGGAGCCCACCCTGTGGGCGACATCTTTTCGTAACAGGGCCACAGGTCGTGCGGCGGTCCCGCGAAAAGCTGTCGCCCACAAGGTGGGCTCCTACATGGTGGGGCGTTTACGTGAGGGTGGGGCGCTTACGTGCTGCCGTGCTTAGTGGTTCTGCAGCACGATGTCCGTGATGATGCCCGTGGCGACGGCCACTAGCAGGAACTGGCCATCGTCGTCATCGCGCACCCAGTGGTAGCCACGCGGCGGCTCGCGCAGGCGGCGGGTGCGCCAGTCGTCCACTACCACGACGCGGCCGTCGTAGCGGTGCCCGCGCTGCCAGTCGTGGTGCACGACGCGCGGCGGCGGGCCGCGGTGGTCGCCGCGGTCGTCGTGCCAGTCACGGCCGTGGTCGTCATGGTGGTCACGATCATCGTGGTGGTCGCGGTCATCACGGTGCGGCGGGGGCGGCGGATCCCAGGCGAAGGCGGGGGCGATCGCGCCGGCGGCGACGAAACAGAAAGCGAGTTTGCCCAGCATCTTCATACGTATGTCTCCGGCTTAGCGGGTGGCGATGTCGAGGATGATGCCGGTCGCGACCGCGACCAGCAGGAAATCGTTGTTCTCACGGACCCAGTGGTAGCCACGCGGCGGCGGGCGCAGGCGGTAGCTGCCGTAGTCGTACACGACTACGTTGCGGCCGTAGTAGCGGTGGCCGCGCTCCCAGTGGCCGTAATAGCGCGGCGGCGGGGGCGGCGGCGGGCGGTGATAGTAGCCAGGACCGCCGTGGTAGTAGCCGTGGCCGTAGTAACGCGGCGGCGGCGGGGGCGGGCGGTGGCCGTGCCAGCCGTTGTCGTGGTGCCAGTCACCACGGCCGCGATCGTCGTGGCCGCGGCGGTCGTCATGCCCGTGGCGGTCGTGATCGTGGTCCGGGGCCGGAGCGGCGGCCGCTGCCGTGGTAGCAGCAAGCGCCAGGGCGGCGAGGGCGGTGCGCAGCATCATTTTCATCACGGCTCTCTCAGTGACGATCCGCAGGAAGGGGACCGACGATTCGCATCCTAGGAATGGAAACCTGAACGGAAGAGCGTGCTTTTGAAAGATCCGCGAAAGCATTAAGTAACGCGACAGCTATTGAACCCGCGCGTTCAGTAAATCGAGCCTGGGCGGAACTCAAGTGTCAGATTTGACGGGCTTTCCGGAAGGAACAGCTCGGTGCGTCGTTCAGGTGAGCGGGCGAGGATTTTGCCGCCGCGAACCACCAGCAGGCGGTTGGCCTTCAGCCGGATGGCCTCGTAGGTATCGCCCGCCTGCAGCAGCACGCAGTCGGCACGGTTGCCTGGTGCGATCCCGTAGCCCTCCAGGCCGAGCACCCGCGCAGCATTGGCCGTGACCGCGTCGAAGCAATGGGCCACGCCCGAGGTCGAGGTCATCTGCGCCACGTGCAGGCCCATGTGCGCCACCTCCAGCATGTCGCCCGAGCCCATGCCGTACCACGGGTCCATCACGCAATCGTGGCCGAAGGCGACGTTCACCCCGGCGGCCAGCAACTCGGGCACGCGGGTCATGCCGCGGCGCTTCGGGTACGTATCGTGGCGGCCCTGCAGGGTGATGTTGATCAGCGGGTTGGCGATCGCGTGCACGCCGGCTTCCGCAATCAGCGGCAACAGCTTGGAGACGTAGTAGTTGTCCATGGAATGCATGGACGTGAGGTGGGAGCCGGTGACGCGATCCTGCAGGCCCGTGCGTACCGTTTCTGCCGCCAGCGTCTCGATATGCCGCGACCACGGGTCATCGGATTCGTCGCAGTGCATATCCACGCGCAGGCCGCGCTCGGCCGCCAGTTCGCACAGCCAGCGGATCGACTCCGCACCGTCGGCCATGGTCCGCTCGAAATGGGGGATGCCGCCGACCACGTCCACGCCCATGTCCAGCGCCCGCACCAGGTTGGCTTTCGCCGTCTTCGAGCGCAGCAGGCCATCCTGCGGGAACGCCACGAGTTCCAAGTGCAGGTAGGGAGCGACCTTGCGCTTCACCTCGAGCAGGGCCTCCGTGGCGAGCAGGCGGTCATCGCAGATATCGACATGGCTGCGGATCGCAAGCAGGCCCTGCGCCACCGCCATGTCGCAATAGGCGAGCGCGCGCTTCACCAGCGCATCGATCGTCAGGTCAGGCTTCAGCTCGCCCCACAACGCAATGCCTTCGAGCAACGTGCCCGAGGCGTTGAGCCGCGGCAGGCCCAGCGACAGCGTGGCATCCATATGGAAATGCGCATCGACGAAGGGCGGCGCGACCAGACGGCCCTGCGCATCGATTTCTTCCACGCCTTTCGCTGGGAGCGCTGGCTGGATCGCCGCGAAGCGCCCGTCCTTGATGCCGATATCGATGTCCCTGCGTCCATCAGGCAGGGTGGCGTGGCGAATGATGAGGTCCATGGGCGTCGGCTCTGGGGTATCGATCTCTCATGATACCGGCAGCCCACTGTAGGAGCGCGCTTGCGCGCGATGTGGGGTCGTCGCAAGCACCTATCGCGCGCGAGCGCGCTCCTACAGGCCCTTCACGCGGCGGCGCGGTGAACTTGGCACCATAGCCGTACCCATGAAACTGCAAGAAAAACTCGCCATCCTCGCCGATGCCGCCAAGTACGATGCCTCGTGCTCGTCGAGTGGCGGGAAGGGCCGCAACTCACTCGCCAGCGGCGGCATCGGGTCCACCGAGGGCATGGGTATCTGCCATGCCTACGCGCCGGACGGGCGCTGCATTTCGCTGCTGAAGATCCTGCTGACGAACTTCTGCGTGTATGACTGCGCGTACTGCGTGAACCGGCGCAGCAGCAACGTGCCGCGCGCGCGGTTCACCGCCGAGGAAGTGGTGAACCTCACCCTGGAGTTCTACCGGCGCAACTACATCGAAGGCCTGTTCCTGTCCTCGGGGATCATCCAGTCGCCCGACTACACCATGGAACAGCTGGTGCGCGTGGCGCGTTCATTGCGCGTCGATCACAAGTTCGGCGGCTATATCCACCTGAAGACGATTCCCGACGCGTCGCCGGAGTTGATCGATGCGGCCGGGCGCTGGGCCGATCGCCTCAGCATCAACGTCGAGATGCCGACCGAGGGTGGATTGAAATCGCTGGCGCCGGAGAAGCACCTGGGCGATATCCGCAGCGCGATGGGCCGGCTGCGGCTGTCGATCGACGAGGCGAAGGCGGAGAAGAAGGCGCCACGCTTCGCGCCAGCGGGCCAAAGCACGCAGATGATCGTCGGCGCCGATGCGGCGAGCGATCGCGATGTGCTCACCGCCAGCACCAACCTCTATACCAACTACCGCCTGCGCCGCGTTTACTACTCCGCTTTCAGCCCGATTCCCGACGCCTCGAAGATCCTGCCGTTGAAGCCGCCGCCGTTGGTACGCGAGCATCGCCTCTATCAGGCCGACTGGCTGATGCGCTTCTACGGCTTTGGCGCGGATGAAATCGCGCCGCCGGGCGACGATGGCATGCTCTCGCTCGATGTCGACCCGAAGCTGGCCTGGGCACTACGCCATCGCGAGCAGTTCCCGGTGGACGTCAACAAAGCCTCGCGCGACATGCTCCTGCGTGTGCCGGGCCTGGGCGTGAAAACCGTGGACAAGATGATCGCCATGCGCGGGCACCGCCGCATCCGCTATGACGACCTCATCCGCCTGCGGGTCCCTGTGAAGAAGGTGGCGCCTTTCGTGGAAACAGTGGACCACCGCCCACGCGGTGATCGCGAAAGCCTTGCGCTCCACCGCGACCTGCGCGAGCCCACGCCCACGCAGCCCGATCTGTTCGGCTGATGCTGCGCGTTTCGCTGGACGATCCTTCCGATCTTGGAGAGTGGCGCGGCAAGGCCCGTGCGCTGCTTCTCGCAGGAATCTCGCCTGATAACGTCGACTGGGGCGGCGGAGGCCTGTTCGGTGGTGACGACGACATACCGCCGCCACGCAACGGCGCCGCGCCCGCCGTGCCCCGCGATTTCCTCAACCTGGCGAATACCGTGCTGGCGCACTCGGATCCACGGCGCCACGCCGTGCTGTACCGGATGCTGTGGCGCCTGACCCATGGCGAGAAGGGTTTGCTCGCCATCGCCACGGACGATGACGTCGCCTGGGCGCATACCTGCGTGAAGCAGGTGAACCGCGACATGCACAAGATGAAGGCCTTTGTTCGTTTTCGCGAGGTGGCCGTGGACGACGGCACGGTGTACGTCGCGTGGTTCGAACCCGGCCACGATATCGTCACTCGCGTCGCGCCTTTCTTCGTCCGCCGCTTCACTGGTATGCGCTGGTCGTTGCTGACGCCCGCGCGCACGGCGCACTGGGATGGCGAACAACTCACCTTCGGCACGGGGGCCAGCCGCGCCGATGCACCCTCGGGCGATACGCTGGAAGACCTGTGGCGCACGTACTACAGCAGCATCTTCAACCCGGCCCGGCTCAAGGTCGATGCGATGAAGCGCGAGATGCCGGTGAAGTACTGGAAGAACCTGCCGGAAGCCTCGCTGATTCCCGAGCTGGTGCGCGATGCCCTGCCGCGGATGCAGGCGATGGTGGCACGCGACGCGACGGTACCGAAGAAGAAGTTCGCGGCGTGGCAGAAGGCCGGGATGGATTTGCCTGAGGGCAGCTTATCCGCGTTGCGTCAGCAGGCAAGGGAGTGCCGCGCGTGCGACTTGTGGAAGCCGGCCACGCAAACCGTCTTCGGCGAAGGCCCGGACGATGCGCGCATCGTGGTGATCGGTGAGCAGCCTGGCGACCAGGAAGACCTGGCCGGCAAACCCTTCGTCGGGCCCGCGGGCAAGCTGTTCGACACGGCGCTGGCGGGGGCGGGCATCGCGCGTAATGCGCTGTATGTCACCAACACCGTCAAGCATTTCAAGTTCGAGCCACGCGGTAAGCGGCGCCTGCACAAGCGCGCGAATGCGGAAGAACAGGCGGCCTGCCGGCCGTGGCTGGCGGCCGAGATCGACCGGATCCAGCCTGCGGCACTGGTGTGCCTCGGCGCCATGGCGGCGCAGGCGGTATTTGGCGCGTCGTTCCGGCTGATGGAGCAGCGCGGGCAGTGGTTCGACCTGCCGGATGGCCGCCGCGCCATGGCCACGGTGCATCCGTCGTACCTGCTGCGCCTGCCAGGCGAGGCCGAACGCGAAGCCGCGTACGCAGCGTTCGTAAGCGACCTGTCCCTCATGCAGGACGTGCTCGTGTAGGAGCCCACCCTGTGGGCGACGCTGTTCGCGAAAGAGCAACAGGCCCTGTGGCGTCATCGCGAAAGATGTCGCCCACAGGGTGGGCTCCTACGCGGGGTTACTTCGCTGGCACGAACTTCTTCAGCTTCTTCGGCACGGCGGTGTTCTTCAGCGTCACGTACAGCGGCAGGCCATCCTCGCCGTACGGCGGCGGGGCTTCGCCCAGGATCAGCGGCGCCAGGTAACGCCGCGCCGCGGCGGTGATGCCGAACCCATCCTTGGAGATGAAGTTCTTCGGCATCTTCTTTTCCTGGTTGGCGATCTTGTCCAGCGGCGCGGCCTCGATCTTCCACTTATAGGGTTCTTCCGAGGTGCGCACGATCACCGGCATCACCGCGTTGAGCCCATCGGCCGCGTATTCCACGGCCTTCTTGCCCACCGCATAGGCCTGCTCCACATCCACCTTCGCCGCGATATGCCGCGCGGAGCGCTGCAGGTAATCGGGCAGGGCCCAGTGGTACTTGTAGCCGAGCTTTTCCTTCACCAGCGCGGCGAGCACCGGCGCGGCGCCGCCCAACTGGGCATGACCAAAGGCATCGCGCGCGCCGGTCTCAGCCGACTCGGCCAGGAACTTGCCGTCGGAACCCTTCACACCCTCGGAAACCACCACCGTGCAGTAGCCCACCTTTTCGACCGTGGCCTGCACCCTGGCGAGGAACGCGGCCGGGTCGAACACGTTTTCGGGGAACAGGATGATGTGCGGCGGATCGCCGGCCTTGTTGCCTGCCAGGCCGGCCGCCGCGGCGATCCAGCCTGCGTGCCGGCCCATTACTTCAATGATGAACACCTTGGTGGAGGTATCCATCATGGAGGCCACATCCAGGCTGGCCTCGCGCACGGCGATGGCCGTGTACTTGGCCACCGAGCCGAAGCCCGGGCAGTTATCGGTCACGACCAGGTCGTTATCGATCGTCTTGGGCACGCCGATGCAGTTCACCTCGTAGCCCAGCGCCTGGCCGATCTTCGAGACCTTGTTGGCCGTGTCGGCCGAATCGTTGCCGCCGTTGTAGAGGAACGTGCGGATGTCGTGGGCCTTGAACACCTGGATCAGCCGCTCGTACTCGGCGCGGTTCTCCTCCAGGGACTTGAGCTTGTAGCGGCACGAACCGAAGGCGCCGCCGGGGGTGTGCTTCAGGCCGGCGATGTTGGCCTTGGCTTCCTTGGTGGTATCGATCAGTTCCTCGCGCAGGGCGCCAAGAATGCCGTTGCGGGCCGCGTAGACCGGTATGCCCTTGTCGCGGGCGGTCTCGATGACCCCGGCGGCGGTGGCGTTGATGACGGCGGAGACACCGCCCGACTGGGCGTAGAGGAGCTTACCGGCGGCCATGCTGCGGTTCCTTCTGGTGCGGTCGAGGGCCTGAGGTTAACCCGAGTGGCGTGGCCGTGGCTTGAAGGCGGCCCCTGCGACGCACTGCCACGGCCATGTGGCAGCCGTTTGACGGGGTGGCGCCCCTGCCGTTACCTTGGGACCCATTTTATTGTGCCCGGCGGTGGGGTTAGCCCTGCCAGCCCGGTAAATTGGAGCATCAATGCGATTCGTGCTTTTCGGCGCCCCCGGTTCGGGCAAGGGCACCCAGGCCGCCCGCCTCAAGCAGGATTTCGGCATCCCGCACATCTCCACGGGCGATCTGCTCCGTGCCGAGATCAAGGCGGAAACCGAACTCGGCAAGAAGGCCAAGTCCCTGATGGATGCCGGCCAGCTGCTGCCGGATGACATCATGCTGGGCATCATCGAGCACCGTCTCGCCGAACCCGACGCCAAGCCGGGCTTCATCCTGGATGGCTACCCGCGCAACCTGGCCCAGGCCGATGCGCTGGATGGCGTCCTGGCCAAGATCGGCCAGCCGCTCGATGTGGTGATCAAGCTCGATGTGCCGTTCGAGGCCATCGTCGGCCGTTGCGAGGTGCGCTTCAAGGCGGAACACCGCCCCGATGACGAGCCGGCCACGGTCACGCGCCGCCTCAACATCTACGCCGACCAGACCGCCCCGGTCGCCGATTTCTACGCCAAGCGCGGCAAGCTCAAGATCGTCGACGGCGTCGGCGAACTCGATGAGGTCACGGCGCGCATCAAGGCCGCCCTGACCGAAGCCAGCGCCGCCAGCGCCTGATCCAACCCGGGCCGGCGCCGCGTGCGCCGGCCGCGAGGCTTTTAAACGATGCGCGTCCATATCCTCGGTATTGCCGGCACCTTCATGGGTGGCGTCGCTGCGCTCGGCCGCGAGCTGGGCCTCACGGTCGAAGGCTCCGATGCCAACGTGTACCCGCCCATGAGCACCCAGCTCGAAGCGCTGGGTATCAGCCTCATGCAGGGCTACACCGCCGAACACCTGCAGCCGGCGCCTGACCTGGTCGTGGTCGGCAACGCCATGACCCGGGGCAACCCGGCAGTGGAGTACATGCTCAACGAGGGCATGCGCTACATCTCCGGCCCGCAGTGGCTGGGTGAAACCCTGCTCGGCGGCCGCCAGGTCCTGGCCGTGGCCGGGACGCACGGCAAGACCACCACCACCAGCCTGCTCGCGCACCTGCTCGAACAGGCAGGCATGGATCCGGGCTTCCTGATTGGCGGCGTACCCGGCAACTTTGATGTCTCGGCGCGTCGCGGTGGCGGCAAGCCCTTTGTCATCGAGGCCGACGAATACGACTCGGCGTTCTTCGACAAGCGCTCCAAGTTCGTCCACTACCGTCCGCACATCGCCATCCTCAACAATCTGGAATACGACCACGCGGATATCTTCCCCGACGTGGCCGCCATCCAGCGCCAGTTCCACCACCTCGTGCGCACGGTGCCCGGTCATGGCCGGCTCATCGTCAATGCCGAGGATCCGTACCTCGCCGAAGTACTGGCCATGGGCGCGTGGACGCCGGTGGAAACGTTCGGTATCGATGCGGGTGACTGGCGCGCCGAACTCATCGCCGCCGATGGCTCGCACTTCCGCGTGAGCCGCCAGGGTGTGGCCCTCGGCGAGATCCGCTGGGGCTCGCTCGGCCGGCACAATGTCATGAACGCGCTGGCCGCCCTCGCTGCGGCGACGGCGGCCGGTGCGGATCCGGTGGCGTTGCTTCCCGCGTTTGAAAGCTTCGCCAGCGCCCGCCGCCGCATGGAAGTGATCGGCGAGGCACGCGGCGTTACGGTTTACGACGACTTTGCGCATCACCCCACCGCCATAGCCACCACGCTGGCGGGCTTGCGCGCGAAGGTGGGCAAGGCGCGCATCCTGGTCGCGCTCGAACCGCGTTCGAACAGCATGCGCCTCGGTGCGCATGCCGACGCGCTGGCCCCGTCGCTGGCCGATGCCGATGGCGTGGTGTTCCTGCACCGCCCGGAGCTGGCATGGGATGCGGCGAAGGTGACCGGTGCACTGGATGGGCGCGGCACGACCGTCCCCACTGTCGACGCGCTGGTGGCCAGCCTCGCCACCCAGGCACGTGAGGGCGACCAGGTCATCTTCATGTCCAACGGCGGTTTCGAAGGGGCGCCCCGGCGCTTCTTCGACGCACTGCGCGCAGGTTAGACTGGTGGGCATGGCCGCGACCTTGCCCACGCTCGACCTTCCGCTGTTCCCCTTGTCGAACGTCCTGTTCCCGGGCGGTCATCTCCAGCTGCGCATCTTCGAACCGCGTTACATCGATCTGGTTCGCGAGTGCGCGCGCACGGGCAGGGGCTTCGGTGTGTGTCTCATCCTGGAAGGCCGAGAAGCCGGCCAGCCGGCGATCCCCGCCGCGGTCGGCACGCTCGCGACCATCACCGATTTCCACACGCGTGATGATGGCTTGCTCGGCATCGTGGCCGAAGGTGGCCAGCGCTTTCGGGTGACCCGCACGCGCGTACGCTCCGATGGCCAGGTGCGCGGCGACATCGCACCGTGGGACCCGGAAGCGAAGATGCCTGTGCCGCCGGAATTCGGCTTGCTCACCACCATCCTCGAGCGGTTGGCCGAGCAGATGGGGCCGCCGTGGAAACAGGACATCGCCGGCCGCGCGGACAACGATGCGAGCTGGGTCGGCTTCCGCCTGTGCGAACTGCTACCGCTCGATCCCAACGAATGCCAGCACATGCTCGAGCTGGATGATCCGCTCCAGCGCCTCGCCGAATTGCGTGACATCCTCCCGCGCTTCCAGCGCGCCTGAGTAACGCCCCATGACATCGCTCGCCGGGAAGACCCTGTTCATCACCGGTGCCTCCCGCGGCATCGGTCTCGCCATCGGCCTGCGCGCGGCGCGCGATGGCGCCAACGTCGTGATCGCCGCGAAGAGCGGCGTGCCCAATCCGAAACTGCCCGGCACGATCCACACGGCCGCCGCGGAGATCGAAGCCGCGGGTGGCCAGGCGCTCGCCCTCAAGGTCGATATCCGCGAGGAAGATGAAGTGCGCATGGCGGTGGCGACCGCCGCCGAACGGTTCGGCGGTATCGATATCGTGGTGAACAACGCCAGCGCGATCTGGCTCGCGGGTACCGAGAACACACCGATGAAGCGGTTCGACCTGATGCACCAGGTGAACACGCGCGGCACGTTCCTGGTGACGCAGGCCTGCCTGCCCTTCCTGAAGGAAGCGGCGAACCCGCACGTGCTCATGCTCTCGCCGCCGCTCAGCATCGATCCGCATTGGTATGCACCGCACGTGGCGTACACCATCGCCAAGTTCGGCATGAGCCAGTGCGTGCTCGGCATGGCGCCCGAGTTCGCCCCGATGGGTATCGCGGTGAATGCGTTGTGGCCGAAAACGGTGATCGCCACCGCCGCGATCGGCATGATCGATGGGGTCAAGCCCGAGAACTGCCGAACCCCCGAGATCGTGGCCGATGCCGCGCACGCGATCCTGACCCGCCCCGCCCGGTCCTACACCGGCCACTTCGCGATCGACGAAGCCGTTTTGCGTGAAGAAGGTGTGACGAACTTCGATCACTACGCCGTCACGCCGGGCCAGCCTCTACTACCGGACTTGTTTCTCTAGCAAGCGCAAAACGCCATCCGAACCGCTGTGTGAGCTAGCCCGTTTGGTGTATGGCCGGTTTTTGCATGCCGGGGTAACGTCACTTCGTCGCCCTGTGGCACGACATGACACGGGGTGGTGTGGGGCTTGCCGGCCTGCAGGGGGTGCCGGCGGCGGGTCCAAGGGTGAACCCGCTACAGCCGGCGCAGGCCACTGAACGGTTTGAGGAGCAGGCATGTCACGCGGGGAATCGACGGGACGTTGCGTCGTCTGGGTTGGAAGGCCGAGCGTTGAAGAGCATTTCGGGCTGATTCGGGCTGGCTGGCGAACGCTGGTGGCCGATCCGGCCCGGCTGGATAGCGCCTTGCCCGAATGTGGGGACACGGCCATCGCCGTGGTGGATCTGCGCGCGAGCGCGCAGGCAGCCGTGCGGGTACTCCAGGAGCTGCGCGACAACCACCCGGGCCTGGCGTGGATCGGCCTCACCGGCCACCGCACGCCCGCGAACGATCCTTCCATCCAGCATGTGCTGCCCCAGGCCTTCGAACTCATCGATGGCGCCTCGTCGTTGCAGGCACTTCGCCAGGCACTCCAGCGGGTGCCCGCCGATGGCATCCCGGTGCTGGACGATGACCAGCCCAGCGTGATGACTGGCACGAGTCCGGCGATCCGGGCGCTTTCTCAGAATATTCGGAAGTTCGCGCCCGTCGAGCTGCCGCTGCTGATCACCGGCGAAACCGGCACGGGAAAGGAAATGGCCGCCCGGGCCCTGCACCAGCTCTCCGCGCGCCGCGACAAGCCCTTCGCCGCCATCAACTGTGGCGCGCTCCCGGCCAACCTCGTCCAGTCCGAATTGTTCGGCCACGAGCGCGGTTCCTTCACCGGGGCCACGGCGCGGCGCATCGGCCATTTCGAATCCGCCGATGGCGGCACGGTGTTCCTGGATGAAATCGGCGACCTGCCGCTGGATGCCCAGACCAACCTGCTGCGCGTGCTGCAGGAAGGCACCATCGAGCGGATCGGCAGCTGCCAGTCCATCAAGGTGAACGTGCGCGTGCTCGCCGCCACCCACGTCGACCTGGAAAAGGCGGTGGCCCAGGGGCGGTTCCGCGAGGACCTGTTCTACCGGCTCAACGTCCTGCGCCTGCGCATGCCGCCGCTGCGCGAACGGAACGGCGACATCGAGCTGCTGGCCCAATACTTCCTGGATGCCTTCCGCGAAAGCTATGGCACCCGTGCGCGGGCGTTCAGCACGGCGGCGCGCAAGGCCATGAACGCCTTCTCGTGGCCCGGCAACGTGCGCGAGCTGATGAACCGGGTGCAGCGCGCGGCCGTGATCGCCGACGATGCCCTGATCACCCCGGATGACCTTGAACTCAACGCCGACCTGCCCGGCATCGATCGCGACAGCCTGGGCAGCGCGCGCACCTCGGCCGAGCGCGAGGCCATCGTCGATTGCCTGCGGGCCAGCGCGTTCAATATCAGCGAATGCGCCCGCCGGCTGCGGGTGTCGCGCGTCACGGTGTACCGCCTCTGCAAGAAGCACCAGCTGGCCCTCGATCAGTTGCGCTAGCCGCACCTCTGGAAAAGAAAACTCCCGGCCCTCTGGGGGACCGGGAGTTCCCGTTCTCTCGTCCGGCTTGGCAGGGTCGTCGGTCGAGCGAACCGCGTGGGCCGCCAGGGGCCTCCCCTGAAGGCGAGCAAGCCGCATGCCACCCGGGCGTGGCCTTGATTCGCAAGGAATTTCTACCCGACCGGCATTTCCGGGCCGTTCATCGGCTGTAGCGTTGTGTAACAGGCCGTTACAGCAACGGAACAGCCGTTGTCCGCGGAGCCCGCGCCTTATACGATGGGGATCCCGCGACGCACCATGCCGCGCGGGCATCGGATCGATGTCGGACCGCAGAACGTACCGTGCGATTCCATCCGTTCCTGTTTGGGGCCAGGCGCTGCGGCCGGGCCCGGGAGTCGTTTCCATGTCGTCGCATCCTGTCGAACCCTCCGATCTCATCGGCCTGGGCAAGCGCTATTGGCTGTCCGTGTACCGCCCCCGTGATGTCATCCTTGACCACGGCAAGGGCGCGCGCGTGTGGGATACGGAAGGTCGCGACTATCTCGATTTTGGCGCCGGTATTGCCGTGAATGCCCTGGGCCACCAGGAGCCCGAGCTGGTCGAGGCGCTCGTCTCGCAAGCCCACAAGCTGTGGCACGCCAGCAACGTGTTCTGGACCGAGCCGCCGCTGCGCCTGGCCGAAGAACTCATCGAGCACGCACCGTTCGCCGATCGCGTGTTCCTGTGCAACTCCGGTACCGAGGCCAACGAAGCCGCGATCAAGCTCGTGCGCAAGTGGGCCGCCGGCCAGGGCCGCGCGCCGGAAGACCGCGTCATCATCACTTTCCTCGGCTCGTTCCACGGCCGCACGCTCGCCTCGGTCACCGCCACCGCGCAGCCCAAGTACCAGGAAGGCTACGAGCCGCTGCCGGGTGGCTTCCGCTACGTGGCGTTCAACGATGAAGCCGCGCTGGAAGAAGCCTTCGCCAAGGGTGGCGTTGCCGCAGTGATGGTCGAACCCGTGCAGGGCGAGGGCGGTGTCACGCCCGCGGCACCGGGCTTCCTGAAGAAGATCCGCGAGCTGTGCGATGCCCACAACGCGCTCATGGTGCTGGATGAAATCCAGTGCGGCATGGGCCGCACCGGCACGCTGTTCGCGCACACGCACGACCATGTCACGCCGGATATCGTCACCCTGGCGAAGGCACTGGGTGCGGGCTTCCCGATCGGCGCGATGCTGGCCGGCCCGAAGGTATCGGAGGTGATGCAGTTCGGCGCGCACGGCACGACGTTTGGCGGCAACCCGATGGCGGCCGCGGTCGCGCGCGTTGCGTTGAAGAAGATCGCCTCACCCGCGGTGCTGCTCAACGTGGAACGCCAGGCGAACGATATCCGCAAGGGTCTCGACAAGCTCAACCACGAGTTCCACCTGTTCTCGGAAATCCGTGGCCGCGGGCTCATGATCGGCGCAGTGCTCTCCGATGCCTTCAAGGGGCGCGCCGGCGAAGTGCTCGATATCGCCGCCGCGCACGGCCTGCTCATCCTGCAGGCCGGCCCCGATGTGCTGCGCATCGTGCCGCCGCTCAACATCACCGATGAAGAAACCGCCGCGGGCCTCGAACGCCTGCACGCGACACTGGCGGAGTTCGCCAGCCGCGAGGCCAAGGTGGCCTAAAGAAAACGCCCGGCACTGCCGGGCGTTTTTTTTCCTTACACGTCTGCGTTATGCCTTCAGGCTGGCGAGCACGTCGTCCGCGATCGCGATGGTCTCGTCAATGATCGCATCGGTATGCGCGCTCGACACGAAGCCGGCTTCGAACGCCGACGGCGCGAGGTAGACGCCGCGCTCCAGCATGCCGTGGAAGAAGCGGTTGAACGCCGCCACATCCGCAGCAGTCGCCTGCGCGTAGCTCTCCACCTTCGCATCGGTGAAAAACAGGCCGAACATGGCGCCGACGTAGTTCACGCTGAAGGGAATACCGTGCTTCGTCGCCGCAGCCGCGATCCCGTCGGCAAGTTTCGCCGTGCGCTTCGCCAGGTCGTCGTAGAAACCGGGCGCCTGGATCAGCTCGAGCATGGCCAGGCCCGCCGCCATCGCCACCGGGTTACCGGACAACGTGCCGGCCTGGTACACCGGGCCCGCCGGGGCCACCTGTTCCATCAGGTCGCGGCGACCGCCGTACGCGCCCACCGGCATGCCACCGCCGATCACCTTGCCGAAGCAGGTGAGGTCCGGCTTGATGGCGTAATGCGCCTGCGCGCCGCCCAGGGCGACGCGGAAACCGGTCATCACTTCGTCGAAGATCAACAGCGCACCGCTTTGCGTGCACAGCTCGCGCAGCGCCTGCAGGTAGCCATCCTTCGGCGGAATGCAGTTCATGTTGCCGGCGACCGGCTCGATGATGAGGCCGGCGATATCCGCGCCGTGTTCGGCGAACAGCGCTTTCGCCGCCTCGATGTCGTTATACGGAAGCGTAAGCGTCAGATCGGCCGCTGCCTTCGGCACGCCCGGCGAGGTTGGTACGCCAAACGTCAGCGCGCCCGATCCCGCCTTCACCAGGAAGCTGTCGCCATGGCCGTGGTAGCAGCCTTCGAACTTCACGATCTTGTTGCGGCCGGTGGCGCCACGCGCCAGGCGGATCGCCGACATGGTGGCCTCGGTGCCCGAGTTCACCATGCGCACCATATCCACCGAAGGAATCAGCTTCACGATGGTCTCGGCCATGGTGACTTCGGCGGGGGAGGGCGTGCCGAAGCTCAGGCCATCCTGGGCGGCCTTCACCACCGCCTCGCGCACGGCCGGGTGGTTATGGCCCACGATCATGGGGCCCCACGAGCCCACGTAATCGATATAGCGCTTGCCTTCCACGTCCCACAGGTACGGGCCATCGGCACGCGCGGTAAAGAACGGCTCGCCGCCCACCGATTTGAAGGCGCGCACGGGTGAATTCACGCCGCCGGGCATCAGCTGGCGGGCGCGGGCGAAGAGGTCGTGGTTCGTGGT